>PLZN01000144.1 GCA_003152195.1 Acidobacteriaceae bacterium
TTGCCCAGGTAGTGATCGATGCGGAAGATCTGATCTTCGGCAAAGACCCCGTTCACATCGTCGTTCAACTCCCGCGCCGAAGCCAGATCGTGGCCGAAGGGCTTCTCGATGATGGTGTGCACAGTGCCCACCTGGGGTTTCGCCATTCCATGCGCGCCAAGCTGATGAATGATGTCGGCGAAATATTCCGGCGCCGTGGCCAGGTAGAAGAGCCGGTTCCCTTTGGTGCCGTGCTGCCCGTCGATGCCTTCGAGCAGGGTCTTTAATTTCCCATAGCCTTCCGGGTCATCGAAGTTCATCGCGTAATAGCTGACGCGCTCCATGAATCCATCCAGCTTCTTGTCACCTTCCTTTACTCCCCCGAATTGCAGAATGCCTTCCCGCATATCTTTGGCGAACTCATCCCGCAGTGGACGCCGGGCCACCCCGACCACCGCGAATTCCGCCGGCAAGAGGCCGGATTGCTCCAGATGGAAGAGAGCAGGCAACAGTTTGCGCTTGGTCAGGTCACCGGACGCGCCAAAAATGACCACGACCGCGGGCTCAGGAATTCGCTCGGCGCTCTTCGCCTCCTTCAACTGCTCGGGAGAAAACTCTATTTCCGTGGTTGCCATGAGATTTGCTCCTTGCTCACAATATTCTGTCTAGGTCCGTACGAGGGTGTGCAGCCCCAGGTGCTCCAGCGCCTGCACGCATTGTGCTTCATCGTGATAGCGGATTGCGTGAATTCCTAATGCTTCCGCGGCGGCGCAGTTTTGCTCCCGGTCATCGATAAAGGCCACTTCCTCCGGATCGCGCTGCAGGACATCGAGCGCCACCTCGAAGATCTTCTCGTCCGGTTTGCGCAGGCCCAGATAGCAGGAACTCAGGAATACATCGAAGTACAATCCCAACGCGAAGCGTTCGATCCGGTAGTCATTGAGTTCCCGGGCCTCGTTGTTGAGCATTGCGAGCTCCACTTCCTCTGATGCCGCAAGCTCCTGAAGGATTCGGATGGCGCCATTTGGCAGTAGCTGTGACCGCTCCTTCATTTGCTGAAGAAAGGCTGCCGGCGTGAAGGGTCGAGGTTCGAAAAAGACCGTCTGCTGGAGATACTGCTCCACGGTCATCAAGCCCTTCTCCCACGGGTCGTTGGCCACCTCATGCCGGGGTTCGACCGAGGCGCGGTCCACGCCGAAATGCTCCAGGACCGCAGCCCGCCCGGCGTGATCCCAGCCATTGGTCAGCAGAACGCCGCCAACATCCCACAGAATCGTGCTGATCTCTGTCATGCCTGGATCTCCGACCCATTGCCTTTACTGCTGGTGCATCAACATAGAAATCTGCTCTCGAGCGAACTTCTTACCGATGTTCCTCGGCGGCGACTGCACCCACGAATCTCGACAACCACCGCCCTCCGAATTTCCTGTGCGCGGCACTAATAATGGCCGTGTGTGCGGCTTTCTTTAAGGAAAGCCGCATGAAGTTCGCTGATCCACCAACCCCCGACAGGAAATCCGGGTCGTTTATCCCACCCGTCGTTTTGTTGCGCTACCTACCGTGCCCACGTTGTGTTTCACGATTTGCCGGCAGCCGCCGCGGGCCTTACCCGCTCCAGCAGCTGCTTGGCGCGTTTGGTGATGTTGTCCGCACCGAATCCGAGTTCTTCCAGGACCTTCGGTCCCGGCGAGGAAGCGCCAAAGCGTTCCAGGCCGATCACGTCTCCGTGGCGGCCGACATACTTCCACCAGCACATGGGGGCGCCGGCTTCCACTGCCAGCGCCGGCAGATGATCGGGGAAGACCTGCTTCTGGTAGGCATCCGGCTGCTCTTCGAAGATGCGGAAGCTGGGCATGGAGACCACGCGCGCAGAGATACCTTCCTTCTTCAGGGCCGCCGCAGCGTCCAGAACTGGCCAGACCTCAGCGCCGGATGCGACGATCAGCAAATCGGGGGAGGCGCCCCCGTCCTGCAGAATGTAAGCGCCTTTTTGCACGCCCTCGGCGACTTTGTATTTCGCAGGGTCCAGGACAGGCAGGTTCTGCCGTGAAAGGGCCATGAATGCCGGCTGTTTCCGTTCCAGAGCCAGCCGCCATGCAGCAACCGTCTCGTTGGCATCCGCAGGGCGAAAATCTGTCATATGGGGCATGGCCCGCAGCATAGTGAGTTGCTCGATCGGCTGGTGCGTCGGTCCATCTTCACCGAGCGCGATCGAATCATGGGTGAACACGAAGAGCGAGTGCGCGTGCATCAGCGCGGCAAGGCGAAGGGCCGGCTTGCAGTAGTCGCTGAAGCAGAAAAATGTCGATCCAAAGGGAATCAAGCCGCCGTGGACGGCCATCCCATTGACCGCCGCGCACATGCCAAACTCACGCACGCCGAAAAAGATATTGCGGCCTGCCGGATCGAGATGGAAGTTGCCACTTTTCTTGAAAATTGTCCGGGTCGAGCTGGTCAGATCGGCGGCGCCCCCGATCAGCTCGGGCACCGCATCAACAATGGCATCCATGATCTCACCGCCGGCACTGCGCGTAGCAATCGGCTTATCAACCGGAAAGGCCGGCAGGCCTTTTTCCCAGCCAGTGGCCAACACGCCCGATTGCACGCGCTCAAACTCCGCGGCCACGTCAGGGAAGTCTCTCTTGTAACGCGCGAAGAGATCATTCCAGTCCTGCTCGTATTTCTTGCCCTTGTCCACGGCCTGTAGCCAGTTCTTCGCCGCCTCCTCCGGGACATAGAAGCTCTTGTCTTCGGGCCAGTTCAATTTCCGCTTGGTTTCCTTGGTCGCTTCCGGACCCAGCGCCTCACCGTGCGCTTTGTTGGTGCCTGCCTTGGGGCTGCCATAACCAATGACCGTGCGCACGCGGATCAATGAAGGCTGATCCTTCACTGCCTGGGCGGCTTTGATGGCCAGCGAAATGGCCTCGAGATCGTTGCCATCGTCCACCATCTGCACGTGCCAGTGATAGGCCGCGAAACGCCCGGTCACATCCTCGGTATAGGACAACGCCGTCGGCCCGTCGAGCGAGATGAGGTTGTCGTCGTAGAAATAAATCATCTTGCCCAGGGCGAGGGTGCCGGCGAGCGAGGCCGCTTCGTGCGAGACTCCTTCCATCAAGTCGCCATCGCCGCACATGACGTAGGTGTAGTGATCCACGATGTCGTATCCCGGGCGGTTGTACCGCGCGGCGAGATGTTTCTCGGCGATAGCCATGCCCACGCCCATGGCGAAACCCTGGCCCAGCGGTCCGGTGGTCACTTCAACTCCGTCCGTGTCGCCGTACTCGGGATGGCCGGGCGTGATGGAGCCGTACTGGCGAAACTGCTGCAGATCCTCGATGGCGACTTTGTAACCGGTCAGGTGCAACACCGCATAGAGCATCGCCGACGCATGCCCATTGGACAGGACGAAGCGATCGCGGTTGGTCCATTTCGAGTTCGCCGGGTTATGACGCATGAACTCGTGAAAGAGAAGATAGGTCATCGGGGAATCGCCCAGAGGCGCCCCAGGGTGCCCACTCTTCGCCTTCTCTACGGCATCAACGGCTAAAAATCGCAGTGCGTTGATCGACAATTGATCCAGTTCACTCATAGCAACCTCGCTCTTCCTCTCGAGAATACTTCGGTTTCGCGTTCGCGTCTTCCGCCGGCTACGCTGCCACGGTCAGCCGGCGTTCCACCGTCCATCGTGTTTCCCTGGGTCTGTTTCCCAACCTGCCAGCTAGGATGAGGCCTGCGGTTTTCCCGTCTCCGGATTGACCGGGTCCAGCCGGACTTCGAAATTGCGGCCCTCCCAGCGGTCCTGCAATTGCCAACGCATGGTAAAGATCACCCGGCCGGCTTTGCCCGGTTCCGTCTCCATATCGGCGAAATGGCCCGCACAACCCACGGAGCGGCTCTCCGCCTCCCGGACCGTCTTCCAGTCATCCACGGACCACACCAGGAAAAAGTGCTCATCCGCCAGCAGACGCAGCTTTCTTCCCGCAGGAATGCTCTGCAATTGCCGCTCCAGGCGGAAGACCTCGATGGGAGTGCCACGTTTGCCCTTTCCGTAGCGCTCCGCGACCGCGGAGATGCGGTCGAATACCTCGCCATCGGTCACCGACCGGAGCAGCTTGACATACTCCGCGTGTGCCCACACCAGCGGCATGGCCGCTCCCGTAGGTTTGCCCAGCTTCATTCCCCTCTCGGGTAGATCTGGTGCATCCCAGATCTGCTCGGGCAGCATGCCGCCCTCCGAGCTGAACCCTTCGAGCGCCCGGATATAAGGAGCCACATCGTTGCCCGCCGCCAGTTCATAGTGCGCCCGCTCGCCCGTCAAGAGCGGCCAGGCGCGGCCTTGTCCCCAGCCCAGGTACGGAGCCCCGTCGTGCCGCTGTCCATAGCCGTCATGGTTATAGCGTCTCCAACACGGCCCCGCAGGAGTTTCCACCTTCAGAGTGTGATCGATCACCTTCAGCGAATCAACCACGAGCGGATCATCCGCACGCCGCACTCCATACCGCACCAATTCCAGAAAGCCTGCGTCGACCACGTTGCGTGCTTCGAAATCCATCCTCTCTCCCGGTCCCCGGTTGTTGATGCGGACTATTTCTTCGCTACAGTTTTCGCCCGCATAGGGGTCCCCGCACCGCGGCGGACGAATGCGCATGTAATGCCGCTTCACGCCGGGCAACAACGTGCCGTCGTCGGTCACTGTCCAGTCTTCAAGTTGGGCTTCGATGCCGTCCGCATGTTCTTCGAAGAAATGGGCCAGCTCAGCCGCTCCATTCGCGCGCACGAGATCGGCAGCGCATATCAAGCTGGAGATCACCGCCGCCAGGGTCGAGGGCGAGTAACCGGCAGCCTCTTCCCAACGCTCCTGCTGGGTCACCGGGCAGTGGCGCACCATGAATCCGGCGGCGCGCTCCACGAAGGGAAAGACGTCGAAACCTCCCAGGCCGTTCAGCTTCCAAAGCCGCCACGCCAGAATGATGGGGAAGGCGACCTCATCGAGTTGAATGCCCATCCAGTAGGGGGTCCCGTTAATCCAGAAGTTTTGGGCAAAGCTCCCATCCGGCTTCTGCGTGCAGGCCAGGTACACCAGGGCGCGCCGGGCCGTGTCCACGCGACCGCACGCTAAAAGGGCGGTGGCGCTCTGCACCATATCGCGGGTCCAGACAAGATGGTAGCCACCCAGATCATCGTCTCCTTTGTACTGGCCCCAGGGAATGGAAGCCGAGGCGATGAAGGCGCCGGAATAGAACTTGTCCTCATGGGACAGGATGACGTTTTGGCTCACCTGAAGAAGCCGGCCAGCATCGCGGGAGGCGCCCGCCAACGCCTCTGGCGTTCCGGCCCGATGCCATTGCTCGTTAAAGCGCTGCAGGTTGGGGTCGAAGGGCGTCGTCACTGCGCCCAAGGCCGTGGTTAGAGCCGAGTGTTGCCCGTCTCCGAGGGAGATCGCTACTACAAACTCGCGGTTCAGGTTGATGTCGATCTCGCCGGTCAGCGCAATATTGCCATCGAGCGCGGAGCCGAACTCCCAATCCATGTGGAAGTTGTTCATCACGTCCTGCCAGCCGTCACTCCTGCCCACGTAGCCACAACTGGCACGACTAAATCCGCAGCTTGCCGCCATGACGAGCGAGAGGCCATTCTTCCATGCCACCAGCACCTTCTTGCCCGACAGGTCCAGCACGGAGCCGGAGTTGCCCGATCCTCCAACATCCAGGTGTGGCGCCAGCAGCGCGTAGGCTTTCATCCGCGACAACACCCGCTCATCGCCTTCCAGACGTACCCGCATCAGCACCACGGGATGATGGGGATCGGCAATGATCTCCTTGATGATCTTGTAGCGGCCCAGGCGATCGGTATTGGTTAGCCGAACGGCTGATGAACAGGCGTCGATATATTCAAAGGTCCGATCGAGATCGCGTTTCTCTTCGTGGACAAATGTCTCGCCGTCGGTCAACAGAAACTCCATGTCCCGGGTCTGTGGCCGGTCGATGGTGGGATAGTAGATTTCGTTCAGGATGCCATGCGAAACCGTGTACCAGATGCGGCTGGAGGCGGAGTACGCCATGCCGACAGAATCTTTTTCGCTGGACGTCCAGCGTGCCTCTACTCCGGGCCAGCCAAATGCCGAGCCCTGCCCCTCAATCCAGCGGTAGCTGGAAGTCTGATCCGTCATCGTCCTGCCTTCCTCACGATCGCCGCCGTGGGCATTGCCTGGACAGGCTGCTCTTGGTGGCATCCCTTTGCGGCCGGGTGAGTCCTGTCCCTTAGAAATACTAAAAGGAAACTGAGATTGCAGAGTACCTGACGGATGGATGCGATCGAAGTTACAAAGGACTTGAAAATAAGCGGGCCCGGGAATTTTCCACAGCCCACGAAAGCATCGCGCGAGCGCAGAACTGCTGAAAGTTCACCCAGCCGAAGCGAGGAGAAATAACCTCGTTTCATCGTCGTGGTGCACCAAAGGCGTCTACCGCTTCAAAGTACCTGGGTGTTTGCGTCAGGATCGGGGTGAAAGGAGACCTCCCGCATGGCGTGGACAATCTCTCGATTCTTCATGAAGTATTCCCATACAAAACCGCTGCGCAGGTTTTCCGCCATCAGNNTTGGATACCCACGTCGATCCCGATAACGTCCTCGCCATACCACCCGACTTTTGGCTGGAAGGCATCGGCAAATCCATAACGCCCGTAAAGCTTATCTCCAAATCGTTCCCGCATGGTTAACAACACGTGAGAACATTCCGCGGGCAGAAAAACCAGCGAGCCCGCGGAGGCGCAAGGCACCAGCGTTCCGTCAAGCGGTCCGATCGACGGTGGACCGCCCCAGACGCGGTATCCCTGGCGGGAATCGGAGGCTGAAATGCCCCACATATCCTGATCGATCCAGGAGAACTTCTGCCCCTGCACCAGGCACCAGAGCTGGTGCGCCCGGGTTGCGGCAATTGAGTTGGTGAAGTAGTTGGCGTGCCGGTCGCGCAGGTTGCGGTAATCGCACCAGGCCTGTGGGTACTGGTGAATAAAAAGGGGCGCGGCGCCGCTGATGTAGTCGATTCCTCCATAGGACACGACCGGCCGCTGGACCGATTCCCACGCCTCGGCGGGAACCGGGTGAGTGGGCGAGCCAATCGCCAGCAGGTACATCGTGGTCAGCTCGGAGTAGATATCCCATCTATTCTTGAGGAAACCCTGGTCGGGCAGCCAACCCATGGAAAGCGTCGTGCCCCCGTTCATCATCCATTGCCAGTCGATCCGGCGGTAAAACGTGGTGGCCAGCGCTTCTATGCGGGAATTGCCGGTAAAGTACTGGCGGCAGTGCAGCACCCCACAGAGCAAGAGCGCCGTATCGATCGACGACAGCTCACTGCCAAAGAGGCGCTGTCCGCTATCGATGTCGATGAAGTGGTAAAGAAAACCGTGCTCGTGCGGACATTCTTCCAACAGAAAGGCCAGGGTCTTCTCCACCCGCTGCTCGCAATCGATGGGGCGCAAGTAGTCATATTTGGCGGCAATGCACAGCGCACTCAATCCAAAGCCGGTCGCGGCAATGCTCGCCACCCGGCTGAGCGATCGTCCGATGACCGGCGCCCGGTCGCGCACCAGACCGCTCCTGGGACTCGCTTCATTGAAGAAGAAATCAGAATTCCGGCCCGCCATGTCGTCCATCAGGGCATCCGCCGCTTTGGAGACCTGGGTAAGAGGCCGGTTGATGAAGACGCCTGGCGGGTGAGCGTACTTCTCCGCCGCCTGGCTCTCGGTCTTGGGAGCAGTTCCAGCGGTAGGCGGCGCAGTTTGCTGGTCCTGCAGCGCCTCGCCGGCGGCTAATCCTGACGCGCCCCAGGCGAGCGCTCCGGTGGCGCCTGCCTGGCGCAAAAGCTGCCTGCGGGTTATTCGTGTCCGGGTCAATGCAAATTTATTCTCAAACCCCAAATTGAACCGATTTGAATGCTTCGGCGCGGCAGCACGGCAAAACTACTTTGAGTGTAAACCCATGGTTCCTGGCCAATAGCTCCACGAGGGGGTGGGGGGGCTGTCTGGTTACTGGCTCTTAGAGCCATGAGACCGCCCCTGACATTCCGCAGCATCTGGCGGGCCCGAGTTGCATCCCATAGGATGGAGACGCAATATTGGAGGGGGTAATCAGGCGCAACCGTTGCGCCCAATCGCTTTTGCCCGCTAATGGTCTCCCTAACCCGCACTACGCCCCGATCGGGCAAGCTGATCCCAGACTCATCCCAGAGGATGATGGATCAATCCAGGAGGATATTTTGGCTTACGAATTGCCACCGCTTCCCTATGACTACGCCGCGCTTGAACCGCACATCGATGCCGAAACGATGAAACTTCATCACGACAAGCATCACGCCGCATACGTCAACAACCTCAACGGCGCTATCGAGAAGCATCCCGACCTGGCGAAGCACTCGCCGGAGGATCTGCTGCGCAACCTGAGCACCATCCCAGAGGACATCCGCGCCGTAGTGCGCAACAATGGCGGCGGCCATGTAAACCACAGCATGTTCTGGCTGATCATGAAGCCCAACGGAGGCGGCGAGCCCACGGGAAAAATCGGAGACCAGATCAAGAAGGATTTCGGCAGCTTCGCGGATTTCAAAAAGCTATTCAACGAGACCACTGCCAAGCAGTTTGGCTCCGGCTGGGGCTGGCTCGTTTGGGAAGGCGGGAAACTAAAGGTCATCACCACCCCAAACCAGGACAGTCCGATTTCTCAGGGTCTCTTTCCCATTTTGGGCAATGATGTCTGGGAACACGCCTACTACCTCAAATACCAGAACAAACGGCCAGACTATCTTGCCGCCTGGTGGGGCACGGTCAACTGGGACGAGGTCAACAAGCGTTTCGAGCACGCAAAGAAGTAAAGCTTTGCTGAGCCAAAAGCCGGGTGCCCATCCTTTCGCACTCTTTGCGAAGGATGGGTACCCAGCATTCGTTTGAGCTATCGCGTCACGGCGTGGAGCCCTAGGTCGAGCGTTCGTTAATCCCACCCTTCGCAAAAAGCGCGAAGGACCCCGGATTTCCTACTGCGCAGCCCCAGCCATGATCGCGTGTGCGGCTTTCTTCACGGAAAGCCGCATGAAGTTCGTTGACCCCACCGAGCTTTACAGGAAATCCGGGGAATGGGGCACCCGGAGGTTCGTGGTGAGTAAAGACCCGAGATTCGTGGTGAATAAGAATCTCACGGTTGGGGCCAGCGATCCCGGATCACAGCGAGGGCTTGGTCGCGGGTGTGAACGGCGCCTTCGAGCTGCGCATCCTCAGCCATGGTGAGCATCTGGGTGAACTGCGGCCCGGGTAGATATCCGGCTTCAATCAGATCCTTACCGGTCAGCAGCAGGGTCGGCCGCACCTGCTCCTGCGGCAATGTCTCGAAACGCTGCCGGGCAAAGTCGTACAAGTCCAGAGATCCATGGCTCGAAAGGCAATCGAGCCGGTGAAGCGCCAAGTGCTGGTCAAAGTGCGGTAGCCGAAAGAACCGTTTCAGCGTCGACTCCTTCATCTTCCGCACCTCGCCGAAGCGCATGTGGTTGGCGATGAGCAGCAGGATCTGCTCGGTTTCGTGATTGGGAAATCTGAGACGGCGGCAAATCTCTGCGGCGATACGCAACCCTATTTCCACATGCCCGTCGAAACGTATGCGGTCCGGCGCAATGCGAAAAGTGGCCGGTTTGCCCACGTCATGCAGCAAGGCGGCCCAGGCTAGGGCAGCTGGGCACCCAGCAGGCAGCCCGTCCAGCAACAACAGGGTATGCATCCACACATCGCCTTCAGGGTGGTATTGCGGAGGCTGCGCCACACCCTTCATCTTGGTCACCTCGGGCAGCACCTGGGCCAGCAGCCCAGTCACATCCAGCAGCTCGAAGGCGCGCCGCGCCTGGCCCTCGGTGAGCATCCGGGTTAGTTCTTCGCGCACCCGTTCGCGGCTCACCTGGCTCACGGCAGGGGATAGCTCCTGGATTGCTCCGGCGGTTGCCAGCTCGAGATCGAAGGCGAAGCGTGCGGCAAAGCGTACGCCCCGCAACATGCGCAGTTTGTCTTCGGCGAAGCGCTCGCCGGGGTCTCCGATGGCGCGTATCAGGCCGGCATTCAGGTCCTTCATGCCGCCCACGAAGTCAAGTACTGCGTCCCTGGCCCTCCCGGTCGTGGCAAGCACCTCCGGGTCCAGCATCATGCCGTTGATGGTGAAGTCGCGGCGCTTCACATCCTCTTCCGGGCTGGTGGAGAATCGCACCGCGTCCGGACGCCTGCCGTCGGAGTAGGCGCCATCGCTGCGAAAAGTCGCGACCTCGGTCACAATCTCCTCGTCCCCAGGGGCATTGCTGCAGACCAGGACGACGCCAAAGTGAGCGCCTACGGCAAAGGTCTTCTCGAACAGGGTGAGGACCAGATCAGGTGGCGCACTGGTCGCGACGTCGTAGTCCTCAGGCTCGCGCTCCAACAGCAAGTCGCGCACACAACCGCCCACAAAGTATGCATGATGACCGGCGGCGCGCAGCCGGGCTACGATCTCCGCTGCCGCACCCTGCGCTCGCTTGCCTGTCATTCCTCGCTCCCTCTACTACTATAGAAACGTGAGTCAACCCAGCCAGCTACTTTCCGGAGCTAAAGGCGAATATGCCCCCGGCCCGGGCAGCGGCCTGATTCTCGCCATCGAAAGCTCCTGTGATGAGACGGCTGCCGCGGTCGTGGAGCGCGGGCGTCACACGCTCTCGACTATCGTGGCTTCGCAAATTTCAATCCACGCTCCGTACGGCGGCGTGGTTCCGGAACTCGCCTCCCGCGAGCATCTGCGCAACATCGTTCCCGTCGTCCGCGCCGCGCTGACCAAAGCCGGCATCAGCTTCTCCGATCTCGATGCCATCGCGGTCACCGAAGGCCCCGGCCTGGCGGGAGCACTGCTGGTCGGTGTGGCCTACGCCAAGTCGCTGGCCTTCGCCCTGGGCAAGCCGCTGATCGCCGTCAATCATCTTGAGGGTCACATCCACGCCGTGCTACTGGCGCAGCGTGAAGCGATGGGCGAGCCGGTTCCAACGGTCTGCGGAAGATCTCTGGCCCTGGTCGTCTCCGGCGGCCACACCCATCTTTATCTGACCCGTCATCAGGGGGAGAGCTTTGCCTACTGTAACGTTGGCGCCACGCTCGACGATGCAGCCGGCGAAGCCTTCGACAAGGTCGCCAAACTGCTGGGGCTGGGCTACCCGGGCGGCCCCTGGATCGATGCCCTGGCCCCGCACGGGGACCCTTCGTCCGTCGCCTTTACCTTCGCCCAGATCAAGCAGAAGGCTCATCGACCCGCTCCGTCGGCTGGCCCACCCCGCTTCCTCTTCTCCTTCAGTGGCATCAAGACCGCGGTGCTTCGTTATGTCCAGATCCACGGCCTCTACCCTTCGATCGAACGACGGCGCGAAGCTCTGGCCGCCCTTCCGTTGGCCGGACCCACCGCCGCCTTGCCTCTATGCGATGCCAGGACGTTGGGTCTGATTGCGTCGTTCCAGCGGGCTGTCGTTGACGATCTCAAACGAAAGACCTTCCAGGCTGCTGAGGCATTGGGCGCGGAAGAAATTCTGGTCTCCGGCGGGGTCGCTGCGAACCGTGAACTCCGGGCGCGCTTTACCGAGGAAGCCGGCAGGCGCGGACTGCCGATCGCTTTCCCCACAGTCGCCCTCTCCACCGACAATGCGGCCATGATAGCGGCAGCCGCCTGGCCCAGGTTCCTCGCTGGCCGGTTCGCATCCCTGGATCTGACCGCCGACGCCTCGCTCGCCCTCGGGTCGGAGGTAAGAACTCGCCCGCCGGCTCCTGGAAAGGAATAGACCTTGATCCTGAAAATCAGAGCGGTCGGAGAACCAGTCCTGCGCGCCCGCGCCAAGCCTATGCAATCCGAGGAGATCCTGCTGCCCAGTACCCGGGAGCTCATTGCCGCAATGCGCGAAACTCTGCGGGATGCTCCAGGAGTTGGCCTGGCTGCGCCGCAGATAGGGTTGCCCTTGCAGCTCGCCGTCGTCGAAGACCGCGAAGAAAACATGAAAGACCTTACCCGGGAGGTGCTGACCGAGCGGGAGCGCAAGCCGGTGCCTTTCCACGTCATCATCAACCCGGTCCTGACGCTCGAATCCGTGGCGGAGGTCGAGTTTTTTGAAGGTTGCTTGAGTCTGCCTGGCCTAATGGCCCTGGTCCCACGCGCGCGCAAGGTGAAAGTCGAATGTCTCGATGAGCATGGCCAACCGAAGGTAATCCGTGGCTCCGGCTGGTACGCGCGCATCCTGCAACACGAAATCGATCATCTGCTGGGGACGCTCTATGTCGACCGCATGCGCAGTGTGAGTCTCTGCACCCTAGAGAACTTTAGCCGCCATTGGAAAGGGAAGCCCATTTCCGAGGTCAAGCGGCTGCTGCCGTAGACCTCCGTTCGATGCGGCGCGGCGATTGTTCAAATCTGCACCTAAGCGAAGGGCTAGAACAAAAGCAATGGTGGGCTTCCCCCGGATTTCCTGTGGGGCGTGGTGGAATAAGGGAACTTCATGCGGCTTTCCTTACAGAAAGCCGCACACGCGGTCCTTTCTGGTGCTGCGTAGCAGGAAATCCGGGTGCGCTGGGGCGAACGTGGGGCACCCTTCGTTTACTTAGTCGCATCGGTGCTGGTGGACGTTTGATTGTTGCAGACGTTACCATGATGGACGGCGGGCAAGGACCGAGCCGCCGGCAGCAAAATTGCTAGACGCGCACCGGATGACCATCCGCCTCTTCAACACACTCTCTAACACTGTCGAAGATCTCGAGCCATCCGATGGCGAGACGNNACGACAAGATCATCCGTAACGCCGCAGCAGCGAAGCTGGACATCGACGAGTACACGGAGAAATACGAGCGGGCCTTTTTCCAGGATCTGGACGCCCTGGGTTGCGAGCGGCCGGAAATCGTGGCGCGGGCCACGGAGAATATTCCTCAGATGGTGGCACTCATCGAGCGCCTTGCGGCCAAGGATCTCGCCTATCAAACCCCGGACGGCTCCTGGTATTTCCGCATCGCGGGATTTCCAGAGTACGGCAAGCTGGCGAAAAAGGATTTTTCCGGCATCAGCGACGGGGCGCGGGTCGATGTCGACGAGTACGACAAGGATTCGGCCCGCGACTTCGCTTTGTGGAAGGCCGCCAAGCCCGNNGGCCGGCCGGGCTGGCATATCGAGTGTTCCGCCATGGCGCTCCGGTACCTGGGCGAGAGCTTCGACCTGCACGCCGGCGGCGAAGACCTGATGTTCCCTCACCACGAGAATGAGATCGCCCAGTCCGAGTCAGCCACCGGGAAAACCATGGCCTACCACTGGATGCACGTGCGATTTCTGCTGGTCGACGGGCGCAAGATGTCAAAGTCCGAAGGCAACTTTTTCACTCTGCGCGACCTGCTACTCAAGGGCTACAAGGCCTCCGCGATCCGGTTTCTGCTCATCTCCGTCCCCTATCGACACCCCTTAAACTTCACCATCGAGGGCTTGAGTGAATCGGCCAGCGCAGTGGATCGGGTGCGCACCTTCGCCCAGCGGATTCGCGGCGGGGACTGGACCGCCGGGAACAATAAGGAGCTGGAAGCGCAGGCAGCGAAGGCTCAGCAGCGGTTTAGTGCCGCGCTTGCGGACGACTTGAATACCTCGGAGGCCAGGGCAGCCATCTTCGACCTGGTGCGCGCCGGCAATATCGCAGCCGACTCCGGCAGCCTCTACGCCGGCAATGTGCCGGCCATCGTGGAAGCCCTGCGGCGCTTCGACGAGATCTTTGCCATCCTCGAGGATCGTGATGCGGAGATTGCCCGTGGCGCCCTGCAATGGGCGCAAGAGGAAGGGCGGGGTGACCAGGCAGCGCCCGAACTTCTGGCGGCATATTCGCTGACCGACCAACAGATCGACGCCCTGCTGGCGGAGCGTGAGCAGGCGCGCCGCACGCGAAATTTCGCCCGCGCTGACAGCATCCGTAACGAGCTGGCCGCGCTCGGGATCCTGATTGAGGATTCCAAAGACGGCGCGCGGTGGAAAAGGAAATAGTCCGCCGTTGTTTCCCCCACCCAAGCCGGACTTAGCGAAGGGGTCTGAGGATTGGGATTAGAGGCCGGTGGAATCCCACCCTTCGCAAAAAGCGCGAAGGACCCGGATTTCCTATACGCGGCACCACCAATGGTCACGTGTGCGGCTTTCATTGAGGAAAGCCGCATGAAGTTCGNNGCTGCGAGAGGACTCTTAGCGTGTGCGTGGAAAGCCAAAGGCCGCGTCCGCTTCTGCCGGGCCAGATCCACGCCGGGCAAAGAAGGAACCTTAGCGAGCCCCCCGCCTGCACCCGACCTAGCCTCTTCGGCGGCGACTAGCTTTCCTCCGCCGAAGCTCTGCCCAGCCTGCGACCGTCCTGCCTCGCACCGGCAGCGGTCTCTTCACTTGCCATTTTCACCGGATTTCCTGTTGGGGTTGGTGGGGTCAGCGAACTTCATGCNNTGGTGTCGCGCAGCAGGAAATCCGGCCCGGCCCGGCGCCCAAGAGGAACGCCGAGAAAGCAGAGAAAGCATCATGCAGAACAATGGTCATCACGGCAGCGCCATTCTCCAGCAGTACGGCCCGCGACTTCTCGGTCCGCTGCCCGGGCCGAAGGCCCGCGCGATTGTCGCCAGCGACGAGCGCTACGTCTCCCCCAGCTACACCCGGTCCTATCCCATGGTGGCCAAGCGTGGCCGCGGTCTGCGTGTCGAGGATGTAGACGGGAATGAGTTCCTGGACTTTGCCGCCGGCATTGCCGTTTGTTCGACTGGCCATTGTCATCCGGAGGTCGTCGCTGCCATCCAGCAACAGGCTGCCGAACTGATCCATATCTCCGGCACCGATTTCTATTACGAGCACATGGTGACACTTGCCGAACGCCTCTCGGCCATTGCGCCGATGCCCGGCCCCCATCGCTTCTACTACGGGAATTCCGGGGCGGAAGCGATCGAGTGCGCCCTAAAGCTCTCCCGGTACCATACCGGACGCCAGCAGATTATCGCCTTCTTCGGAGGCTTCCACGGCCGCACCATGGGCGCTCTTTCGCTGACCGCTTCCAAGCCGCAGCAGCGACGCCGGTTTGCCCCGCTGGTCCCCGGCGTCACCCACGTACGCTTTCCCTACGCCTATCGCGGCTGTAGCGGAGGACCGCAGGAAGAAGAGCGCTTTGCGCTCGGTTGCGCCCGCTACATCGAGGAAAAGCTCTTTAAGACCACGCTGCCCCCCGAAGAAGTCGCCGCGATTGTCGTGGAACCCATCCAGGGGGAAGGCGGTTACGTCGTGGCGCCCGATATCTTCATGCAGGAGCTGCGCCGTATCTGCGACAAGCACGGCATTCTGCTGGTGGTCGATGAAGTGCAATCGGGAGCGGGGCGTACCGGGAAATGGTGGGCGGTGGAGCATTCCGGGGTTCAGCCCGACATGGTTTGTATCGCCAAAGGCATCGCTTCGGGCATGCCGCTAGGCATCTGCATGACGCGGGCGGAGCTGATGGACTGGGTACCAGGCTCCCATGCATCGACCTTCGGCGGCAACCCGGTGGCGATCGCCGCAGCCCTCGCCACTATGGACGTACTGGAGCGCGAGGGCATCGCTAATGCGGCCACGATGGGAGAAGCTTTCTTTTCCCGCTTGCGCGACTGGCCATCCAGGCATCCGATCGTGGGCGACGTCCGCGGCCGAGGTTTGATGATCGGCATTGAGATCGTCAAGAGCCAGCTTACCCGCGAGACCGCCCCGGCACTCCGCGACCGGATTGTCTCTCTGGCCTTTGAGCAGGGCCTCCTGCTCCTCGGCTGCGGGGAAACCTCCATCCGGCTGGCACCACCGCTTATCGTCAACCAGCACGAAGCCACCATTGGCCTCGATATCCTGGAGCAGTGCGTGGCGCAGGTGGAGCAGGAGCACGCGCAGGCCGCCAGCTTTGCCTCTACGGCCGTTTAAGGTGGGCAGGAGAGGGTAGTTATGTGCAGCCGTTCTGTGATGGAACGGCTGCGCCAAGCCCAGTCCCCAGCACACCAAGAGTGAAAATGCTTTAGTGGCTCTGAATAAGTCCATGAAAAGTCCCTCATCTAAAGCCGAGTTTATTTCGAAGCATTTTGCGTACGGCCTGAAGGCCGTACCCTTCAGAAAGATGAGTTTTTCCGCAGACTGTAAAGCCGCACTCATTGTGCGGGCGTTTTTGGATGGCCTGAAGGCCATCCCCTGCAAAGACCAAGCCTAATTCAGAGGTTCCTTAGAACAATGGAACTTGCACCACGCGCCTGGCGATCAGGCTGGGTTAATCTGAGTCTTTGGAGAGCACATCGTGCAGGCCGCAGGCATCCACCACCTCGAGCTCACCCTTCTCTTTCTCGTGCTCCTCGTAGCTGGGCTGGCCACGCTCGCCCAACGCTTTAAAACGCCTTATCCTATCGTGCTCTTCATCGGCGGCGTGGTGCTTTCCCTGGTGCCCGATCTGCCTCGAATCGCGCTGAATCCCGATGTTGTCTTCCTGGTCATTCTGCCTCCTCTGCTCTACATCGGAGGGTTCAACACTTCATGGCGCGACTTCCACAAGAATCTGGTCAGCATTCTCATGCTGGCCTTTGGCCTGGTAGGTTTTACTGTGCTGGGTGTCGCCCTGGGCACAGGCTGGCTGATACCCGGGTTTAACTATCGCCTGGGCGCCGTTCTCGGGGCGGTCGTCTCGACCACGGACGCCATTGCCGCCGGCGCCATCGCCAAGCGCCTCGGCCTTCCCCGCCGCATCGTTGACGTGGTGGAGGGCGAAAGCCTGGTCAACGATGCCAGCGGTCTGCTCGCTCTGCAGTTCGCTGTTGCCCTGGTTGTCGCCGGGCATCGCCCCGGCGTTGGCCTGGCGTTGCTGGAACTGATGTGGCTGGTAGCCGGAGGGCTGTCCATCGGGCTTCTGGTCGCGTTCATTATTCACAAGGTTTCGCTCCACATCACCGACGCGCCGGTGGAGATTACCCTCTCGCTCGCCACCCCTTATTTCGCCTATCTCGCGGCCGAGGGGATTCACGCATCGGGCGTGCTCTCAGCCGTTGTCTGCGGCCTCTATCTGGGGCGCAAAAGCTCCGAGACGCTGTCCATCAACGCCCGGCTGGACAGCTCGGCCGTGTGGAAGACCCTTGAGTTCGCGATCAACGGCATCGTTTTTATCCTCATGGGCCTGCAGCTTCCTCTCGTGCTGGCCGGCATTAGCAATCTTTCCACGATGCAACTGGCGCGATATGGGACGGTATTCGCGATCCTGGTAGTGGCTCTGAGGATCATCTGGGTATTTCCCGGCGCCTTGATAGCGTTCTGGATCCGCCGCTACCTGTTGCATCAGGAAGGGCCCTGGCCCGGCAACAAACAGGTTTTTATCGTGGCGTGGACAGGAATGCGCGGAGTGCTTGCCCTGGCCGCCGCCATCTCACTGCCCACGGTACTCCAGAATGGCGCCCCTTTCCCGCAACGAGACGTCATCATCTTTCTCACCTTCTGCGTGATCTTCGCAACCCTGGTCCTACAGGGGCTCACTCTGCCGGCACTCATTGAAAAATTTGGACTTTCCGCAAGCGGAGCCCGCAGTCTCGAAGAGCAGCAGGCCCGCCTCCTCATCCTCAACACTGTGCTGGAATACCTCGACGATCTGGAGCGGGGAGCAAAGCCAGAACATGCGGAAATTTACGAGGACATGATCCGCCACTACCGCGCCCGTCTCACACTGATCGAAGTCGGAGGAGAAATGCTACCGGCAGAACAAGATATCGCCCTGGCCCGCTATGAACGCAATCTTACCCAGGAACTGCGCGCACTCGAACGCTCGACGGCGGTCATGCTGCGCAATGAAGATAAAATCAACGACGAACTGCTCAGAGTCATCGAGCGTGAATTGGACCTAAGCGAAGCGCGGTTTCAGAATCTCTAGGGAAGCTCGTTTTGGAGCTTGCCGCCTGCGCTCAGCTTCGTTACGGCGCAAACGGGAACCGCAGATCCCTCGACTACGCTCGGGATGACAAATCAGGCATTTGGTTCAGCAGTTTAAGGTTTGTGCTTGGGACAGGGTGATTGGTACTTTAACGACGCTTTTCCGTACTCTTCACCCACATGATGCCTGCGGCGAAAAAGACGCAGGCGACCACGAGCGCCAGAAGCGCATGCGGCTTATTGCCGTAGTGGAGTGCCACCGCGGCATCAATCCACCAGACCACCGCACCCACGAACCATATAAAGGAAAGATTCCTCATTCGCATCGAGGCTACCTCAACAACACCAGTTCACAATGCGACAACTTATTGATATTTCATTACTTTGGGAATCTCACTTGAAACCTCCGTGTGAACCCAAGCGCAAACTCACCCTTCTTTGATTAATTCTAAGGCCAACCCGTGTTTATATTTTTCCAGAAGATCGCCGCTTGACCCAGACCTTCTCGGCCGCAGGGTGGCCCAATGTGGAGCGGCCGGCCGTTGTCTCGATCGAGATCGTCCGGTCGTAGTTCTTGGCCAGGACGCTCACGCGTCCACCAGGCGCTATGCCCACGTGGTGCAGAAAAAGCAGCAATTTCGGGTCGCGTTCATACAGGCTTACCACGGTATATGCGGCATCCTCTCTGGCTTCGGAAAGCAACACCGTCCCCCGCTTACCGCGCTGCTCCGGACTTTCCGGCAACACCCAGTTCCCGTGGGGGCAGGTTCCCTTCGCGCCCAGCTTTTCCAGCAGCTTGGCCTCAAAAGCAGGCGAGAAAGCGTGCTCCAAGCGCTCCGCTTCGTTGTGCACCTCATACCACTCCATGCCAAACATCTCCGCCAGCATGCGTTCGATCAGATGGTGTCGCAATGCGGTACGGTAGGCTGTTTTCTTGCCTTTGGGCGTGAGCCGCACAATTCCGTCAGGCCTGGCCTCGAGATAGCCATCGCGCCGCAACCGCTTTAGCGCCATGGTGACGGCAGGCGGCGACACGGAAAGCCAGTGTGCCAAGGTTGCAGGAATCACTTCCTGTCCTTCGCTCTCTGCTTCGAGAACGGCCTTCAGATAATCTTCCTTCGAGATGGTGATGGGGGTCTTCACTTCGATCGCTCTCAATAGTTTAGAGCCCTTTTACGATTTCTGTGCCCGAGAGCCCCGGCGGCAGCATTTTCACCGGCTACACCTATCTTGCAACCGTAGCCCGTTGCCCATTGCGGATTTTGGCAGGATCGCCGCGCGGCCATCTCCGTGCCGGCGCGCGCGATGTTCCGAAATCGCATTTACGACACGTTAGTCTTGCCTCAATTTGGAACGCTTAGACCAGGATTCTCATGTAATCGGACCGCGGCGCGTTAGATGCTGCAATTCGGTGCTCGTCTATCAGCACTTAGTTGTGTAACTGATGAATAACTTTGATAAGTGATAAGTAACTTGATGCCTTAACCTTGCCGTAACTCGGGGAGGAATGTTGTGTCGAAATGCTCCACATCGCGAACCTCTCTTGCGTGCTACACTCCTACAATTCCCGGTAGGTTCTTCATGCAGCATCAGGAAATTAAAGCAGGTCGATGGTTGCCCAGGTCTCTGCGTTGTCCCCCAGCGAGAAGCGCCGACTCATAACCGCTCAATGACTGTGTTTAATATTGACCGAGCATCAACGTGGACCCCAGTCCTCTGGTTTTCCGGTAGCCACCGCGTCATGGGTGGAGGACATTGTGAGTTCTCTCGCTGCCACCTGCATCTCTGCCGCGGGAGTGCGCCCGCTGGACGTAGCACTATCCATGAGTGAAGATCCGCTGGTCTCCGTCATTGTTCCCTGTTACAACGCAGAAACCTTCCTCAAAGAAGCGTTAAGAAGCGCCCTGGCTCAAAGCTATCCACAAGTGGAAGTCATCGTGGTGGATGACGGATCAACCGATAGCAGCCCTGAAATTGCGCAGCGATTTCCAGTGCGGTACATACGGCAACAGAATCGTGGCCTGTCAGAGGCTCGCAATTCGGGCATTCGAGAGAGTAAAGGCAGCTATCTTGTCTTTCTGGACGCGGATGACCGTCTCAAGCCCAGGGCGATCGAGACCGGCCTTCGCGTGCTCGAACTTTGCCCGGGTTGTGCGATCGCAGTAGGCGATCATGTGTTTATATCTGCGGATGGCTCTTACTTAGCCAACTCTCGCAAGGTCTGCCCGCTCAAGTCTCATTATGAAGCGCTACTGAAGAGTAACTTCATTGAAATGATATCCTCGGTGCTCTTCCGCCGAAGCATTTTCGATGAACTTGGGGGATTCGATCCCACGCTACGTGTGGCCGAGGATTACGAGCTTTACCTACGCATTGCCAGGGTGCGGTCGATCTGCTGCCACGCCACAGTCGTCGCTGAATACCGCATACACGATGCAAATACATCGCGCGACTCTGAGCTGATGCTGACCACGACCCTGCAGGTGCTCAAACGCCAGGTGAAATACATTCGCAACGATATTGGCCGCCTATTCGCATTCCTCGAGGGTGTTCGATCCTGGCGAAGGCAGTACGGCCGCCAGCTTGCGTCGGAACTGGCACGTTCCTTTTTCACGTTGCCCACGGATCACCTTGGCCGCAAGCTTCTGTTCTTGGCCGGTCAATATCCGCAAGGATTGCTGATGCTTATACCATTGCGCTTGCTGCCAACCCTCGGCCGGCGCAATCCACTGGCATGCTCCCGCCAGCAAGTTTACGTTGAGGCTGAGAATCGCGTTAACGCACACCGCCAGCAACCGATCGTCCCCAATCTGGCTTCCATTCACCAAGACCCGCTGCGAGAGAAGGGGTCCGCCGCGAGGCAAAAAGAGACGCGATAGCAATGGCTCATTGCCGGGCGTGCCGATCAGGAGAACTTTGGCGGTAAGACCTTTGGTCACTCAAGGTACCGCGGCAAAAAGCGCATTCGTAATTAGCAAACCGCGAACTGCTTATGATATTCGTACTCCTGGCACATTCCCTTTTCCACGTTGCTCCAGGATCATCTGGTACGCAAGCTGTCGCTCCTGGTCAAGCAATATCCCCAGGGATTGTTGATGCTCATGCTCTTGCGCATGATGCCGTCGCTGGGCAAGCGCAAAGCCACGACCTTCAGCGTAACCGCCGTTCACGCGCAGTTGCGGTTACCAAATACCTTTGTTTTGTTATATGCAGCGAAGTCACCAAGAATGAAATTCTTCGGTCTGTCTGAGCTCGAGGGGAAAGCAAAATCAACGGTCCGCAGAACATTCCGTTCCGAAGCACTCTCAAGAAGACGGCACGGCGCCTTCATCGTTTGCGCACCATCTTCCACAAGAAGGCGATGATCCTCGTCTACCATCGCGTGGCCGAGGCCAATGTAGACCCATGGGCTCTTGGTGTCAGTCCCGCACACTTTGCCGAGCAGATGCAAGTGCTCACTACGATCGCCAATCCGGTTTCGCTTCAGGACCTGGCGCGGGCAAAATCAGACCGGGAGCTTCCACCAAGGCCCGTCTGTATCACCTTCGACGATGGCTATGCAGACAACTTGTATGCCGCCAAGCCTACGCTGGAGGCATTCCGCGTGCCGGGTACAGTCTTTATCACGCCCGGATATATCGATGTCCCCGAGAACCTATGGTGGGATGAGCTGGCAAAGCTCATTCTCGACCCCACATCGAGGCAAGAGGAGGTCAGCCTGAGCTTGAACGGCTACCACTATGCCTATGCCTTTCCGCCGGCAATGGACGAACTGTGCGGCCCAGATCCACATAGAGAGTGGAGAGCCTGGGAAAGCGCACCAGGTCCCCGCCAAGCAGCGTACCTGACGATTCATCAGAAGCTCGTCCGGCTCTCTGAAGCCGATCGCGAGGCGGCGCTTGAACAGCTCCGCAGCGGGACAAGCCGGCCGTACGCTGATCGGCGGCAACATCGGTGCCTTACCGAGGCCGAGCTTCGCGAGCTAGCATCCGGAGACCTGGTTGAGATCGGTGCCCATACCCTGACCCATCCTGTTCTTGCGGAGCTGCCACCTGATCAACAGCAGCACGAGATCGGCGGCAGCAAACGCCGGCTGGAAGCGCTGACCGGTAAATCCATCACCAGCTTCGCCTATCCCTATGGCAAGAAAAACCATTACACGGGGCAANNACGGTGCGGGCCAATGGTTTCGCCTGTGCCTGTTCCAACTTCGGCGGGCTCGTGACCAGAACCTCAAATCGCTTTGTGTTGCCGCGCTTTCAGCCTATGGACTGGAATGGGGATCAATTCGCCGAGGCGCTGGAGGCGTGGTTTCGGGAATAGATTGGCAAAGGGCCGCGGTCCGGTGACAATGGCGTGGTATGCAATCGCCTTGGCTTCGGCTTCTCGAGGGATTTGTTCACGGCAGCGATGCCCTCGCCGTTCGTGCAAGGCGGCGTTCGTCGCTTCCTGCGCATCTGGAGCTGGGTCGCCGTGGAGAAGAAGCAGCCTACTTCTACTTGCGCCGCCGCGGCTATACAGTTGTCGCGCTCGGCTGGCGAAGCGCAAAGCTCCATGGCGATCTCGACCTGGTTGCCTGGGAGGGCAATATTCTCTGCTTTATCGAAGTGAAAACACGCAGCAGCCGGAAGGTTGCCACGGCAGAGTCGGCTGTCGACGACGAGAAGAGCCGGATGCTATGCCGGATGGCGCGTCAATACCTTCAGGCATTGCCGGCTGTGCCCGATCTGGTCCGCTTCGACGTATTGTCGATCTATTTCGAAGCCGGGCAGCCTGCGGAGTTTGAGCTCTTTCGCGGTGCTTTCGATTGGCGTTGAACTTGTTGGCGGAATCTTGCACTTCGATGTGGGTGAGCGGCAGAGGCAGACGTATCCAGCTCTACGTCGGGTAGAGAAAAGAAACCGCAGGTCTCTCNNGGTACGCTCCGGTCGAGATGACAAAGGTAGGGCGAGTGGCAAACCCGGATTTCCTACACGCGGCGCCAACACTGCCACGTGTGCGCCTTCTTTACGGAAAACCGCATCAAGTTCGCTGATCCCACTAAAACCAACAGGAAATCCGGGGGAGAGCGCAGTGGAGGGATCTGCGGTCCACTCTAGACGGCGTCGCTGGCCGGGAGAGGTCACGGGGGTGCTACTGCGCGTCTTTATATTCCTCGTGCCAGGCCATTTGAATGG
>PLZN01000065.1 GCA_003152195.1 Acidobacteriaceae bacterium
CTTTCTTTTAAGGAAAGCCGCATGAAGTGCGTTGACCCCACCAAGCCTTACAGGAAATCCGGGGGGATGGGCCACCCGGGATTCGTGGTAGGGACGTGGTTTCCACGGCATGTCTTGCTTGCGTAACACATGAAGGAAGAAGGAAACGATGCCTCTCCGCATCTTGTTCCGGATACTCATTGCCCTCGCCGCCCTGTGCCCACAGCTCGTGCTGGCCGCAGAGTTAACCGCCGTCCGCGGAGTAGTCCACGATCCGCAACATCGTCCCATTGCGGGCGCGACCGTTACTCTGCGCGCTGCCAACTCCGCTTTCGTCGTAACAGAAAGAACCAACACCAGCGGCGAGTTCAGCCTGTCCGCGGTCCCTCTTGGCGTTTACATCGTTACCGCCGCCCAGCCAGGTTTCAACACCACAACCCAGAGCATCACCGTGGCTTCGGATACTTCGCCCGTTCTGCATTTCGAGTTGCAGGTTGGCCCCGTCCAGCAGTCCGTCACCGTCACCACCGACGCCTCCGCGGCCAATGTCGAGAGCGTCACACCCACCACCCTTATCAGCCGTGAGGATATCGCCCGCACCCCTGGAGCCGATCGCACCAACAGCCTGGCGATGATTACCGATTATGTGCCGGGAGCCTACATGACGCATGACATGCTGCATATGCGCGGCGGCCATCAAGTGAGCTGGCTCATCGATGGCGTGGCTATTCCCAATACCAACATCGCCAGCAATATCGGACCCCAGATCGATCCCAAGGACATCGATTACGTTGAGGTTGCGCGGGGAAGCTATCGCGCCGACCTGGGGGATCGTACCTATGGAATATTCGATGTGGTTCCGCGTACGGGCTTTGAGCGCGATCGTCAGGGCGAACTAGTCCTCACGCTGGGCAACTTCTGCCAGACGAATGACCAGCTCAGCTTCGGAAACCATTCAGAAAAATTCGCCTGGTACACCAGCCTCAATGGCAATCGCAGCCAATATGGACTGCAACCGCCCATCGAGACGCCTGTCCATGATGCCGCGAATGGCTATGGCGGTTTCGCTTCGTTCATCTACAACCGTGACCCCGCCAACCAGATGCGGCTGGTGACGCAGCTACGCGCAGACTATTACCAGATACCCTACGACCCCGATCCCGGCGACTGGCAAAATCAGCTCTATGATTCGAGCGGCCTGCGCGATGGAGAGCATGAGACGGACAGCTACGCCGCGCTCACCTGGGTGCACAACTTCAACTCTTCCACCTTGCTGCAACTGTCACCTTTCTACCATTACAACAGCGCTAAGTATGATCCGAGCCCGCAGGATCTGCCCACTGCCACCAACTCCGGCCAAACCGGCAATTATGCCGGAATTCAGACGTCCCTTTCGACGGTGATCGCGAAGAATTCACTCAGTGGCGGGATCTATGGATACGGCCAGCATGAACATGACATTTTTGGTGTTGTCTTCAACGATGGCAGCAACCCGAATTTCACTCAGCCCCAGAAGATCACTGCCGGGGTAGAAGAAGTCTTTGTCGAGGACAGTTACAAGCCCGCCACCTGGCTTACGCTCATCGGTGGCCTACGGCAGTCGCACCTCGAGGCCGGCGTGGTTGAGAACGCCGTCTATCCGCGGGTGGGCGCCTCCATCCTCATCCCCAAGCTCAACTGGGTCTTCCGCGGTTTTTACGGCCACTTCTATCAGCCACCGCCGCTCACCAGCATCTCCGGCCCGGTGCTGCAATTCGCCAACGGCAACAACACCAGCTTCGTCCCCTTGCGCGGCGAGCGCGACGAGGAGCATCAATTCGGGGTGCAGATTCCCTGGCGCGGATGGCTGCTGGACGCGGATACTTTCGAGACCCGCGCCAACAATTTTCTCGACCACAGCAACATTGGCGAATCGAGTATCTTCGTCCCCGTCACCGTGCAGGGGGCGCTGATTCAGGGTTGGGAGCTTACGCTGCGCTCACCGCGCCTGTGGCATTACGGCCAGTTTCATCTGGCGTATTCAAATCAGTTGGCGCAGCAGATTGGGCCCATCACGGGAGGCCTGATCTGTTATCCGCCGGATTCACCGGCGTGCGCGGTTGCACCGGGGTACTCGGCGCTGGACCACGACCAGCGGAACACGCTGAACGTAGGCATGAACGGCAAACTTCCCTTGCACGCTTTTGCTTCGTTCAACATCTACTACGGTTCGGGTTTTTCCAACGGCTTCACAGACCCGCCATCGCCGTACACCGGCGCCTACTTGCCGGGACACGTGTCCGCCGANNAACATTGCCAACACGCGCAGACTTCTGGACAACAGCCTCACCTTTGGAGGCTTTCACTATAACGATCCGCGCGAGATTTACGGGGAACTGCGCTACCGCTTTCATTTCTGAAGGATCGCTAAAATGAAGCTATGAGATGCGTCCTGCAGCAAAGCACCTTGAAGGCCATGATATGGATCGTTTTCAGTATTGCCGCCATGGTTGTGGCTGGGTGCCGCGGAAACACAGCTGGGCCAGCCGGCGATGGGCAGCCGGCCGCGATTGCCGCCGACGCGGCGACCTACCAGCTCAAAGGAATTGTGGTTGCCTCCGATGCTGCGAAGGGGGAAGTCTCGATCGACTCCGAAGCCATCCCCGGTTTCATGGGCGCCATGATCATGCCCTACAAACTCGCCCAGCCTGGTATCGCCACCGAGTTGCATCCCGGAGACCACATCACCGCCAGGCTGCGCATCTCAGACTCCGCCAGCCTGCTTGACCAGATCGTGGTGACCGCACAGGCCAAGCCCGACTACAAGCCGAGCAAGTTTTACAATGTGCCATCCCCCGGCCAGACGGTGCCCGATTTCAAGTTTCTAAATCAGAATGCCAGGACTATTGCGATCGACCAGTTTCGCGGCAAAGTTTTGCTGGTCACCTTCATTTACACGCGCTGCCCTTTGCCTGATTTCTGCATACGCATGAGCCGCAACTTCGCCACCATTGAACATGAGCTCGCCGCCAATCCCCAGCTCTACAACAAAACCCATCTGCTGAGTGTCAGCTTCGATCCTGCGTATGACACGCCAAAGGTCCTGCGCAGCTACGGCGGGGCATACATCGGCGGAAACGCCGGCGAGAGATTCTCCCACTGGGACTTCGCCGCGCCTCCACCATCAGAACTGGATATGGTGGAGCAGTTCTTCGATGTCGGCGTCAGCCCCGGCAGCGACAATACTCTTACCCACTCTCTTTCCACCGTCATCATTGCGCCCAGTGGCAAAATCTTCCGCTTCTATCCGAACAACGACTGGAGCCCCTCCAGCGTTGTCGCGGATGTCAAGCAGGCCCTCGCCCAGTAGTGCATTTCTCCTCTAAGGTTCACGCGCCTTTTGAGACCCCACCGAGATGAGGTTACTTTCAGGGCAGTTTCTTTGCGGCCTAAGCAGGGACCTGCGGTTTTCTTATCCACACACGCCGCTTTTCCGGCAAGCAAAGCTGGATTTGATTAGTAGGCTATTGCGCTGGCGCACCCACAGAGGTTAAAAGGAAGCTATGATTCTCGTGCTCATGGGGGTAACCGGTTCTGGCAAAACCACGGTAGGCAAACTGCTGGCTGCGGAAACGGGCTGGCGATTTGCCGACGCCGACGACTTCCATTCCGAAGCCAACCGCGCAAAGATGCATGCCAACATCCCGCTGACCGACGAGGATCGCAAACCCTGGCTGGCCAGCCTGCACCAATTGCTGCTGGGCTGGTATGAAGGGGGAACGAGCGGCATCCTGGGCTGCTCTGCTTTGAAAGAGAGCTACCGGGATGTGCTCATCGCTCAAATTCCGCCGCTCAACATTCGCTTCATCCTGCTCGATGTCTCGATCAAGGTGCTCCAAGAGCGCCTCAATGGACGCAGGAACCATTACATGAGTCCAGGGCTGCTGCAGAGCCAAATCGACACCCTCGAAGTTACGCCCGACCTTATGCATGTCTGTGGCGAAGATCCACCGGAGAAGATCGTGCAGGGGATCCTTGAGAAGCTCCTGGTGGTCGAAGGCAAGACGACGATTTAGGTTTGCTACACGACCACACGTAACTGCTGCAAATAAGGAATTTGGCCCCGGCATCCTGTCGACCGAGGTAACATTGGACTGTGAGTACTCTTCTTCCGGTCGACGCAGAAGCATTACCCCGCACCCTGGTCGTGGATCCTCCCCTGACCGATGCTGAGTTCGAAGCGCTGTGCGCCGCCAACGACGGCGTCAACTTTGAACGCACGAAAGATGGAGAGATTCTGATGCATCCACCCGCTGGGGGATTTACCGGGGCAGGAAATGCAGAAATTGCTTCGCAGCTTCGCGCCTGGTGGAAGGCCCACAGGCGGGGAATGACATACGATTCCAACACAGGCTTTTACCTTCTTGATGGTTCGATGCTCAGTCCAGACGCCGCTTACGTTCTGCCGGAGAAGCTGAAGGGATTGACCAAGGCTGAACTGACAGGCTTCCCGCGCCTCTGCCCCGATTTCGTCGTCGAGTTGCTTTCAGATTCGGACAGCCCGGCGAAGGCCCAAAAAAAGATGAAGGATTGGATTGCCAACGGCGCGGCGCTGGGCTGGCTGATCGATCCTTATGAGCAGAAGGTCTACGTCTATGAACCTGGCTGCGAAGCCTCCGCTGTATCCGGAAAATCTGTCCGTGGAAGTGGCCCCGTCGAAGGTTTCGTCCTCGACCTTGACGAGGTTTGGCGCTGCTATGAGATTTGAGCTTCCCGTAGAGAGCCGCCCAAGGAATGGCGGCCTTTCTTGTGGCCGCGGAGGCGTCCGTTCGTAATGGCAAAGATCACTGTTTTCTTCGGCATTCTTCTCATCCTCCTCGGCGGGGCGAGCTTCGTTCTCACCGGCCACAAGTTCCCTACCTCGCTCATTCCCGTCGCCTTCGGCATTCTGCTGATCGTTTTTGGCCGGTTGGCCGAAACGCCGGAGACGCGCCGGCGCATGCTTTTCATGCACATAGCGGTTACGGTTGGCCTGCTCGGCTTTCTCGCCACCGCTTCTTCGTTGTTCTCCGCAGTGCAGCTCTTCAAGGGCAAGCTCTTCCCCTATCCCGCGGCCATTGAAGAAAAAGCAGCGATGTCCCTCCTCCTGCTCATCTATGTAGTACTCTGCGTGCGCTCATTTATCGCCGCGCGCCGCACCAGAGTCTAGGGGTACTTTTTGTCGTGAGCATGCGATCCAGCGCCGGAGCGGGTATGTCCATCCGTGCCGAACGATCCACCCGGGCCCGTTCCGATGCAGGCGGGGAGGCTCCGCGCAAAAGACCACCGCTGCGCAAGGTGCTGCCTGAGATTTGGACCATCATCAAGCCGCGCAAGTGGCTGCTTGCGCTGGGCTTTGTCCTGATGGTCATCAACCGCGTCTCCGGCCTGGTGCTGCCCGCATCGACCAAGTTTCTGGTGGACGGCGTTCTGGTCAAAAGGCAAGCCGGCAAACTGCCCTACATCGTCGGCGCGGTCTTGCTGGCCACGGCCATTCAAGCGATAACTTCGTTTTCCCTGACACAGCTTCTCTCTAAGGCCGCGCAGCGCCTCATTGCCGACTTGCGCATGCAGGTGCAGCAGCACATCGGCCGTCTCTCCGTCAGCTTCTATGACGCTACGCGCACGGGAGTCCTCGTTTCCCGCATCATGACCGACGTGGAAGGCGTCCGCAACCTGATCGGCACCGGCCTGGTCGACTTTGTCGGCGGCCTGCTTACCGCCTTCATTTCCTTCTTCATCCTGATGCGCATCAGCGCCAAGATCACCCTCATCTCCTTCGCTTTCGTGCTCGCCTTCGTCTTCATCCTGCAAAAGGCCTTCAGCATCATCCGTCCTATCTTCCGCGAGCGCGGCCGCATCAATGCCGAGGTCACTGGGCGCTTGACCGAATCGCTGGGCGGCGTGCGTGTGGTCAAGGGCTACCATGCGGAAGATCGCGAAGCCGGAGTCTTCGCCGCCGGCGTGGAACGGCTTTACCAGAACGTCGTCCGCACGCTCACCGCTACCTCATTCCTGTCGCTGGCGGCGACCGCCGTTCTGGGCATCGTGGGCGCCGTCGTCATGTTTCTCGGCGCCCGGGAAGAGATGGCAGACCAGATCACGCTCGGCGATTACTTCACCTACACCATGTTTTTGGCATTCATGGTTGCCCCGGTCTTTCAGGTGGTGAATGTGGGAACCCAGCTGACCGAAGCCATTGCCGGCCTCGACCGCACCAGTGAGATCCTTGCGGAAAAAGAAGAGGACGCCGAACCCGGCCGCACCGTCATCATGGGGCCGATTCAAGGCGATGTCCGCTTCGAGGATGTGCGCTTCGCCTATGAGACCGACAAGCCCGTCCTCCATGGTGTGTCCTTCCATGCCCCTCCCGGTACGGTCACCGCGCTGGTTGGCTCTTCGGGATCAGGAAAATCCACGATTATCAGTTTGATCTGCGCCTTTCATAAGCCCAGCTCCGGCCAGGTGCTGGTCGATGGAACCGACCTTTCCACCGTGCGCCTTAACAGCTATCGCAGCCAGTTGGGGGTGGTTCTGCAGGAATCTTTCCTCTTCGATGGCACCATCCGCGAGAACGTCGTCTTCTCCCGTCCTGGCGCGACCGAGGAACAGTTTCTCTCCGCCTGCACCATTGCCCGCGTCGACGAATTTGCCACGCGATTTCCTGAGGGCTATGACACCATCGTCGGCGAGCGGGGAGTCAAGTTATCGGGCGGACAGCGCCAGCGCCTCTCTATCGCTCGCGCAATTCTGGCCGACCCGCGCATTCTCATCCTCGATGAAGCGACCTCATCACTCGATTCCGAATCGGAGGCCATGATTCAGAACGGCCTGAGCTACCTGATGCAGGGACGCACTACCTTCGTGATCGCCCACCGTCTGTCCACCATCCGCAGGGCCGATCAGATCCTGGTGGTGGAGGCGGGCGTCGTTCTGGAGCGTGGGACGCACCCGAGTCTCTACGCACTCGGAGGGCGCTACTACGACCTCTACACCCGCCAGCACGGCCTCGAGGCCAACCGCTTTCTTGCGCCCGGCGAAGGGGAAAAGCTCTTTGAAGAGCTCAAATAGGCGGAACGCTTTATGGCCCTTCAACGCTTCACAAGAGAAACAAGTCTATTCGGCGCAATCTGCATGTAGCTCCCATGAATCAATTCTTTGACCTCGTCCAATTCAGCGTCGCGAGATCCATGCGCAGACCAATCCACCCTCTTGAACCGATGTATGCCGGTAGATAAAACCGGCCGGGACCCGATTCGACTAGGAAACGGTTCTCACCGGCAAGACCTTACAGCACATGCTGATGATGTTGTCATCGTGATGATTGTTGAGGTAATAAGCGAACGTCTTCTTGCCGACCAGAAAGGCAGAGTGCGACCCCTTGACTTCGCGCCTTGTCTCTGATAGCGCAAGACAAATGTCGGTCAGCGCATCGAGGCGGTCCTGTTGGCTTAGCTTCCGGACCATGCCAAATTTCCCCAAGAAAAATAGTAATGCCGAAGTGTTCCTGACGCAGATTCGATCTAGAGCATTTTCACTCTTGATGTAACGGGGGAAACTGGGCTTTACGCAGCCGTTTGAGCATTTCTCCTCTGCTGTGCCGTGACAAGAGAGGCTATGTGCAGCTTTTCTTTACGGAAAAGCTGCGTAAGCATGCTCTCTTCGGTACATCTTGCACGGAGAAATGCTCTCCATCGAAGAACGGCTGCACATAACCACCATCTACCGCGCAGAGTAAGAGTGAAAATGCTTTAGAGGAGCCGTGCGGCGATTGGGTGAAAAAGCGCATTGGAATAAGCTAAAAAGCCGCTCGCAACGCGGCCGTTGTCCGCGCCAGTCCGGCATCCAATGATCGAGAAGGGAATATTCATGGGAAAAGCAATTGGGATCACACTGGAAGAAGCCCGCCGCATCATCGCGGCAGCAATCGAGAAAGCGAACCAAATCAAGGTCATGATGAACATTGCGGTGGTCGATGAGGGGGCCAACCTGGTGGCTTTCGAGCGCATGGACGGAGCTTGGATCGGCAGTATCGACATCGCCCAGAAAAAGGCCTTTACCGCCCGTGCCTTCGATCTGGACACCAAGTCGCTGGGCGAGAACTCTCAGTCAGGCCAACAGTTCTTCGGGATTCACGCTTCGAACAACGGCAAGATCATGATTTTTGCCGGCGGCATTCCGATCAAGCGTGGAGGGCAAGTGGTGGGAGCCATTGGCGTCAGCGGAGGTTCAGGCAAGGATGATCATAGCGTCGCCGAGGCTGGCGTAGCAGCAGCCAAGCCCTGACGGTTTGACAAGTACTGTGCCTTGCCCTGGGAGAAACCCACGAAGACGCTTTTTCTGCTTCGGTCTGCACCTATTGTGACACCGCTCTAGGTTTCTCTTTCGCTCCCCGCTGTATCGTATGATTTCCACAGAGGGCTCGTCTGAGCATGGATTCTCTTTTCCGCCGCGGCGGCTTGATGGTCTCTATTCTGCTTCTGGCGGCGCAGTTGGGTCAGACACAGCAGTCTCCCGGTTCGAGCACAGGCAGGATCTCGGGCGCCATCGTCGATGCGCGCAATCAACCGGTAGCCGGGGCACAAATACTGGGCAGCGCGGGCCAACTCCTCGGCACCACGGCTGCCGATGGCAGCTTCACCGTGCCTGCGGGATCAGGCCGGGTGCAGATCGTCGCCGCCCACTTTGAGCCGACGTCGGTCAACCTGGAAGGCCCTTCTCCGGTACACGTGCTGCTGGAGCATCCACTCGAGAGCGTCGTGGTCACCGCGTACCGCTCGCCCCTGGCATCGGGAGACAGTCCCGCCAGCACGCGCGTTCTCAACACCCAGCAGTTGCGCCAGGCGGCCGGGATTTCCCTTGATGACAAGCTGCGCCAGGTCCCCGGCTTCGAGCTCTTCCGCCGCACCAGCTCCTTAGTCGCAAACCCTACCACTGAAGGAGTCTCACTGCGCGGTCTCGGCTCTACTGCGGCCAGCCGTTCGCTGGTCGTATTTGATGAGATTCCGATCGACGACGCGTTTGGAGGCTGGATCCATTGGGAGGAGCTGCCTACGCTAGCTATCCATTCGGTTGAGTTGGTGCGCGGGGGAGCGTCGGATCTGTATGGTTCCAGCGCCATCGGGGGTGTGATCAGCATCGTCCCGGTTCGGCCCGATGCCAACCGGTTTCAGCTCTCCACCAGCGGCGGATCGGAATCGACGACGGATGACTCGCTGCTGGGGATTTTGAAGCTTGGAAAATGGGCGGGCTTGGTGAGCTCACAGGTCATCGCCACTGACGGCTACACTCTGATTGCTCCCAATTTTCGTGGCCCCATCGACCAGCCGTCCAATGTACACGCGCAAAATGCGCTCACGGAATTCGACCATGGGTTGAGCCACTCCGGCCGGATTTTTTTGCGCGGCAGCGTTCTGAATGAAAACCGCCACAATGGAACCCCGGTCACGATCAACAGCACGCGTCTTTGGCGCTATGCCGGGGGAGCGGATTGGAGCAATCTGGTGCTGCGCCTCTACGGCGACAATGAGCACTACTCTCAAACCTTCTCCAGCATCGCGGCCTCGCGTGCCTCGGAGACTCTCACGCGCCAGGGCAAAGACCCGGCCGACGAACTGGGGGCCGCCGGACACTGGCACCAGCCGGTAGGCACACATCTGCTTCTGCTGGCTGGCGCCGACATCCACGACGTGCGCGCTGCCGATTACGAAACGTTGTTTACTGGAGCGCGTGGGTATCTCAACACCACTGCACGGCAGCGTCAGAGCGGCGTTTACGGCGAGGTCCTCTTCACGCCGCCGGCGTGGACCATCAGCGCTTCAGGCAGGGTGGATCATTTCTCCAACTTCGACGCCAACCAGTTCAAGACCGCCACCGCCCCGATCAAGTTGCCGGCCTTGAATGAGACGGTCTTCGATCCCCGCATCGGCATTACGCGGCGTATCACCTCTTGGATGGCTCTTAATGCATCGGCCTTTCGCGCCTACCGTGCGCCAACCGAGAATGAGCTTTACCGCACTGGGCAGGTAGGCCAGCAAACGACGCAGCCCAACCCGGATTTACGTTCCGAGCGCGCTACCGGGTGGGAGGCGGGTGTCCACACCGACCTGCCGGCGATTGGTTCCACGGTCCGCGTCAGCTACTTCTGGACGCAGATCAATCGGCCGATCACCGCTCTGACTTTGAGTTCCACTCCCACGAGCACGCTGCTGAAGCGGGAGAACCTCGGCCAGATCGAGAGCCGCGGGGTGTCGCTCGATTTTGCGTCCCGGCCGGCGAGCTGGGTCGCTATCGAAGGCGGCTATCAATACGCGGATGCCACTGTCACCAGTTACGCTCAGCAGCCTCAACTTGTGGGCAATTGGATCCCCCAGGTAGCCCGCAACATGGCGACCACCCAGCTCCGCTTCTCCAAACCGCGCCTGGGCTTGCTCAGCTTGCAGGGGCGCATCAGCGGACGCCAGTTCGATGACGACGCCAATCTGTTCCTGCTGCACAGCTACTTCCGTCTGGGCGCCTACGCTTCCCACGACTTCGGTCGCCACCTGGTAGCCTTCGCGGCCGGCGACAACCTCTTCGATCGCTCGATTGAAGCCGGCAAGACGCCCACACTTACCTTGGCGTCGCCGCGCGTCGCCCGATTTGGATTGCAGATCAACTTCGGAGACTAGGTCCCGTCTCCGGGTAAGGCGGAGAAACGAAACCGCAGGTCCACTGCGCTACGCTCGGTCCTAANNGTCGTTTGCTCGGGATGACAATTCTGTCGCGGGACCGCTTTAGTTCCTTCAACAAAGTTGTCATCCCGGCCGAGGCGTACCCGGATTTCCTACTGCGTGGCACCAAAGATGGCCGCGTGTGCGGCTTTCTTTAAGGAAAGCCGCATGAAGTTCGCCAACGCCACCAAGCCCGACAGGAAATCCGGGGTAGCGTAGTGGAGGGACCTGCGGTTTCTCCTGTGCTGACCCAATACCCTCGGATGTCGTCCCCGCGGCTCTATTGGTTGTGCCACTTCAGCAGCGGAAAGACACTGCTGTAGTTGTCCGTCCACAGCCTGACGTCCGCCCGCAAGGGAGCCGGGAACCCATTATTGACGATCTCCGGTTGGGCCAAAAACGCCTGGTTTGCGGTCACCAGAATCCAATCGGAGTAATACAAGCCATTTTGCTCGTCCGCACGCGAGTGCACGGCCATGGCCCGGAGCCCCGCATTGCGAGCGATCGCGGCCACCACCGGCTCCAGATCGACATATTGGTTGGAGACGTGAAAGGCGATAATTCCGTCCGGCTGCAAATGCCGGCGATAGAGCGCCAGCGCCTCCCGGGTCAACAGATGCACCGGGATGGCATCTCCGGAAAAAGCATCTACGACGATTACATTGAAGTGTTGCGGAGCCTCGGTGGCCAGGGACACGCGTGCGTCCCCCAGCACCACGTCGGTCTGCGCGCTGCTGTCGTGCAAGAACGTGAACCAGTGCCTGGCCAGCAGTTCCACCAGGGGATTGATCTCGTAAAAGCGGATCACGTCGCCCGGGTTGCCATAAACCGCGACCGTGCCCGTTCCCAGCCCAATCACGCCGACGCGTTTGGGGCGGAGCCCGCAGCACAGCCGCATGGCCATCCCCAGGCCTGAGTTGGATGCGTAGTAGGTTAACGGCTGCCCGCGAAACTGGGGCGCGAACCACTCCGCGCCGTGCTCGATGGTCCCGTTAAGAAGCTGCCGGTCGGTATCGGACTGGGGCGGCAGGTGCGATTCCTTCACCCGCAGCGTTCCATAGAAGCTGCGCATCAGAGCCACGGTGTCGTCGTCGTATTGCCGCACCTGCGCGCTCAGCACCACGATCGCGCCGGCCGCTCCCGCCGCCCAGATCATGCGCATTCCCCAACCGTCATGCCACGTCACCGCCAGCGCGATCAGCGCTACCACCACCAGCGTGCAGGCCAGATCGTAATTCGCCTGCAGCACCAGCGGAGCAATCACCCCTACCAGCAGAGTGCCTGCAGCGCTGCCCGCTGCTGCGGTCAGATAAAACCTGGTCAAGCCAGCGGTGCCGGGACGCCGTACATAGAGCTCGCCATGAAGAAAAAAGCAGGTCAGGAACAGCCCGGTCAGGAACAGCGGCACACTCACTGCGATGGGCAGTTGGGTGCGAATATCCCGCAGCACGTAAGCCATGGATGCCAGCGCGACCAGCACCGGCCGCAGCATTGCCTGGCGCACAGGCAACCATGCTCCCTGAAAGGCGAGGATGAACGTCAACAGATACAAGGCCAGCGGCGGCAGCCACAACAGGGGAATGGCAGCGATGTTCTCGCTCATGTGGCTGGTTACCGAGGTCAACATCATGCCGCCGCCCATGGCCAGCAGAAACCAGAGGACCTCGGGTGCGGCTGACGGTACCGCTTCACCGTGCGCCAGGTTCCCAACCGGCAGCGCGCTGCTGGGGGAAGGGACTCGCCCGCGGCCCTGCCAGGCGATCGCTCCGCAGATCACGGCGAAGAGCAAGAAACCGGAGCTCCACAACGCCGACTGTTGGCTCATGGTCAGGTGCGGCTCGATGAGCAGTGGATAGCTGCCCAGCGCCAGCAGGGAAGCGAAGTTGGAGAGAGCAAAGAGACGATAGGGCGACCTGCCCTCAAAGCTGCTCGCATACCAGGCATTCAGCAAGGGCGTGGTGGCAGAGAGTGCGAGGTAGGGCAAACCGATGACCGTCGCCAGCACCCGGAAGACCGTCAGAGCAGGATGATAGCTTACCTCCAACGGATTGGGCCTGATGTGCACGCCCAGCATCAGCAGCGCCGCCGTCAGCAGCAGGATGTGGATCATTGCCTGTTGCGCCGGGGTGAACCTCGATGAGAGCCAGTGCGCGTAAAGGTAGCCGAGCAAGAGCACCACGGAAAAAAAGACCAGGCACGTCGTCCATACCGCGGACGATCCGCCGAGGGTAGGCAGCAGCTGTTTCGCCGCCATCGGTTCCACGACAAAGAGCAGAAAGGCGCTTAGGAAAATCGTGAATGTGTATAGGTAGCGGAGAAGCTTCATACAGTTTCGACAGCTTGCGAGATTGCCTCCGGGGCCCACACAGGATGTATCACACCTTCTGCGGGACTGGGGGCGTTTCTCGCCAGTGCTTGCCACAGCACAGCAATAGTGCAGACCATGCCGGAGCCAAAGATAACCCGTGAAGCTGACTAACTTAACCGAAGTCCGGATGCAGTCCCGAAGGGACGGCTTGAAAGTAGCCCAGGACGCCAAGTCCTGGGTAGTCTTGGACCCAATCGGACAGCGTCCCGGAAGGGACGGCTGAACGCATGTCTCGTGGTCAGAGCCGCAGCCGGGGATCGGTTGCCGCATGAGTCATTCAGGCGGTAGGGTAATCTGCCCGGAGGTCACCTATCGACGTGACCAGCGTTACGTAGTCATATACGGCGGGTGACGGATATTGTCTTCTCGAGGATCAGTTCTGGGGGAGGGCTGCTCTTCAGCGCGCCCGTGAGCCAAAGCTCACGGGCGCTTGCTATTTAAGGCAACTGGTCTACAGCGACGCAAGCCGAAGCGCAGTTCCCGGCGGCGCAGGACAAAGTACCCGGATTTCCTACTGCGTGGCACCCCGAATGACCCGTGTGCGGCTTTCTTCAAGGAAAGCCGCATGAAGCTCGCTGATCCAGCAAGCCCCGGCAGTAAACCCGGGCCGCCCGGGCACTCGATATAGAATTAGACTCCTTCTACAAGGCCCGCCGCGGCACCGCAGCATCATTTGCGATCAGGAGAAGTCTCGACTATGCCCGAACCTATGCTGATTGCCCAAAGCAAGAGCCCTCTCTATCTCCTGCCTGCAATGTCCAATCGTCACGGTCTGATTGCAGGAGCCACAGGGACAGGCAAGACGGTTACGCTGCAGGTGATGGCCGAGGCTTTTAGCCGTATCGGCGTCCCTGTTTTCGCCGCCGACTGTCAAGGGGGACCTCTCGGGGATAAGCCAGCCGGGAGTCGAAAACGCCAAGATTGCCGACCGGGTGAAGAAACTCAATCTGTCAGACTTCTCCTTCGCCGGCTGCCCGGCGACCTTCTGGGACGTCTTCGGCGGCGAGGGACATCAACTCGCCCAAGCTCTATGCCACTTTTCTGCTGTGGCTGCTCAGCGAGCTCTTTGAACGTCTGCCGGAGGTGGGAGATGCGGAAAAGCCCAAGCTGGTGTTCTTTTTCGATGAAGCTCATCTGCTGTTTTCCGATCTGCCCAAGGTGATCGAGGATAAGGTCCACCAGGTGGTGCGTCTCGTCCGATCCAAGGGTGTCGGCGTCTTCTTCGTCACCCAGAG
>PLZN01000345.1 GCA_003152195.1 Acidobacteriaceae bacterium
ATGCACGGAATGATTTCAGCGGGATGGCTGGATGGCAAGAGTCCTTTCAGCTCTTCTTATCATTCCGTGGACTGCCCAGCGTCCGCCGGAGGACTTGGCTGCAATCTACCGGCGCTGTCTCGTGAACTTACCGAAAACCAGACTTTGAAGGCATGTGCGGAGGAGCGCTTCTGGATGCCGTCCCCGACAGAAGATCCGTGGATCGTGAAGTACGATCGAGCACGGGACTAATCCAGGATCTTCCCAATCAGCCACATGTGTCCGAATGGATCGACGACCGCGCCTTGCAGCATTCGTTTGATCGGACTCGGTCCAGTTGTCGAATGATTATGTTCCTCGACGGGACTATGGTTGATGGCTCCTGCCGCCCGCGCCTTCCCATGCACGCCAACAGGATCATCGACAAACAGTTCAATTCTGACTGTAGTGAACCCGGCGGAATCTGCGCTTCGCGTGCCGTACTCGGGGGATTCTTCTGCCAGGAAAAACTCGGCCCCGTCAATCGAAAGCCCGGCAACTGCGCCTTCTAATTCCCACAACAGCGTTGCTCCGAAGGCCTGCTGGTAAAACGCGATCGCAGCCCTTCCATCGCGCACGGCCAGCATGGGAGAAATCTGCGTTGTCATCTTGCTAAGCTCCTGAATATCTGTCTGGCTTACATTACCTTGCCATGCAATCGATCGTGAACAGTCTACCGCCAACACGGCTTCGGCTCGACACGATGAGGGCGCTAGGGGACGGCCACCTCGGCCAGCCAGTAGCCCGACGTAGCAGTGGCCTCGGCGGCTTGCTGGCGACCCGCNNACCCGCATCGTCCATGGCCTTCAGGGCGGCTTCGCGCCGCTGCTGAAACACTTTCTCCAGATGCGCGCCGTAGTAGCTCCCATCCTGGCGCACTTCCGCTCCAGGTAGCCCCGAACCGGAGAAGTTACTGAAAACCGAACTTTGCAGGAGGGTGGTCGGATCCGGCTTGGCTCGACGTTAAACTGGATCGGGGCCGCCGGAGCTGGGCCCTCCCGTACACAGACCGNNTCCGGTGTAGCAACCCGGCAACGGGCATCAGCCCCAACTTACCGATAACCCGACTTCACAGGCACTCATGTGGGGGCGACGAGACAGTAATTTGCATATCCTTGACTCCTTTTCCACGCTCATTCCGCGCACGCCGAAGTCAACGAATCGGGATCCGGGCTGCTGACTCGATACACTAAAGGCGCGAGGAATACCAAACTGCACAACACTTCGAATGTCGGACCCATCCTCTTTCTTCCGAACCTCGCAGGGCGGAATTGCCTGTCCCAGTAGGCGAAGATGCCATGATACATTTGTCCCCCATAGCCGAAGTCGCGCTGGCTGGTAGCGCTCCCCATTTCTGGAGCGTCATCGGTCATGGTATCTACCGTCTTTCGAATATGATCATGGACTTCCTCCGCCCTTTCGGCGCATGGGGACTTGGTGGGCTGGCGCTTTTTGATTCCGCGCTACTGCCCCTGCCGGTTCCGATGGACAGCATCATCGTCGGCTACGTTCAGGCAAACCGTAGCGAGTTCGTCCTGTACGCGTTTGCCGCCGCATTCTTTTCCGCCATCGGCGGTCTTCTCCCGTTCTACGTGGGCCGCCTGGGAGGCGAGTTGTTCCTGCTCAAAAAAATCAACCGCGAACGTTACGAACGCCTCCGCGATAGCTTTGAACGGCAGGAGTTCGTCGCGATCTTAGTGCCCGCTATGGGGCCGCCACCCACGCCGATTAAGCTCTTTGAGTTCGCCGCAGGCGTGTTTGACATGAAGCTCAGAACTTTCCTGCTTGCCATGTTTATCGGCAAATTCGCCCAGTTCCTCTTCTTTGCTACGCTCGCCTACCTCTACGGCCCTACCATTCTCCACGCCCTGAGCCGCGTCATGCGGGACCATGCGAGCTATCTCTTTTCCATAGTCGGATTCCTGCTCCTTCTCATCATCGTCTGGAGTATCCGTAAACTTCTACGCCGCAAAAGTGAACCCCTGCGGTTATAAAAAAATCCAACCCCTACTACCAAATAGCCAAAAGCTATTAGCCCCCTCAAGACCGCCCGCAGCGAATTCCCGCAAAACGGGGTTTCAGGTAACTTGCCTGCTTTTCCTGGCCTGGGAAAGCAATTTACTGAAAATGCGACTTTTCAGGCGGAACACTACCCTCCTGTCGCTCTTGGTAACATTCCTAGAGCCTTAGGTGAGGCTCAGATACCCTCTGTATGCCTTGCGGCTTTTACAGCACCGGAACAATGCTCATTGCCGCCGCATCGCTGGCTGTCTCGTCGTTCGCCCAGACTTCTGCGCCGCCACTCCCGAGTTCACAGCCGCCCGCTTCCAGTTCCGCCGTCGCCATGCCTCCGCCGGTCTTCGACGTGGCGGCCATCAGGCAGGATAAGTCTGGCAGCGGAAGCTCTCATTCCGCCACCAACGACAGCCGCTTCACCGCAACCAACGTCTCGTTGAGAAGCCTCATGCAATACGAGGCTTACGACATCCCCGGGAATCGGATCCTCGGCGGCCCCAGATGGATCGACTCGACAAGGTTCGACATCGAAGCGAAGATGGACGACTCCCTCGCCGATCGATTGCGAACGCTTACTGAAGTCCAGCGCAGAATTCAGACGAAAGCGTTGTTTCAACAGCTCCTGGCAGACCGCTTCAAGCTGGCTGTTCATTGGGAGATAAAAGATCTCCCGGTCTACGCCATGGTCGTTGCAAAGAAGGGGCCCAGCCTCCATCAATCAAAGCAACCTGACGGCGCTTCGGGTACGTCGTCGAACGACGGGCAGTTTACGGGTCAAGGCTTGACCATGGCGCAAATCGCGGACGCATTGACACAGGAGTTGTCGACGGAATTGGGTCGCGTGGTAATCGATAAGACCGGGATTCAGGGAAGATTCGACATCGCACTCAAATGGATGCCGCGCACCGGAGAGGATCTCTTGACCGATGGGATGGAAGCCCCATCTGATTCCAGATCTTCGATCTTTACCGCAATTCAGGAACAACTTGGACTGAAACTTGAATCGACAAAAGGTCCAGTGCAGGTTCTCGTTATCGACCATGTCGAGATGCCTTCAGAGAATTAGCATCCGTCGAAATTGTATGGATGTTGCGAGCGTCCTGAAGTTCCCGCAAAACGGGGTTTTCGGTAACTTGCTTGCCCGTGACCCGGCGGCGGAGGGGAATTTACTGAAAACCCGACTTTGCAGGCATTCGCGTCATGGCGCGTTCGCTTGCGAGAAGTCCCGAACCTGGGTCTATCACCGATGTTGCAGCGTCTATCGAGCATGTGGCGGGAGATCAGCCATGAAACAGTTGATGCCGTTCGTCGTTGCGCTGCTTAGTCTAATGGGAGCAGCGTTGCGCACTCAGAATATTTCGGCAAGCACGCAGCTGAAGCTCCCTGCGGGTCGGCGCGTATTGGCTGGGCGGGAGATCAGCGGAGAGCAGTTGGAGCAGATGCTTGCTGGGACTAATCGCGAGCCGGATGTAAAGGTAGCTAAGCAACTATCTGAGCTGGAATTAACAGAACGGCTGAGCGCCGCCAGGCTCGCGCGATGCGAGGCAAATCTACGCGGACCCGATGCGAGGCGGCCGCTGATTGCGTTAGCCGACAGGTCGTCATTCCTCGATCCTCCAATATCAGAAATTCCTACCATCACAGAGCCAGATCCGCAGGCCCAGCGCAGGATGATTGCGCTCGTTGCGGATTATGTAAAAAAGGCCATTCACCAGCTCCCGAATCTTTACGCGACGAGAGTTACTACCAGTTTTCAGCACAATAAGAAGCCGCTACATTGGGTGAGCACAGAGAGCGCTATCGTACGTTACCGCGATGGCTAGGAGGAAAGACCTAGGTCCAGGGTGGTGTGGACAAGGGGAGCTGGGGGGATGACTACCGCAGGGGAGTTTGGACCCATCCTGTATGTGGCGCAGGTGGATTCAGCTCAGGGTAATCTGACCTGGAGTCACTGGGAGCAAGGCGCGGCGGCTCCAGAGGCTGTGTATCGCTATGCGGTGATCGCTGGAAAGTCGCATTACAATGTCGATGGTCAATTCCGTGGCTACCACGGAGAGATCACGGTCGACCCGTCGAATGGAACGATTCTTCGGCTGGTTCTGAGAGCAGATCCTGAGCCGAGCCTTCCGCTCCTTAGAGCCGACATTGTGGTGGAATACGGCCCGGTTGAGCTTGGGGACAAAACCTACATCTGCCCACTGAAGGGTGTTGCTCTTTCTGCGAAATCGAAACGATGGTGGTTAAATGACGTCGCCTTCGAGCAATATCACTTGTATCGAGCAGACGCGCGGGTCCTACCAGGGTTCAGCGAAGTTCCTTGAAAACGGGATTTTCGGTAAATTCCGGCCATTCCCGGTGAAGTTACTGAAAACCCGACTTTGCAGGCATTTGTCCGAGAAGCCGGTTTGAACGAAGCCG
>PLZN01000411.1 GCA_003152195.1 Acidobacteriaceae bacterium
GCCAAATGGCTGGAGCAATGCCGCGGCTTTCCCTGGCGCAGACCACTTGCTTCTTTGAACATTCTGCTGACGAGTCATGCATGGCGGAACGGCCACAACGGCTTCAGCCATCAGGCGGCCGGATTCGTCGACAATGCGCTGGCACGCAGGAGCGAAACGATCCGGGTGTACTATCCGCCGGACAGCAATTGCCTGCTGAGTGTCTTCGGCCACTGCATGCGGAGTCGCAACTACGTCAACGTTGTCACCTGCGGCAAGCAGCCGCAGCTTCAGTGGTTGACCATGGACGAGGCTCTTGAACATTGCTCGCGAGGTGCTTCGGCCTGGAAGTTTGCGGCCAAGGGCGAAGGTGAAGAGCCGGACGTCGTATTGGCTTGCGCGGGCGACGTACCGACCACTGAGATTTGCGCGGCGTCCTGGTTGCTGCAGAAGTATGTTCCCGGCATCANNCGACGCCCTTCGACATGGTCGTGCTGAATGAGATGAGTCGTTTTCACCTCGCCATCGAAGCACTGAAGCATGTCCCACGCCTGCGTTCTAAGGTTTCAGACGTGATCGACATGTTCAGCCGCAAGCTGTATGAACACCACGGCTATATTCGACAACATCTCGAGGATATGCCGGAGATCAGGGACTGGCATTGGACAGCTGATTTCAGCGAACCGAGCGCCGCTCCGCCATTGGCCAAGGGACATCCTCGCGTAGGCTTGTTCACCAATAGCTAGAGGAAGAGAGCGCTGTCCAGGATCTTCAAACGTCATCGATCTCGAGACCATTTGCAACGCTGGGATCACGTTGGACGATGTCAAATATGAATCCGTAAGGTGTGGTGAGAGGACGGTATGAACAAAACACCTAATTCTATCGCGTCGAAGGTCGTCCAACCTCTCGACTCCTCAGTCCCTTGGCTGGAAACGCAAGCGGAAGTCACTGCCTGCCACTACGAGTTCGCCAGGATGAACACCCTCTCCCTCGGCATCGCCACCGAACCCAACCGATTCATTATCTCGTTTACCTATTACGCCCACGCCACAACCTTCAGCGATGAGCTCACCTCACCCGTCGCCATGGAACAGGGTAAGATCTTTCCCATCTTTTACAACCCCTTGAATCCGCAACAGAATAGACAGTCCGGCTCCCCGTCCACCAGCAGAGCGCCCCTCTTTGCCCTCGGCATTGCCGGCTCCATTGTCATCTCGCTCCTGTACCTCGCCATGATGAACGGCTGCTATTAGAGCATTTTCACTTCTACTGCGTACTGGCAAGTGTAGCGAAGGGCGGCTTTTCTTGAGGAAAAGCCGCGACGCGATCGGTTACTTTGTATACACCAGAAGTAAAAATGCTCCAGGCGGCAAGCGTGGAGCGGACGCCTCGTCACTTCGACTCATCCGGCCGCTTTGTTATCGGCCGGCAACCGCTCCAGCAGTGATCTCAAAGGATTGGCCGGATAAAATCCCGCCTTGGAATGGAGTGGAACATGGATCCACATCAGAGGTCCGTCGAGTTTCACGATCATGCCGCTCAGGAGATACATGCTACCCACCCCTATCCCCTCGGTCCGACCATAACTCCCGAAGGAACAAATTTTAGTGTCTTTTCCGCCAGCGCCACGCGTATGGAGATCGTCCTCTTTGACCACGCCGATGACCCTCGGCCATCCCGCGTCATTTCTTTCGATCCGGTCCTCCACCGCACGTCTCACTACTGGCATATCTTCGTACCTGGAATCAGGGCCGGGCAGCTTTACGGGTACCGTGCCGATGGTCCCAATGATCCGGCGAATGGACAGCGTTTTGACAGCCACAAGGTTCTTCTTGACCCTTATGGCAAAAGCGTCTCCGTTGGTCAGCACTATGATCGAGCCGCTGCCTGTAAACCGGGGGACAACGCCGCGAACTCCATAAAAAGTGTATTGGCCGATCTAAGCACCTTTGACTGGGAGGGGGATCGGCCACTCCATCGACAGTTTCGCAAGAGCGTCATCTATGAAATGCATGTGGCGGGATTCACGCGCCACCCCAGTTCCGGCGTCGCTCCCGCCCACCGTGGTACCTATCTCGGCGTGATCGAGAAGATCCCGTATCTTCAGGGATTGGGCATCACAGCGGTCGAACTTCTCCCGGTGTATCAGTTCGATGCCGAAGACGCTCCCTCAGGACTCAGCAATTACTGGGGCTATGACCCGATATCCTTTTTTGCTCCTCATCTGGCCTATAGTGCCTCGAAGGATCCGCTCACCTGTCTGGATGAGTTTCGGACCATGGTGAAAGACCTGCATCGCGCGAGCATCGAGGTGATACTCGACGTTGTGTACAACCACACCGCCGAAGGGGACGAACATGGCCCGACAGTCTGCTTCCGGGGTCTCGAAAACAGCTTTTACTACATTCTGAATAAGAACAAGGCTACCTATGCGAACTATACGGGCGCCGGCAATACTCTCAAGGCAAATCACTCCGTGGTGAAGAGACTCATCCTCGACAGCTTGCGGTATTGGACTTCAGAGATGCATGTCGACGGCTTCCGTTTCGATCTCGCGTCCATCTTTTCGCGGAGCGAGTCGGGTGAGCCGATGATGAACCCGCCCATCCTTTGGGAGATCGATTCCGACCCTGTTCTGGCGGGCGCCAAGTTGATTGCTGAAGCGTGGGACGCAGGCGGCCTGTATCAGGTCGGGAGCTTTGCACAAGACAAGTGGAAAGAATGGAATGGACGATTCCGCGATGACATCCGCAGTTTCGTGAAGGGGGACCAGAATACTGTCTGGAGCCTTCGCGAGCGTATGAACGGAAGTTTCGACCTGTATAAAGAGGGAAATCGGCCGGCAGGGCAGAGCATCAACTTCGTCACCTGCCATGACGGCTTTACTCTCAACGATCTTGTCTCGTTCGATCATAAGCACAACCAGGCGAACCATGAGCTGAACAGTGATGGTACAAATGCCAATCTGAGCTGGAACTGTGGAGTCGAGGGCGTGGAAGCCAGTGCAGACGTCGAGCTCCTGCGAAGACGGCAGATCAAGAATTTCTTTGCACTCACGCTGCTGTCGGTGGGAACGCCGATGCTGCTGATGGGAGATGAAGTTCGGCGCACACAGCAAGGAAACAACAACGCCTATTGCCAGGACAACGGAATCAGCTGGTTCGATTGGGATCTTTGCTCCCCCAACGCAGAACTGCTGCGATTCGTGCAGAATATGATTCGTGTTCGTCTCAACTTCAATCAGGGAACTGAAGGTGACAAGATCACTCTGGAAGACTATCTCAGCAAGGCCCGAATCGAATGGCACGGAGTTGAACTTGGCAAGCCTGACTGGGGAAACGATTCCCACAGTGTCGCCCTCACTCTGCACAATATCGCCGTTAGCCAGGTGCGCTACGTCGCGATCAACGCCTATTGGCAGCCCCTGGAGTTTGAACTTCCTCCGGTTAATAGCGACTCAGGCGCAGCTTGGCTTCGCCTCATCGATACTTCGCTGCTGTCCCCGAACGACATCTCTGAAGAGGGCAAAGGTTCGCCTGTGAATGGTTCCAAGTACCTCGTCAATCCGCGATCCATCGTCATGCTACATTACGACGATGCGACAAAGGATCAGGCGTCCATTCATAGATGATCCCAGTCCTCGAAATCGTAGATTGGTACGAGCCTATGCGGCTCCGCTACTTATTGACGGCGTTTGACTGCGGTTGGATGCGGTGGCTGCGAGGCACCAGGGCCAAGTCATCGCTCAGCACATAAATAGCCAGCGCGGCAAAGATAAAAACCACAGCAATCCAGAAACGCCAATCACGATGTGCGCGTTTCCAGTAAGGACGATGGTCGTGAGTTTCGTGATGGTGGCCGTGCTTAATCTCATCCATTCGTTCCCTGCATTCCCGGTTCGATCCGTCTCTCTCGATTATCCACTTGAGTTTTCCCAAAATCGCCGGCTCGGCCAGGTCCACGCCTGAGAACGCAAAGCCTGGCATCGGAACCGCGGCCAGGACCTTTTGAGTGCATGCTACGGCCTGAGGGTGTCGTGCCGGTCGACCCAGCCGCCTCGAAAGAAGCGGTGACGCACCATGTCTTGGCCAAGCAGAAAAATGATGATTATCAAGATGACGATAAACAGGAACTTCATAATTCCTAACCAGGGCGGCCTTCGTTCTTCGGGGGCCGTCGTATTCGAATCAGGTCTCATTTGGGCTTCGCCTCCTACTCGCTGGTAAAAAGGATCGGGCAAGCCGGGGGATCTTGCCCTCTTCAACATATGGTTTTCCTCTTTCGCTAGTAAGGTTCTTTAATGCTGGGCTATTTTCAGCCGTCCGGCAATGCCGGGACTTTTATTATCTTTGATTCCTTGCTCAGATCAGGCGCTGGCGCAGTGCTGCCTTCACCAAAGCCCTCATCAACCATTGCCCGCCTAAGCCGGGGCATAGAGAAGGTTTGTAGGAGCCAAGGGTGCAGCCTGCTCCACCGGACGTGCCCGCGGGGCGGCAGTTACCATTAAGGTGCGGGGATTGGCTTTACACCGGTCGCGAGGATTGCGTTGGGCCCGGTGTGGCTAGCTGCCCGGCCCTGATGCCGGGGGGGGGTGCAAGTGCCGTGGGTCGCAACTCAGCGGTGTTTGCCCTTGTTGTGCCAATTGGACACTTCCTTTTTGAGTACAGGAGGAGTCGTTTTTCCCCAGAGGGCATGGTTCCAGGTGACTGCCTGCAATCCATCGTGGCTGGGCGAGAAGACCATCGGTGGATCGGTAGGTTTGCCGTCGACGGCGTCGAATTGAACCGTGACCTGGCTACCGGCATCAGTCCAGTGTCCAAAGGCGGTGACCGCACCTTTGCCGGGATCCTGAGTGACCGTAGCGGTACCGTCCGCACCCAGGCTAACGCTGAATGCAGGACCGGCAGGAGCGGTCGGTGCGTCGGAATCCGGCGATTCGGAGCTGTAGATACCGGCGTATTTCGAGACGCCGGCAAAAAGAGGAGTTGCGGCCAGCGTCAGAACAACGACCGCGGCGCTGGCTAACACGACATGCAGGTAAGAGTGTTTCGTAGTTCTCATAACGCTTCCATCATGGCGCTGGCCTAAGTTCATGACAAGATGCAGTTCAAAAACTAAAGTTGTACCAGGGCGAACCAGCGTGCCAATTGCCCGGGTAGTTTGCGACGGGCGGTGCGCAGATGCTTGCGCGCCTTCCCCCTAAATCTCCGCGACCGTTCCCTGAAGGGCCGTATGGAAGAATGGTCCCATGGACCTTTCTGCTGCTGAGCGCGCCCGCCGGATCCGCCTTATTCTCTTCGATGTCGACGGAGTCCTCACGGATGGCAAGATATGGACCCTTCCGCTTGCCGCCGTCAGCCAACCGTCCGCTGATCCAGCCGGCCAGGCGGAGGCCGTAACCTCCGAGAAGACCTTTGAAGCCAAGGGATTCCATGCGCAGGATGGGGTGGGGATTTCGCTAGCCCGCATCGGCGGCATTCATTGCGGCTTCGTCACCAAGCGGAGCTCGGAAGCCGTTGCCCAGCGCGCTCGCGCGTTGCGCATCGAATATGTCTACATGAGCCAGGACTACAAGATGCATGCCGTTCGCGAGATCATGCAGCGGGGGTCGTTCACGCTGGATCAGATCGCCTACGTCGGCGACGACGTGATCGACCTGCCTGTCATGCGCGTCTGCGGACTGGCCATTGCGGTCGCCAATGCACGCGGCCAGGTGAAAGCCGCGGCTCACTTCGTCACTGCGAATGCCGGTGGCCAGGGAGCCGGCCGTGATGCCATCGATTTCGTCCTCGCGGCTCATGGAACACTGGATCAGTGCATAGAGGAATACCTCGATGAGCGTAACGCTGGAACGCCCGCCACGGCCGCTTCGGCCGACGGGCGGCGGGGAGCGTGACCGGCTCGCTGGCGTATGCTATCTCTTTGGGTTGCAAGATGATGTCTCAGCCTTTTCCATTCCTTTCATGCGCAGGAGCGTCGGCAAACTGATGTCCATTCAATCTGTTGGCAGGTCCCTTTTTCTTCTTTTTCTTCTTTTCTTTTCGACCTCATCCGCATGGCTTGGCAACCGGGCGTTTGCCCAGACATTCAAAAATTTCGACGGTGCGGTGAATGTCTTTGGGCAATTCTCGGGCACGTCAAATGGCAACGGCGTTCAGGACAAGCCAACCGCCTCTCTGGGCGCGTTAGGCACTTTTCGGCAATCCTTCAAGCCGTGGTTGGGCTACGAGGTCAATTACGGCTACACTCGCTTCGCCGAGCGATTTGCCGTGCTTCCCTTCGGGGTTCAGGTTCAGGACAACCTGCACGAGGTTTCCGTTGCGTATCTGGTGCAAGGGCCATCGTTTCTCGGCTTTCAGCCCTTCGGCGCGGTGGGAACGGCAGCCCTCATTTTCCTGCCGACGAGCGTGGGCGGGCAAAGATACACCCAACAGACGCGCGTACCGCTTCTTTACGAGTTCGGCGTCAACTATCCAATTCTCACGTCGCACCTTGGGCTGCGGTTGCAATATCGGGGCCTGCTCTACAAGACGCCGGATTTCGACTCGGCGCAACTGACGACGAACGCGAGACGGCAAACGTCCGAACCGACCGTGGGCGCCTATTTCCGGTTCTGACGTTCCCTTTGCGGCTGGACATTTTTACTATCGGTCCAGTTTCCCCGCTCACAGTAATAGTAAAAATGCTCTAGCAGGAGATAAATCAATGAGCATTACGAGCAGTCGAACCATACTGCCGGTCAAGATTCTGATCATGGCTTTGACCATCTTGTTTTGTGTACAGCCACTTTTTGCGCGGCCGGATGGAAAGACGAAGCATTGGGTCGGCACATGGGCGTCGGCTCCTTCGCTGGTTGCCCATAGCAAGAGCGCAGAGGACCGCCTGACGCCAAATGCGCAGCCCGGGGCGACAGGCGCCACTCTTCGCGAAGTCGTCCATGTGAGTATCGGCGGAGACATGGTCCGGGTGCGCTTTTCCAATCTGTATGGCACCGGCCCGCTGGTAATTGGAGCCGCGGAGATCGCACAAACCCTCAAGGGTGCGGCTATCGTTCCGGGCAGTGGCCATCCGCTTACCTTTCACGGGCAGCCGTCGGTCTCGATTCCGAACGGCGCCTTGGTCCTGAGCGATCCCACTCCGTTCAAGTTTGCTCCGCTTTCGGATTTGACCGTAAGCTTCTATCTGCCCAGCCCGTCGGGTCCTGTAACCGAGCATCAACTCGGCGAAGCAACCAGCTATCACGCGCCAGGCAATGTGGTATCTAGCGCTACCCTCGAGGCGCCCGCTACGGAGACAAGCTGGTATTACCTCAACGGAATCGATACGCTTGCTTCCGCCGATGCGGGGGCCATCCTTACTATAGGCGACTCCATCACGGATGGCGCCCGCTCCACCGTCGACACCAACCAACGATGGCCGGATGAGCTGGCGCGGCGCCTGCAGGCGGACCCAAAGTATCGCAATCTCTCGGTGCTGAATGAAGGCATCAGCGGGAATAAAATTCTGCTCGATGGCGCGGGCCCTAACGCACTCGCGCGCTTCGATCGCGATGTGATTGCACAGAGCGGCGCCAGGTATCTCCTCATTCTCGAGGGCATCAATGACATCGGCCGCCTGCACAGCGACCCCACCGCAAACACCACCGCTGCCGACCTCATCTTCGCACTCGATCAGATGATCCAGCGTGCCCACGCGTATGGTATTGCTGTGATCGGCTGCACCCTGACGCCCTATCATGGCGCCGGCTACTACAGCGACAACGGGGAAGCGGTCCGCAAGGCCGTGAATGACTGGATTCGGACCGGCGGCGCCTTCGATGGTTTTATCGACTTCGAGGCCGCGGTCAGGGACCCAAATCATCCGGATACATTCCTGCCTGACTATCAGCCCGGCGATCACCTTCATCCAAACGACACTGGATACAAAGTGATGGGGGATGCGATCGACCTGAAGCTGTTCACCCTGAAAGCAAAGCAGCCATAAAGTTTTCCGGGTGGGTATTTCGGGCGATTCGCGTGCTGCGCGAGGAATGCTTACGGAGCGTGGTGGGTGGCCGGCCTTTTTCCTGCCACGTGGATGACCGTGTTGGACACATTTCCTCCCTGCGCACAGGGTCAAGTCCCTTAGTGATACATCCCATTTTTCAGTGGCGACCGCAGCTACGCGATCCCGCTGATGAGATGGTTCTCGAAGCGGCTATCAACGGTAGGGCGGATGCTATCGTCACACATAATGTGGCTGACTTTTCCGGGATTGGCGGATGGTTCCGGATTCCCGTGATTCGACCGGCAGAGGTCCTAAAGAAGGTAAACCTATGAGTAAAGCTACATATCCCTTGAAGCTCCCTCTTTCGATCAAGAAGGCGGCTCAACGTCTTGCCAAGGAAGACGGAGTTTCTCTGAACCAGTGGATCGCAGTTGCAGTGGCGCAGAAGGTAGGAGTTGTTGAAACCGCTGCTAATTTCTTTCAGAGCCATGCCGGAACTGCAACTGGTGAAGAACTCCTCGGCTTGCTGGAGAAGGCTCCCGATGTTTCCCCTGAGACAAAGGATGAAGGTCATCGATGACAAGCGCGGCAAGAAAAGAGCGGTAGTGCTCCGTGTAGCCGCCGAGACAACATCTTATTTCATGCATGTCATTTCAAAGGCGGTTGTAACGCGTTGGCGGCGGGAGTCCGCGTTCCGGTCTGTCCTCTCCGGAAGTCCGGATCCATCTCTGCAATATCGACGCGGTAGCTGACCGTTTCCGCCGTTGGAAAACCGGCCGGTGCCTTCTGCGTCACTTTTCCAGTGGCGGCCCACTCCGTTCCCCGCTGAAACGTCGTGATAAACCCGACACCACTCAATGCGGCGGCATCGTGTCCCATGGCGGTATGGAAGATCCTTCCCGTGCCGTACTTCAGGACCATAAGCATCGGTTCGTCATTGCCGGTACCCTTGTTCTGAGGGTCGGAATGTGCCGTTGCCAATACGGTCATGTTCTCGCCTGGGCCGCGAAGGGTGCCGTAGAGTTCATCCGGGGCATGCATCCATACCGGCGGCAGGCCTTTCATGATGGGATGTTCCGGATCACGAACGACAATCTGAAAAGGAAGACGAGCTCCATGCGCGCCGGCGCGTCCGGGAGTCGGATCGGAGACCAGCTTGCCGTCCTTGAAATACCAGCGCGGACCCGCCGTTTCCGTCCTGCCTCTCCAACCCCCGATGCCGATCATCTGGTTGTAGGCCGGCCAATTGGGAAAGGCGTTGTCGGCCGCATGAACGGCGACAAAGCCGCCGCCGTTGTGGATATATTGCTCGAACTCGGAGCGTAGCTCGGGCGGCCAATCTGCAGAGTCCAGATTCGAGACGACCACCTGATATCGGCTGAACTCGGGCTTGAAGTTGCTGAAGTCTCCATCGGCGTGCGGAGCGGTGGCAACGGTGACCTCGAAGAGACCTGTCTCCTCAAGCTCCTTTTTAAGAATTGGCGTGGTCACTTGCCAGTTGTGATAGGTGCCGGCACTCTCCCCATCGAGCAGCAGAACGCGTATCGGGTGTGTCGCCCCGTGGGCAACGGCAACGCAAAACAGGATAATCACAAGGGCTTTCGGCACAGTGATGGTAAGCCGCTTCATAGTCTCTCCTCCTTGGCCGATTCAGCCGAAAATGTTCCGTGCGGGTCGATTCGCGGCCGATAGGAAACCGGGCTGTGAGCGATCGGCAAAGTGTACAACTATTTTGCATGTTGTGAGGCCGTAGCGAGCTTGCGACGCACCGGAAGCATCCGCTAGAGCATTTTCACTTCTGGTGTATACAGAGTGACCGATCCCGGCGCGGCTTTTCCCCAAGAAAAGCCGCACTTCTCTACACTTGCCTGTACAGAGTAGAAGTGAAAATGCTCTAAGGGTATACTGTGACGCTGCTGAGAAGAATGCCTATGGTGAACGCAATTCGAAGCAAATGGATTCAGTTGGTTTCTAATCAGCCGGCGCGCAACGCGAGTAAGTTGGTCGGAGTTCTGCTGGCCTCGGCAAGTATCCTGGGCGCACAGACGCCGCCGCGGCCGCACATCGTTGGCATATCCCACTTTGCAGTCTTTGCTCATGACTATGAGAAGTCCCGCTCGTTTTACGGGGGCTTCCTCGGTTTCGAGGAGCCGTATTCGCTGAAGAATGCAGACGGTTCCGCTTCCATGACCTTCTTCAAAGTCAATGACCATCAGTATATTGAGCTGTTCCCTGAGCACGAAGCGAACTCTGACAGACTGAGCCACATTTCTCTCGAAACGGACGATATCGAGGCGCTGCGAGTCTATCTCGCATCGAAGGGCGTAAAAGTACCGGATCACGCGCATCAGGCAAGGATCGGAAATCTTAGCTTTGACATTACCGATCCAGCCGGTCACCAGGTGGAGATGGTGCAGTATATGCCCGGTGGGAAGACTGTAGCCGCTTATGGCAAATACATGAGCGGCACCCGCATCTCCAGGCATATGACGCACGTCGGACTGATCGTCACCCAGCTGGATCCTGAGTACAAGTTTTATACCGAGATACTTGGGTTGAAGGAGACATGGCGAGGCAGCTCATCGGGAACGGTACTTTCCTGGATAAATCTCAAGGTTCCGGACGGCGACGGCTACATCGAATTTATGCTCGCGAAAGAAGAACCGGATCCGGCCCATCGAGGGTCCGCTCATCATCTTTGCCTGCAAGTTACCGATGTTGCGGCCAGCGTAGAGACTCTGAAGGCGAGGCCCTACTTCAAAAACTATGGCCGTCCGATCGAGATGCACGTAGGCATCAACCGTAAGCGTCAGGCGAATATCTTCGATCCCGATGGAACGCGGACGGAACTGATGGAACCTAACACCATCGATGGCAAGCCTGCGCCTTCCTCGACGGCTCCTCCTCCACGGTAGTGATTGGCCCTGTGCAGCTAGTACCGTGACCGCGTGATTGCGTAATGCAGCCTACGACGTACGGGTGCCCCAGGTCTCGCTTTTGAGACCTGGGTGTGTACTTCTCTACGCGATCACAGCACTAAGAGGAGGCATGCAGAAAATCATACGCAACCTTAGCTGATGCCATTTGCGAGACCGGGAAGGGGTCCTCCTGCTCAGAGAAAGCGTGCTCGATCCCCGCTTTCTTGCCAGCTGCAAAGATCCTCTTGTAATCGATGAAGCCTTGTCCCAGATCCGTACCCTTCGGCCGAGCCGGACCTTCCAGGCTGATCGACGGGCTCTTCATTGCCTGGAACTCTTTCACGTGGACCATCTTGAAACGTCCGGGATACCTGGTGAAGTAGGCGACAGGATCCGCGCCTGCCGCGCACATCCAGCCGCAGTCGATCTCGAACTTCACTAAATTGTGATCCGTGTGGTTGACCAGGACGTCGTAGCCATAGGTGCCGTCCGGCATTTTCTCAAACTCATAGTTATGGTTGTGATAGGCGTATTGCAGTCCCGCCGCTTTGGCTTTGGCGCCGATATCGTTCATCTGCGCAGCGAGCTTGGTGAAGGCGTCGAGCCCCAAGGGCGCCATGGGAACACCCGCGGGACGGGGTGCCATGTTGCCCGTTGCCAAACTGGAACTCGTCGCAAAGTGTGCGCCCAATACAGTTGCTTCCTCGAAGACGGGTCCGAGATCCGGTCCGTTGAGCCGAAGGTGCGCGCTGGGAGCTTTCAAACCCGCATCGTCGAGGAGCTGTCGAAACTCCTTGGCCGAGTACTTCCCGAAACCCGCGGTTTCCACCTCGCGAAAACCGATGTCGTAAAGTTGCTTGAGCGTCCCCGGAGTGTCCTTCGGGAGCACGTCACGCACGGTGTAGAGCTGGATCCCGGGCGGAAGGCCCATTGGGTTGGCCCTTGCCATGCGCGGAAACAAGGCGCCGGCGGTAGCGGCGATGCCAACGCTGCAGGAAGATTTAATAAAGTCTCGCCGCGTATGAACTCGCAATGCTTCTCCCTTTCGGAAATCCAGCAGTCTGATAATCAGTCGCTGTCATCGAAAGAGCCATCGTACCATCAGGACCGGACAGGTCGTTCTCTGCCTCTTCTCATGCTGTCGTTCGTTTGACCCATCCGTTGGTAGCTCATATACTTTGGGGGCCGAAACAATGCAGAGTTGGATCGAACAGAAAGCGAACTCATCCGTGGTCGAGTAGTCCAGGTAAGTTCGTAAGTGAAGGGGACTAGGGAATGAAGAGCGCGCGATTCGTTATGTTTACCGTTCTTGCTCTTGCGCCCATCTTGTTTGCATACGGGCAAGCGGCGGACTCCAGGCCGCCCATCACCGGCATCTCCCACCTGAGCGTATACAGCTCGGATAGCGCTAAAACGGAGTCCTTCTATGTGCACAACCTGGGTGCTGTTAAGAGAGCAGATCCCGAAAACCCCCAAGGAGTGCGTTACTACTTCAATCCAACTCAATTTATCGAGGTGCTTCCACTGCCGGCCGGTGAAGCTTCCATCAACAGGCTCGACCATGTTGCCTACATCACGACAAATGTTGAGGGATTGAGGCGGTATGTGGCCGCGCACGCCATCGCTGTCCCATCGGTAATGAAGAGTGGCGCGGATGGTAGCCGGTGGTTCGATGTCAACGATCCCGAGGGCAATAAGGTCGAGTTCGTACAACCGCCGGCACATCCTGCCCCGGTTCCACCTAACCCACTCAGCAACCACATCATCCACGTCGGATATATCGTGCATAGCCGGTCCGCGGAAGATGCGTTCTATCGCACCGGCCTGGGCTTCCGTCCCTACTGGTATGGCGGACGAAAAGAGGGAACCCCCGACTGGATCTCCCAGCAAGTTCCGGACGGAACCGACTGGATAGAGTACATGATGGTAAGCGGTCCGGAAACCAGGGGCATTCCTGCGGGCCTGTCGGCGGCTTCGCTGGGCTCGTCGGACCACTTTTCCCTCGGCGTGTTTGACATGAAAAAGACGGCGGAACTGCTATATTCCGAGGACCGCATTCCCGAGAGAAACTCCGGACCGAGGATTGGCCGTGATGGTAAGTGGCAGTACAACTTTTTCGATCCTGACGGCACTCGTGCTGAGATCATGGAATTTCAGCCAGTCGGCAAACCGTGCTGCTCTGAATTTACTGCGGCCAGTCCCACGAAATAACCAGCGGCTGGCCTCCCATCCATTGCATCGGAATTGATAGACTGTAGTTCCCAGCTCGCGTCATCAAGGCGATCGCATCGTGAGCCATCAGTGGCAGCCACGCTCGAGAATAACTCTCATGCAGTCTGCATCACTCCTCACTGTGCTGCTGCTGGCGCAGATTGGCTGGGCACAATCTCCAGCATCTCCCTCGCAACCCGCGCCTGCAACCATCCATGTCGACACCCAATTCGTCCTGCTCGATGCCTTGGTAGAGAACAAGAAGACCGGACGTACGCTGGACACGCTGTCGGCAAACGACTTTCAGCTTTCGGAAGATGGTGTCCCGCAAACGATCAGCTATTTCAGCCGCGATCAACTGCCTCTTTCCGTAGTGTTGCTCTTCGACATGACCGAGACGGTGCACGCTGCGCTCGAGCCCCTGGCGCAAGCTGCCCTGGAAATACTTGGCCACCTGAAGCGGGAAGATGAGGTGGCCGTGATGATCTTTTCTTCCCGCACAGAGCTGCTGCAAGGTTTTACCACCAATCGCCCGCTGGCGGCGGATGCAATCAAGACTGCCTCGTGGATGGCCGACGTAGAAGGCACCTTCCTCGATGAAGATATGTTTGAGGCCGTGGACCTGGCGATGAAAGCAAGGGCGCCGGCTAGCCGGCGCGTCCTGGTGTGGCTTACGGATGGCACGGCAAACGACCAAAACGGCTTTACCCAGGCATCCATCGGTCAGCACTCTGCGGCGCATCTGCATTCGCAAAGGGAAGCCATGATCAGTCTGCTTCAATCTGGAGCAGTGGTTTCGGCGTTAATCGACAGGACCGCGGAGACTAGCCGCGTGATCATGGCGTCCGGGATGGGGGCAGGCGGAACTCGAGTCGGCGACATAGATGAATACGCCAAGGCAACCGGCGGCCCCGTCCTCAGCACCGGCACCAAGGAGGCCGCGGAGCGTCTCGCCCTTTTGATCGATCAGATTCGAGCGCGTTACACGCTCGGATATAAGCCCACCCGCATCCAGCTCCAAGGCAAGTTTTGCAAGCTCAGCCTTCAGCTCAGTCCGGAATTTCTCCGCGAGCATCCCGAACTGCGCAAGTCAGGTTTCGTCGTTCTCACCAAGTCCGGCTACTATCGCTAAACCGATTGATGGGTCGCTACGCGGGATTTACCGGTTGGCGGCGGCGGGAAAGCAGCAGCTGGCGGTGCTGTCGCTTGCGCTGGCGGCGGGGGCTTGTGTCTCGGCCTTCCGGCTGATCGATGCGCTGCTGTTCCGGACGGAAGCGTCACCCTACCCTTTGTCATCCCGGCCGAAGTGGAGGGACCTGCGGTTCCATCAACCAGCACCCGATCCGGACGGAAGCTCTGCCCTACCCTTTGTCATCCCGCCCGTCCCAAACGGACGGGAAACGGACGGGGGCAGACGGGATGTTCACCTCACATTTAACCCACAGCAGTTTGCCATTGGCTACATGCAGCGGCAGTCGTTAAACAGAGGTAATTGTCCGTCTGTCTTCAGCATTCCTGGATTGATGTGACAGTGCGTTATCTCTTAACTTTGACGGTCACCGCTTCGAAAGGCTGGTTGCTGAGGTTCTGTTCCGTCTGCTCTATGGGCGTCTCCCAAACGACGTTACCGGCTTTGTGTTCTACCGTCTCGACCTTGCCTGTAGAGTCTTTGATCCGAAAGTCCTGATCGGTGAGGAAGATGGTTGCGCGATCGGTCGAATACGCATGCATGGGAGCCACTCCGTGCGGCTGGATCCTGACCCACGGAACTCGCACCTGAGGGTTCTCAAATTCCAGCTTGTAGTGGCCGGGATCTACTTTGAGTGATTCAGACGGAATCGCTCCTTAAAGCGGTTTCGCAATTGGTGTAGACCGAAGCGAAATAGCCTTTCGTGGTTTTCTCTCAAGGAAAACCACTCCTCGCGAACTTTTTGGGACCACAGTAATTGCGAAACCGCTCTAAATAACCCAACGAACCACTTGACGAGCCAAGTGTTCGTAATATGTCCGCATGCGACATATCGCGCTACAACCTGACGAGTCAGAGATCAAGCCACTGACCGAACCGGTCCTCCTGATCCTTCTCAGCTTGGCAAATAAGCCGCTCCACGGCTATGCCCTGATGCGGGATATTGAGATCCTCAGTAACCGCCGCGTGCGGTTAAGCACGGGCACGCTCTATGGAGCTTTACGAAGACTTCTTGAGGATTCCTGGATCGAACGCTTCGAGCAAGCTGACACATCGCGGGAAAAGCAAGCCTACAGGCTCACTCCGGCCGGACGGGAATACCTGCATCTCGAGTTGGATCGAATGAAACAATTGACGCGGGCGGCTAACGCACGTCTAAGAACGCGGGAGGTCTAAGTGACCAAGTCGTTATATCAAGCGTTGCTCCGGTTATATCCATGGGACTACGCGACGGCCTTTTCAGCTGACATGACGACAGCCTTTAATGAAGCCTGCGAGGAACAGCGGCGGCGGGGGTCTTTTGCTTGCTTTGTAACGAGCGGCTTGGCTGGCCTGATGTTGGGGGCTGGAAGAGAGTGGCTTGCAAAGCTCACGACTGACAGGTCCGTCCGCGGCCGCTATTTACCAGATTTGCGGATGATGCGTCCTGTCGGCGTTTCTCGAGAGCTTTGGTTTGGTTCGCCGGAGCGCGAAGATAATGCGGGGTCCACTATCACTGCGGAATAGGCAAGCTCAGAAGCGCGTCTCATTTCTTCATAGAGCGTGCTGTACGCCGTTGCAGAGCGCAACCTCCATGCCGCGCACGCTTCCATTCCTGCGCAGGGGACAAGAGCCCGACACTTTGCAATTCGTGAGGGAACGGTGCGGGCTAGATCAATAGATTGATGCTGTCACGCTCTGATGCGCACGAGATTCTGGAGTAACCGATGCTTATAGGCCACTACGCCGTAGGCCTTATTGCAAAGCGTGCGGAGCCGAGGATCAATCTCGGCACATTAGTTTTGGCAGCCATGTTCGCTGACTTTGCCTGGTGTGTCTTTATGTTCTTTGGGCTCGAACATGTGCAATTAAAATCTGGGATGGGTGCGGGAAACTATCTCTGCGCCACAAACATTGCAATGAGCCACAGCTTGTTGATGGATGCGGTTTGGGCTACTTTGCTCGCTTCAGCGTACCTATTATGGCGGCATTATCCACGTGGCGCCCTGGTCATCTTCCTCGTCGTCCTGAGTCATTGGCTGCTCGGCTTCGTGAGTCATCGGCCCGACATGCCAATCGCACCAGGAATGCACACATACGTCGGTTTAGGGCTTTGGAAATCGATCCCCGCAACTCTCCTTGTCGAAGGCGGCTTCTGGTGTTTGGCCATAATCCTTTACGTTCGTGCCACTCGTTCAAAGAGTCTTCCGGGAACTTTCGTCTTCTGGAGCGGAATCATTCTTCTCACATCGGTGTGGTTCAGTAACATCGCGGGTCCTCCACCCCAGAATCCCAAAACCGCCCCGTTCGCCAGCTTGATTGTCTTTTCACTGACCGTAGCCTGGGCATACTGGGTAAACCGATTTCGCGCCGCACGACCGGCCTTTGCATAGCTTCAGACGTGTTTTGGGTGGTTTGTCGGCGATCCGGCGGTCACCGGTCATTCTTTTCGGTTTACGCCAAATCGCCGGTGCTCATTTCTCATTTCGAGCGAAGTCATCCCTGCAAATGTGGTATAGCCTGTACTCGCCACTTGAGTCATCGAACTACGGATACAGGGCGTTATGCGCGGCTCGAAGCCCTGATCGNNCGCTGCGCAGACCACGCCGGAGTTTCAGTTCCGGTTTACCGCGAAGCCCGGGCCATATTCAGTTGGACTCAGGGTGATTGCGCAGTACGACCACACGCGTGTCTTTCACATTACGAGCGACGGGGCGGACAAGTCTGCCACCACCGAAGGAGCTCGGCCATTGCAGACGCTGGTCTGGTATCCGGCGGATGCAACGGGAGCCCAGAGGATGACTATTGGGGACTATGCGGCATTGATCCGCACCGAAACCAGCTTCGACAAACCGATCGAGCATGGCAAGTCGCAATCGTTCGTCGAAGACTTTACGCGTGGCACCACCGCGCTTCCTGCGTTGGCGGTTCGCGATGCGGCCATGCAGGCGACCCGTTTTCCACTCGTGATCTACGCACCAAGCCTCGACGCGCCTGCCACGGAAAACATCGAGCTTTGCGAGTACCTCGCCAGTTATGGGTTTGTAGTCTTGGCCACCCCGAGTATCGGTGCGACGGAACGCGTCATGGCGAACGATGTCCCCGGAGCCAACGCGGAAGCTAAGGACATCTCTTTCCTGATCGACTACGCGAAGGGCCTGCCTGACACGGACATGTCCTCGGTCGCTGTGATCGGCTACAGCTGGGGTGGCATGTCGGCTCTATTTGCTGCAGCTCGCGACAGGCGCATCGACGCGTTGGTTTCGCTGGACGGTTCTTTCCGCTATGGCCCCGCCTTCGTGCAGCAAGCCGGTGATGTTCACCCTGAACAGATGACCATCCCGCTTCTCGTGTTCAGTCGAGCTGAAGAGACGCTGGAAATCTGGGCTGCCACGCAACAGAACAAAGACCAGTTCAGCGTTGCACCGAACGTACTGAACGAGCGGACGCACGGCGATTTATTGCATATACGAATGTTGGCGATATCACATATCCAATTCAGTTCTTTGTTCCAGCGGAGCGAGCGGTTTCGAAGGGAAGGGTTGCAATTTGTGCCGGCAGACTATTCGCTGGAGGATGGCGATGCGAGTTACAACTGGATGGCTCGATACACGCTGGAGTTCCTGAACGCATACTTTAAGCACGGCTTGGCAGCCATGGCGTTCCTAAAACGCACACCCGCTGAGAACGGTGTGCCGAAGCACTTGATAGCGGCAAGCTTTCGACCAGC
>PLZN01000181.1 GCA_003152195.1 Acidobacteriaceae bacterium
CTGCATAAGCCTTGTTGTCTTTCGATGTTGTGTAGTGACCTGCGGGAATGCCCTTCTTCCTCGCCGCCGGGCTGGTGGGAAACAGCCTTGTCCAAAATAGGTTCTTGCGGGAGGCGAAACGATTGCCTGGTGCCCGGCGGTCCCGAGGGGACAGCATGAAAGTAGCCCAGAACGCCAGGTCCTGGGTAGGGTTGGTCGGACGGGAGTCGCGTCCCGGCAGGGAAGACTGAGGGCTTGTCCGTGGTCACCAGCAAAAGATCTCNNGGGGCTACTTTCAGCCGTCCCGGCAGATGCCGGGACTCAAAAGAGCCATCTGTCAGGGAAACCATTCGAACAACCCCTGACAGATGACACCCCTCCTTATGGGTGCGCACCTTATGGATATTACGGCCCTGAGTGGTTTGTCGGCGGAGTCTTTATCGGCGCCGGTCCATGGTTTCACGGCCCCGCTAACTTCCATGGCCACGTAAACAACCATTTCCATCCGGACCACGGCTACAAAGGCCCAACGCCGCACCCCGGAGACAAGGTTGAAACGGGTAAGGAGCATCCCCCTGCTGACTTTCACGGCAACGAGACACGCGATGGACGTGGCCATGCCGGTGGAGAGGGACCCAAGCGTTAGATCATTCGAACGGAACAGGAAGGCCCATTCGTGGGCCTTGTCCTTCCATCGGCAATGACGATGTCTCGCGGCGGAAGAACCGGGCACAAACTATGCTGGTTGAATGAATCCTCTCGTGACACCCTCCTGGCTGGCCAGCCGTCTCCACGATCCCGGCACCGTAATTCTCGACGCGACGCTTCCTCCAGTCGGTGTCACACCACCGGCCGACAGCCGTGCGCGGTACGTTGTCAACCACATTCGTGGCGCGGTCTTCTTCGATATCGGCGAGATGTCCGATCACTCCACCCCGTTGCCCCACATGTTGCCCACGCCTGAGGCCTTCTCCCGCAGCATGTCGGCTCTCGGCGTCGGCGATCAAATGGCCATTGTCATCTACGAGCAGGAAGGGGTCTTCTCCGCCCCTCGAGCCTGGTGGATGCTGCGCACTTTCGGAGCACAAAATGTCTACATGCTCGACGGTGGCCTCCGTACCTGGACCGAAGCCGGTCTCCCTATGCAGTCTGGCCAGGTTCAACGCGCACCGGCAAGCTTCCACGCCAAACTCGACCACAACGCCGTCAAAAGCTTTACCCAGATCCAGCAGATGATCGCCGAGCACACGCAAATCCTGGACGCCCGGTCCGCCGGTCGTTTCTCCGGCAATGCACCTGAGCCACGGCCCGGTATAGGCTCTGGCCATATGCCCGGAGCTACCAGCGTCCCCTTCACCGAACTGGTCAAAGAGGGCCGTCTGAAGGCGGCCGAAGAACTCCGCGAAATCTTCGCAGCCAAAGGTGTAGATATGAAACAACCGATCACGACCACTTGCGGCTCCGGCGTCACCGCTGCTGTCATCGCGCTCGGCCTCGAGATCGCCGGCGCGAAGCACGTCAGCCTGTATGACGGCTCCTGGGCTGAATACGCCCAACACCCGGAGGCAGTGATCGAGAAGACCAGCCAGGAAGCGACTACGTAGTCCAGGGAGTGCGCGTCTTAATCGGATTTGCGGAGACTGAAGCGGAGCGCGGTCAACTCGGCCGATACGGAAGCCACCTTGGTGTCCATCATTCCATTGCTACGGAGCAGGGATCGAATCAAAGACTCGTTGAGCGAATGTCCGGGTCCCTTTGCATACACCATCCAGATCGGCACACCTTTCGAAAGTTGTGCCTTCGCTTCTCGAAGTGTTGCACGCAAGGATTCGGGTGTATCGACACAGGCCACGATCAGATCAGCGCCTCTCTCTGAAATTCGCGCTGCCTCTGCGAGGGCTGACTTAAGAGCGTCGTCGTGGATGCTGCCAATCGTTCGCACGATAGTCTTGTCCGTAATTCCAAGCTTCCGCGCAAGGGCAGGGAGCGGAGTTGCAATCGCCTTGGCCCACGACACGGCGGCAGTTGACCCAAGAAAAAGCTGCACCGGCTCGCGGCCGACCGTGAAGCAGAGCCGGTCAGACTGCACTTTCACCTCGTGGAGTTTGGTGCGCGGTACGCGCTTACGAATGTCACCACGCACAATCATTTCATTGGGCTCCAGCAGCACCTTTACCTCCGCTGTTACACCAGCCCAGTCGCATTTGCAGATCGCTTCACGGCCCATGGATATCCTCCAAGGTATTCATTGCTTCGGGGTAAGCTTGCGCGCGTTGAGATAGGACGAGACCGCCGTCGCGCTGCCCTCGCGATCCGCCAGGGCCACGTAGCCGTCAGGTCGCACAAGATAGACGGCGTTCCGTCGCAGACCGGTCCGACCCACCTCCGGACGCCATGGAAAGACGTGCAGTGGCAAGTTTCGATCATCACACAGAGTTTGCATCTCGGATGCAGCGTCACCGTACACGTGGACCTGCCAGTCCAGCGAAGTCAGAGGCGTGAAGTTGTCGACGCCGTCCACGGCTGACTTGACCCACGGAAGCCGGTCGCCGCCGTGAACTTTTCCTGCGTACCCCTCACTCAAGCTGCTTTTACGGTAGTTCACTGCCGTCTGTGAGACCGTGCGAAACATGAAACGCCGCGCTGTCTTAAGCGCGAAAAAAGGCGCGATCAAGAGCGGCACGATGTGCAGCCGCATAAGCCGCGCGATCGCCCCGGAGCTCGTCACCGCCGTGAAGGCTTGATCGGTCGTCGCGACCAGGCGCCGGGCGAAGGCGATTCGTTCCGGCTCGTAACTGTCGAGGAGCGATGCGCCGGCCCGTCCCTGCAGCACAGCGGCGAGCTTCCAGGCGAGGTTCACCGCGTCGCCTATGCCAGTGTTCATGCCTTGTCCGCCCACGGGACTGTGGATGTGGGCGGCGTCGCCCAGCAGGAACGCACAACCCTTGCGAAAATGGGCGGCGACCCGATGGTGCACGCGATAGGTCGAGAACCAGTTCACGCGCTCGACGTCGATGCTTATCCATTCAAACACGCGCCTGCTCACGTCTTTCCACGACAGGCCCTCCGGCTGATCTTCGGCTTGCTTGCGTACTGTGCCGATGAGCCGCGCTTGCCCCTCGCCCTTCAATGGAAAGACCGCGAGGAAATCGGTCCGGTCGAGCGCGACGTGCAGTTCGCCGTTCATAGTAGCTCCGCTTGCCTCCACATCGGCGACGTAGAATAGATGGTCGTACACTCCGCCCGCAAAGCCGATCCGCAGCGTCTCGCGCACAATGGAATGTGCTCCGTCGCACCCGGCAATGTAGGCAGCTGCGCACGTCTCTTCGGTTCCATCGGGCCGCTTCAGACGGGCGAGCACACGACCAGCCTCATCCTCAAAGCCCAGGAGCTCCGTCCGGCGCTCGACCTGGACGCCGGCCGCGAGCAGGCGATCGATCAAGAGGCGCTCGTGCTCGTCCTGGGGAAAGATCAGCGCGTAAGGAAAAGGGCTGAGACCCGTGCCCATCTCGCCCAAGAGGGCATGTGCCGCTCTCTTGCCGGCCACCCAGAGATTCACGGCGATATTCTTCCGTCCACGCTCGATGACCGCATCAGCGAGGCCGATCTGGCTGTACAGCTCGAGCGTCCGCGCCTGAATGGCCAGCGCGCGCGACGTCGTCCCCGACTCCGCCGTCTTATCGACGATCCTCACCCGCACGCCCAGCCGCGTCAGCCAAAGGGCCAACACCAGGCCTGTCGGTCCTGCGCCGACGATGAGGACGTCCGTATCGTGAACCGGCAATGCATTCATCGCCTACACTCGTCTTCAAACCGAGCGCTGAGGATTAAAAGACTTAGGTTCAGCACTCACCTAGCTTAGCCTAGTCTTGAGACTCTATTGAGAGCGGACGAGAACGAATTCTCTGTGCACCCGGAGACATATGGAAAGAACGGGATTTCAATCGATTGGATAGTTGGGGTTGGTTGAGCGACTGCATCAACGTATGGTCCATCCCGATAACTTCCTGGCTGTCATCGGAGGACCTTCCTGAACAAGCAAGGTCCTCCGATTCCTGATGCAACACAATTGAAGTTCAAAGGTTAGGCCAAGCGGACGGCTGCATCGGCTTCGACAGCCAGCTGTTGCACTGTTTTGAGGAACTTCTCGCTTTGGCCGAAGAAGAGCCCATCGGCGGTGAAGCTTGCGATCGTAGCCACTGCGCCGCCAAACTTATCAGTCAGCGGACGAATGATCGCGACATGCGGGAGTTTGGAGCTGATGAATTCGCAAGGGACGGGGAAGATCAGGCTGGGTTGAATCAGCGGATTGAGCGGGCTGAAAAAATCGGGAAATTTCAGGCCGGATATCTTGTCCGTAAATGGCGCTACAGGAGCCTGTACTCCGTTGTCCGCAAAGTCAACCCATTCCAGAAAGTGAGCGATCTCGTCTCCGCCGATGCCGAGGGTGACCTTAAGCACTTCCAGATCCGTCACCTTCTGACTCAAGGACGCATAGAGACTCGAGCCGCCTTGCTCAATGTATCCAAAGTGGAAGGCCGCTACATTCGCGATCGCCTGAACATGGTCGTTGCCGGGGAAATTAGGGTTGGAAGCGCCTTCGAAATCGTTGTTGTCTCGGGGAATGGCGGTAACATTTTTGAGCGTGAGCGCCTGAGGGAAGGTGGCGCTGAGGTCTGGATTGGTTGCACTGCGGTAGCGCACGTACCAGCTGGTGTCGACGTTGAGGTGCATGAGGTTGGTGAGACGCTTGATGCGGGATGATCCCTTAGCGCTGCTTCCCTCCAAAGTGCGGAACTCGTCGAAGTTAACCGCTTCGGCTCCTCTGAACTCGAGATAGGCATTGAGAAACGCCGCGTGGCTTATTTCGTCCAGCGTGTTGCTGCTTATGTATTGCGGGCCATCGCCATCGAGGTTCGACAAGGCTACCTGATAGTTGTTCATCTCCTGGTTCGGGTCTACCTCAACGGGTCTATTGTCGCCAATACCACCCAGTTCCGCATACTGTGTCCAAAGGTCCGACTCGATCAGTTCTGCCGCCGCCAGAAACCGGAGGATGGCGGCATCGCCCTCATTTAGACGGCTCGTTTCTTGTGCGCGGGCCAAAGTTCCATTGGCTAACAAACCCGCGCCAATTGTAGCTGCGCCACCTGCCAGAAGACCGCTCTTCATAAAAGAACGGCGGTTAACTGAACGTTTGATGTTATTCACTGGATTTTCCATAGTTACTCAACCTGTCCTGGTTTGCGAATATGGGTCCCCTTGAGATGACCCGAGGTTCACAATAGGCGCGGGGGAGGATGCTACTTGTCATGGAATTGTCAGATAAATGTCTCCTGGTTTACTTAAAAGTCAGCTGATTTATTTTGCGCTAAATTGATTGCTCATCAGCTATCTCTTAGCAAATCAGCACGTCTAAGGTGTCTTGCGGGGGGGCGGAGTGCTTGCTAAGCCAGTGTCAGAGTGCAGGTAAGGCTGCTCGCATCCTGCGGGAGATCGACAACCGCTGTTGCTTCCGCGCCGCCGACGCTGCATTGATACAGCAGGGCTCCCACCGTAGGGGCCGCATAATCGATAAAGACGTCCTTAGTCACGATGTTGGTCAGGAAACTCAAAAGATTATGCCAGTGGTCGGTGTCGTCAACCGCCGCCGTACTTGCCGCTAAAATCTTCAGGTCTTCGCACAGGTTCATGAAACCCGCGCTGGCTTGGAGGAAGAAGCTGACTTGAACTGGAGCGCCAATGGAATCGAAAAAGCTCTGCGGCACGTGGTCCGGGTTGCCAAGCTGACGTCGATCCGGGGCGATTGTAGAGTCGACTTGATCAATAGAAGCCCGATTGAAATTCATCCACCATAAAAATGCTAACTTGGGAACAAATGCCAAATCGGGCTTAGCAGCCTGTGGTGTAA
>PLZN01000074.1 GCA_003152195.1 Acidobacteriaceae bacterium
TCTCTTCGGTCTGGCGGTCGTCGAGACCGGTAATGCGCGACTCCCCTGCCTCCAGGCGGCCCAGCATCTCCGGCAATTTGCGGTACGAGGCTGATCCGGAGACCAGCGAAACATAGGGAGCGCGCTCGAAGATCCGCTCCCCTTCCTGCTGCGCCACGCAGCCCAGAACAACAAAGCGTTTCCCCGAGGCGTAGAGCTTCTTGTAGTCGTTCAGGCGGTTGAAGACCTTTTGTTCCGCTTTGTCGCGGATGGAGCAGGTGTTATAGAGGATCAGGTCGGCGGCGATTTCCGTATCCACCTGTTGGTAGCCCTCATGGCGAAGAGTGCCGATGACTTTCTCCGAGTCATGGACATTCATCTGGCAACCGAAAGTTTCAAGATAGAACGTTTTAGCAGGCGCCATGGTGAAACCGAGTATACCGCAGGAAAGCGGGCGCCGAGTCCCCCAGCCTGTGCCGGCGGTTGACCCTGGTGCCGAGTTGGTCCCCTCAAAAATGCTAAACTCGTGGTGAAACTCAGTTCGGAAAACGGGGCTGTCGCAGGGCCCAGGGCATAAGCCGGAACGAGCCTGCGAACGACGCTGGAGGCGGACAAATGGCTGAAACGAACGGAACTTACCCGGGTGGAACGGGATTGCGTCTGAAGTTAGGCTTGGCGGAAATGCTCAAAGGTGGCGTCATCATGGATGTGATGAGCACCGAGCAAGCCGTCATTGCCGAGCGGGCCGGCGCGACCGCAGTCATGGCCCTGGAACGGGTACCGGCAATGATACGGGCCCAGGGCGGCGTGGCCCGCATGGCCAAGCCGAGCCTGATCAAGCAGATTATGGAAGCCGTTTCGATCCCGGTGATGGCCAAGGCGCGAATTGGGCATTTTGCCGAAGCGCAGATTCTGCAGCATCTGGGCGTCGACTTCATCGACGAGAGCGAAGTGCTGACCCCGGCCGATGAGCTGCACCACATCGACAAGCACGCATTCACCACCCCCTTCGTTTGCGGCGCGCGCGATCTGGGCGAGGCCCTGCGCCGTATCGCCGAAGGCGCGGCCCTGATCCGCACCAAGGGCGAAGCCGGCACCGGCGACGTGGTGCATGCCGTAAAGCACATGCGGCAAATCGTCAAGGAGATGAGGGCGCTCACGGTGCTGCGCGACGAGGAGCTCTATGCGGCTGCCAAGGAGCATCGTGCCCCCTACGAACTGGTGCGCATGGTAGCCAAGACGGGCAAGCTTCCGGTGCCGAACTTCTCCGCCGGGGGCATAGCCACGCCGGCTGACGCGGCCCTGATGATGCAACTGGGTGCGGAGGCGGTCTTCGTCGGCTCCGGCATTTTCATGAAGGAAGGCGCGACGCCGTTGGACGTGGAGCTCGATGAGAAGACAGGCGCCGTACGCAATCCCAAGGAACGCGAGGAGGCGGAGTCGCGGGCCAAGGCCATCGTGATCGCCACCGCGCATTACAACGATCCCAAGGTGCTGGCCGAGGTCAGCGAGCAAATGACCGGGTCGATGAACGGGCTGGCCGTGGGCGGGCTGGAAGAGCGTGAACTGCTGCAGACCCGCGGCTGGTAAGACCTGATGCCTGAGGAGACGACGCCTGCGGAAGCGAGCAGGCGGCCGCATCGCAACCAGGAGCGTCCCTGCATCGGCGTCCTCGCCATCCAGGGAGATTTTGCTGCTCACGCCCAGGCACTCGAAGACGCTGGCGCCGATGCGGTTGAGGTACGAAACTCGGCGCAACTCGCCGGCCTCGACGGCTTGGTCTTGCCCGGTGGCGAATCGACTACATTCCTGAAGTTTCTGGAGCGCGACGGTCTTCTCCAGTCCTTGCAGCGCTTCGTCGCCGAGAAACCCGCCTTCGGCACCTGCGCGGGCTGCATTCTATTGGCCACGAATGTCTCTCGTCCGGCGCAGCAAAGCCTGGCCGCCATGGACATCAGCGTGGAGCGGAACGCGTACGGGCGGCAGATCGATAGCGCCATCCAAACGGGTCCAACCAAGCTGCCCGGCGGACCGCTGGAGATGGTCTACATCCGGGCCCCGCGCATTGCCGGCGTAGGTCAAGGCGTCGAGGTGCTGGCGGAGCGGGATGGCTTTCCCGTGCTGGTGCGGCAAGGCAGGCTGCTGGCGGCCACCTTTCACCCTGAGCTCTCCAGCGATCGCCGCGTACATCAACTTTTCGTGGACATGGTGCGTGAGCAACGCGACCGACCGCGCCCCTGAAACCGTTTTAGGAAACTTTGGTCTTTGAAGGGGACGGCCTTCAGTCCGTCATAGACGCCCAGAATGAGTGAGGCTTTAGCCCACTGGGTTCACGACAGCAAAGCAGATTTCAAAATGCATTGGGAGACTGAGGCCAAACAGGAGTAATCTTCGAATGTCGGAGTTGAGCCATGCCTGCTACCTTCACCCGCACCCCTGTTGAGACAGAGCGCAAGGATCCCGGCTTTGGCGGCAAACCGCCGGTTTCCCGCAGGCCCACAGGCGGTGGCGGAGACGGCGAAAATTGGGAAAACCGGCAACCGGGTCGCCGTGGACCGCGCGATCTGCTGGGCCGCTACCGCATGGGGTTGTTTTTCGTTCTGGCCAGCGACTTGATGTTCTTCATAGCCATGGTCAGTGCTTTTTTCGCCCGCCAAGGCGGCGGCCATTTCACCACCAGCAATGCCTGGGTCCTGGACTGGCACCCGATCGCTCTTCCTCCCATTTTGTGGATCAATACCGCCGTGATGCTGCTCAGCACCTTCACCATGGAGATGGGCCGCCGGCACTTCTTTCGTGAGATCGACGTGATGGAGGAGTGGCTGGGAATGGGCCGGCCGACCCTCCGGCGCGCAGCCCCGTGGCTGGCGGCGACAGTCGTTTTGGGCGGGCTGTTTCTCACCGGGCAATGGACAGCATGGAAACAACTGGTTGATCAGGGAGTCTTCTTCGCCTCCAACCCGAGCAGCCACTTTTTCTATCTGATCACCGGCACNNGCCTGGTATTGGCACACCATGGGCGTCTTCTGGATCTTCCTCTTCGGTATGCTGGTTTTTTGCCAATGAAGCGGTCGGCACTGCTCTTTCTGGTTCCTACCGCCCTCTTCCCTGCCCAGTGACCCCTGCCCGAGCTTGCAGCATGTGAAAATTGTCTTCCCGGCCGGAGTTGCTTCGAGGACACCGCACCAACCTGGGACCTCTGCAGGAGATCCAAGCCATGTGGCCTGAACTCAAATGGATGGAGTGGCAGAAGACCGCCGACACGCTGCACATGTGGACGCAGATTGTCGGCAAGACGCGGCTCGCGCTCAGCCCTCTGCAGGCGCATTGGTGGAATGTTCCCCTGTATGTCAGCGCGCGTGGGCTCAACACCTCAGCGATGCCCTATGGTTCGGAATTTCTGCAAATCGAATTCGACTTCGTCAGTCATGAATTGCAATTTTCCATCTCTACCGGCGCCAGCCTGTCGACTCCTCTGCGCGCCCAGTCCGTTGCAGAGTTTTATCAGGAGTATCAGCGTAGTCTTGCCGCGCTTGGGGTCTCTGTGAACATCCATGCGGTGCCGGTGGAAGTACCGAATCCGATTCCCTTTGCCGAAGACCGCGAGCACGCCTCCTATGACCCGCAAGCGGCGCACCGGTTCTGGCGGGTGCTGATGCACGCGGACCAGATCTTTCAGCAATTCTCTTCCCGGTTCGTGGGCAAGGTCAGTCCCGTGCACTTTTTTTGGGGAAGTTTCGATCTGGCAGTTACGCGATTTTCCGGGCGCCCCGCTCCCGTTCGCGAGAATGCCGACGCAATCACACGCGAGGCATACTCGCATGAGGTCATCAGCGCCGGCTTCTGGCCGGGTAACGGAGGCTTCGGTGAAGCCGCTTTCTATTGCTATGCTGCTCCGGCGCCGAAAGGTCTCGATGCTGTTTCGATCCAGCCTGCAAAGGCTGGCTTCAACAATGCTTTGGGTGAGTTCATCTTCCTTTATGAAGATCTGCGCCAGGAGCCCTCGCCAGATGAGGCGTTGCTCACCTTCCTGCAAAGCTCCTATGAAGCAGCAGCCACGCTTGCGCAGTGGGATCGCAATTCGCTTGAGCGAGGAACGGGGAGTCACTAAACCTAGTGGTAGCTAATCTGCCAATAAGTCCCGCCGAAACCATTCTTCATCGGCGTAAGGTCGAAGGGTGGGAAGGTCATGGTATGAGTGCTCTTTCCTACGGCCAGCGCAAGAAGGGCTGTTTTCCGGCCATTGATCTCCACCGCCAAAAGAGTGTTGTTGCCATAGCGGGACGTGCTATGCAGGACTTTGTGGCTGGTGATGCGGCCGTAGTCGCCGGCTTGGCCCCAGTCGACGAGAAAGCGGCCGTACGTGTAGCCGCCAGGCGCGTATCGCTGCGTGTGCTGCTGCCAATTGGGATCGTGATTCCAGATGCCAAACGCTTTGGGAAAGTCCTGTGCTTCCACTGCGGCGAAGAATTGGTTCACGCTCCGCTCCGCAGGCAAATTCCAACAGAGGAAGGCGGCGATGGCGACAACGCCACCGAGGAAAAGGACGCCGATCAGGAAATTGCGGCGCCTCTTGGCTCGGCTTCGGTCGTAGGCAGGTGCGTTTAGCAGGGTCATACTGAGATCCTTGCCATTTCAGACACCGCTGATTACGCGAATGTTCCCCAGCCTCTTGAGAGTCCTCGCCCTAACGTGTAACAAATCTGCGGGTGCCCCATCCCCCCGGATTTCCTGTAAGGCTTGGTAGGGTCAACGAACCTCGTGCGGCTTTCCTTAGAAAAAAGCCGCGCACGCTGCCATGGCTGGGGCCGCGCNNGCGAAGGGTGGGATACCACGAATCTTGATGCACACCGTCGTGGTCCCTCTACCGTGCCCAATACTGCCCCTCTTCTCCTCAACTAGGTCAAGCCAAGTTCCTGAAGCGCCAAGCGCGCGCCCTTGAGATTGGCCAGTTTCATCTCAGAATACTTTCGTGACAAAATGACGCCGTCGGCGCCGCCGTGGAACGCCGCAAGAACTGCATCCCTGGTTCCCTCGGGAGTGCACTTGCTGTGATTCGAAGCCGTTGGAATGTCAATGTCGATCCCCGGCCACAACTGGGTCTTGGTGCCATCGAGTCCTGCGCGTGCGCGTTTGGTTTCGCGGTACACATAGTCGGCAGACAATCCGGTAAATGGGATCTCTGCCAGGCTCTTTTCTTTGTAATCCAGCACCCGGTAGTGGAAATCCAGCAACTCCTGCTGGGGCACATCCCCGTAGAGCGTCTGGTGGACACTCTCAATGTACTCGGCCATCCTTTCGCCACCGCAATTGTGATAAATAACAATCTTCAAGAAATCGGACACTGGCGCAATCGCCGCCAGATCCTGCTCCGCGCGATAGATCGGGTTGAACGAGTTGGTATGCCAGATGTGCCATCCAACGCCCAGGGAAGGTTTCGCAGCCTTCACCTGCTTGTAGATGGCTGCGTAGGTCTCGCGGAGGCTGTCGGTCCACAGCATCTCCCAGGCGAGGAGCTCGGGATAGCGCAACATGAGCCGCCAGACAGCGGCGTAGTACCCGTCCACCGGCCTTTGGCCTTGGCGGCCCGCATCCACGAATTTTGCTAACTCCAGAAACCCTTGCCGTGCCCGCTCGGGATTGATGCCGCGCCCCTTTGCCTTGGCCTCGCAGAACTGGCAAAAGCAAGTCACGTTATGAGGGTTGTTGGTCCGGCCACCGGCGCTCGCGCCCAGCGCATTCGAAAATGGGCCCTGGCGCTCCGATCCCCACATCACTCCATCGATCTCGTAGGAGTGAGACCAATCGTCGACAATCCCCAAAAGAAAATTCCGGTAATTGGGATTGTTGAAGCACAGCGTGCTAGCGTTTTGCCCGGATAGTTCTTTCTCTTGCAGTTGGTCGATGTTGGGCAGATCCTTGCGGAAGACGTCTTCAAACCAACAAATCGTTTGGATGCCGCGCTTCCTGGCTGCCGGCAGAACAGCCTCGAGCACGTCGTAGTCGCCCAGGTCGGTTGCGCGCGTGCCTCGAAAAACCGTGTTCTTGTAGTACTGCGGATGGATGGTGGCGTAATTGCCGCCATAAAATGTGCCGGTGTCATACTCCTGCTTGCCGTGATCGGGCAGCGGCTGCCCAGGAACCTGTCGTCCGGCGATGCCCCGTCCATAAGTAAAGGTCGCCAGGAAAAGTGTGTTGATCGCAGCGTCTCGCTGAAACTCATCCAGCACTTTGTCCGCCCCCTCATCGACAAAGGAAACGGCTCCCACTTGGATTCCTATCATCTTTGTTGTCGCAGCCGGGGCCTCACCCTGCACGGTTGCCGGCATTGAGGCCGTGAGCGCCGCGGCGGCAGCGCTCTGCAAAAAAGCCCTTCGATCCACGTTCACCATAGACGGTTCACCATAGAGTCCCTTTACCTCTCCTAGTAGATAATCAACCTTTGAGCATGAGAAGGCCCGTCCACGTAAGACATAGAGGAAGCGGATACGCAGCGAGACGCTCCACCGTGCCCGCCTCCCATCCCACGGCGGTCCACGATGGAGTGCCACGGAAAGCCAGGGCCAGCGTCGCCAGCAGTCCGACTGCACCCGCCCCGAACGTGATCCAGCTTTTCCACCGCATTGCGGCCGGTTGGCAGACCGATCGGATCACCCGGTGCAGCGACGAGCAGGCACTCCCCCCAACGGAGCCGCTACAGCGCACTGCACCCAGGTCGCTGATGGAATCGCGTGTCATGCTGTAGTGCCCGGTCCAGCCCAATCGCGCAATCTGTTCGGCGATGAAGAACTGAAAGCAGAACAACCATAAACAGGCTCCTACCCAGGGAAGCGTATAGCGCCGCGGCCGGACGGCAATCAAATCTGGCCGCATTGGCGATCCTGGCTGTTCGGGTTGAGGCATTGACGATCCTCCATACAAGACAAATTCTGCGCCGCTGGCTGCCCATGGCTCGTCTATTCTTGCATTATGGAATTCAGACGGCTTGGACATTCAGGATTGAAGGTGCCGGTGCTTTGCTTCGGCACAGGAACTTTTGGCGGCGGCAACGAGTTTTTCAAAGCATGGGGATCGACGGACGTCGCCGAGGCGACGCGCCTGGTAGATATCTGCCTGGAAGCGGGAGTGAACCTCTTCGACACGGCGGACGTCTACTCGCAAGGTCTGTCGGAGGAAATTCTGGGCCAGGCGATCGCCGGCCGGCGCGACAAGGTACTGATCTCGACCAAGGCCACCTTCCCCATGGGCGACGGGCCAAACGATCTCGGCTCTTCGCGCCAGCATCTGGTGCACGCGTGCGAGGCCAGCCTCAAGCGCCTGGCCACGGACTACATTGACATCTACCACCTCCACGGATTTGATGCGCTCACGCCGGTCGAGGAGACGCTGGACACCTTAAACACTCTGCTGCACAGCGGCAAGGTACGCTACATCGCGTGCTCCAATTTTTCCGGTTGGCATCTGATGAAGTCGCTGGCCGTGGCCGACAGGTATGGGTGGGCGCGCTATGTGGCGCATCAGGTTTACTACTCGGTGATTGGCCGCGACTACGAACAGGAATTGATGCCGCTGGGGATCGATCAGGGTGTGGGCGCGATCATATGGAGTCCGCTTGGCTGGGGACGGCTGACGGGAAAAATCCGCCGGGGACACCCTCTGCCGGCGGGAAGCCGGCTGCACAAAACGGCTGCCAATGGTCCGCAGGTTGAGGACGAATATCTTTACAAAGTGGTCGACGCGTTGGATGAGGTGGCGAAAGAGACTGGCAAACCGGTCCCGCAGGTGGCGTTGAACTGGCTGCTGCAACGTCCGACGGTCTCGACCGTCATTATCGGCGCGCGCGATGAGAGCCAGTTGCGGCAGAATCTGGCCGCGGCCGATTGGAACCTAACCCCGGGGCAAGTAGCCCAGCTCGATGCCGCCAGTAAGACCAGTGCGCCCTACCCGTATTGGCATCAGCGGCAATTCGTCGCGCTTAATCCACCGGTTATTCCCGGGTAGAAGCCATCGTGCCAAACGGGGACGGGTGCCCCACGTTCGCCCCAGCGTACGTGGGAAGAAAAGGCAGGGGGCGAAGCCCCAACGATTGCTTTTGCCGTAGCAAAACGGAAGGGCCTAGTGGACGGGACAGAAGCAACGTTCAAACAAATTTGTCATCCCGCCCGCCCCGGCGTGCCGTGGGACCGAAGCGGGCCCGGATTTCCTACCGCGCAGCACCAGCCACCCCCGCGTATGCGGCTTTCCTTAGAGAAAGCCGCATGACGTACGCCAACGCAACCAAACTCGACAGGAAATCCGGGGTAGCGTAGTGCAGGGATCTGCAGTTCTCGCAACTAGCATCCGCTCCCAATAGGCGCCTACCTCGCGTCGAGCGTGAAGCTATCCATCACTTCCACCGATCTCTGTGCCGCGTTGGGATCGGCCACGCGGTACATTTTCGCGTCGGCATGCTTACCCTCAAGAGTGATGACGACATAGTTGAAGTTGGGATAAGTGCGGGCGCGATACAGGTCCTGATCGCCCCGAATAAAGATGGGATAGGGACGGGCGCCCCCTCCGCCGGTGATCACGTGCGTGATGCCGTTCAACTCAAAACGCTCATAGTTGTGAATATGGCCGGTGAAGATAGCGAACTTGGCGTGCGAAGCGGCTGCCTGGGCTTCGAGATAATGACGCAGATCGAGTGTGGATGGGTCGGGAATGCCGAGCATGAAGGCAGTTTGCAGGTCGGCGACCATCGGCAGGTGGAAGAGAAAAAAAATAAAGTCCACCGACGCCGGAAGATGGGCGAGTTGTGACTCGAGCCAGCGGCGCTGTTCCCATCCGACATTGAGAAAGGTGCTGGTATCGAGCGTGATGAGATAGATGTTTCCCAGTTTCACTGAGTACCACTCGTGGTGATCGATCTGTGGGTAAGCGGCAAAGTAGTTTGCCAGGCCGCGGCGGGGGTCTGGAAGCCCCTCATGGTTGCCGATGGTGGGATAGATGAGCAGCCGCTCCTGAGCCCACGCCGCCGTTTCTTCGTTGTAGATTTTCCAGTCTGCCGGGTCGGCGCCATGAAAGGGCATATCGCCGGTGAGCAGCATGAAGTCCGGCCGCTCTTCGGCAACCTTTTGCGCCAGCCATTTGCGCACGCCTGGTTGGGTATCAGTGGTATTGCTCGGATCGGTAAAACGCATGTCGCCGTAGACGACGATGCGCAGCGGCCGTCCCGCCGGCAGATCAGAAACGGTGAAAGTCGGGCCGCTATCGTCGGGGCGGTCCGCGCTCGCCGCCGTCGGCGGAGAGGCTTGGGTCTCAGCCTTTTGCGCTACGGTTTGCTGGGTGAAGGCTGTGGTGGCAATGCAGGCGATGGCCGGCAGCAAGCCTGCGGCGTTGCGCAAGCGGCTGCGGCGAGGGCACTTCCATAGGAAGAAGCGGGTCATTCCAGAGATGACTCAGCCGCACGGCCGCCGCCGACAAAGTGCACAATCTCCA
>PLZN01000472.1:0-144 GCA_003152195.1 Acidobacteriaceae bacterium
CGAGCGCATCGTCACCATTGAAGACTCGGCCGAATTGCAAATTAAACACGCGCACGTGGTGCGGCTCGAGTGCCGGCCTCCGAACGTGGAAGGAAAAGGCGCCGTGCGGCAGAGAGAACTGGTCATCAACGCGCTTCGTATGCG
>PLZN01000472.1:188-4816 GCA_003152195.1 Acidobacteriaceae bacterium
AGGACATCTTCCTTTTTGAAAAGGAGGGTCTGGGACCCAACGGGAAAGTGAAAGGCCGCTTTCGCGCGACCGGCATCGTCCCAAAATTCGGCGACAAATTGAAGGCTGCGGGCTTCCCGTTGCCGATAGGTCTGCTCGATTACTCGGTGGAAGTGTAGAGGGTATAGAGATGGCTCTTCTCGTTCTGGGATTTCTCGCGATTCTGCTGGCCACCTTTGTGTTGGTCATCGCGATGACGCGCCGGTCGCCGGAGGAGAAGACCATCGAGCAGCGGATGGCATTGATCCACATATCGCCGAAGAACAAGGATGGCACCACCCCTGAGACAGCGCAATTGTTCAAGGCGACGAGAACGGGCAGGCTTGGCTGGCTGGAAGAAATCCTGGAACCTTACCAATTCGCGCAGACGCTGCAGATGCGCATTCGCCAGGCGAATAGCTCCACAACCGTTGGTACTCTGATCCTGACCAGTCTGGGTTTGTTCATCGCCGGATATGCATTTGCGTGGCTCTTCGCGCCGATGGTTCTGATCGACGTACCTGCCGGGGCAGCACTGGGCTGCCTGCCCTACGGAATTCTTTCCTTCAAGCGTTCGAGAAGAATCAAGGCCTTCAACGCAGTTCTCGCGGAGTCCATTGACATGCTGGCCCGCGCTCTGCGTGCCGGCCATTCCGTGGTGGGCGCCATGGAAATGCTGGCAGAGAATGCACTGGAACCGGCCGCCTCCGAATTCGGAGAAATCTTCAAACAGCAGAACCTCGGCTTGCCTTTGCGCGACGCACTGCTGCAACTTCTCGATCGGGTTCCCTCGTCCGACCTGCGCGTTCTGGTGACCGCAATCCTGGTGCAGAAGGACACCGGCGGGAACCTCGCCGAGATTCTGGATCGCACGGTCTTCGTCATTCGAGAACGGCTGCGGATTCAGGGCGAGATTCAAGTGCAGACAGCCCAGGGAAGACTTACCGGATGGATTCTGAGCGCGCTCCCAGTGGTGATGCTGGTGCTCCTCAACCTCTTGAACCCGGGATACTCCAGCATCCTCCTCCACGATCCACTCGGCCGCAAGCTGATCTACTTCAGCATCGGGATGCTGGCGGCCGGCGCTTTGATCATTCGCCGCATCGTCAATGGAATCGAGGTCTAGGAGATATGAGCCCGATCTTTTACATCGCCCTCACGCTTACGGTCTTTCTGGTTCTTGCGCTGCTGCTCGCTCCAGTCATCTTGAGGCCCTCGCCCGCCGCCAGACGGATCCTCGAGATGGTGCAGAGCACTCGCCCGGACCAAAGAAGCGTCGGCAACAAAGAGCGGGTGCAGGAGATGATCCTATCCATGGCAAGGGGCCTGCGAGCCCGGTTTGGATTTGCCGAGGATGAAAAGGTCAAACAGCAGCTGTTGAGCGCGGGACTCAGAAGCAGTCGAAGCATGAACGCATACTTTTCCAGCCGCTTCCTTGGTCCAATGATAGGCGTCGTCTCCGGAAGCCTGATTCACACGAACACGGTTTTCTGGGCTTTGTCTCTGGGCGCCGTCTTTTATCTTGTCCCGGACATGTGGCTGAAGATGAAGATCAAGAAACGGAGAGAAAGAATCAGGAAAAGCCTTCCGGATGCACTCGATCTGCTGGTTATCTGCGTGGAGGCAGGGCTGGGTTTGGACCAGGCAATGCTACGAGTTGGACAGGAGCTGATCATCAGCCACCCGGATATCCACCAGGAGTTCATGCAAGTCAATTTGGAGCAACTTGCCGGCAAGCCCCGGCTGGAAGCATGGAAGAGCGCAGCGGAGCGTACACAGATACCGGAGTTCTCGCTGTTTGTAAGCATGTTGACGCAAGCTGACCGGTTCGGCACTCCGATTGTCAGGGCATTGAGCAGGTTTGGTGACGAGATCCGCCTGAAAAGACGGCAACGGGCCGAGGAGATGGCCGCGAAGACAAAGATAAAAATACTCTTTCCCCTTGTCCTGTTTATATTCCCATGCATTTTCATTGTCTTGCTCGCGCCCGCGGTCCTGAACATTGCCAAGAATTTGCAGTCGTTCAAGTAGTTTGTTTTTTTCGCGACTACCTTAGCAGCCCGTGGTTAAAGTGCCTTTCTGGAAACATNNTAGATTCATAGTGTTAGAAAATCAGTTTCACGGATTTTAGACTTTAACCACGGGCTGTTAGCGGGAGTAACAGAAGTTACTCATAGAGGTTTACAAGCGATACGAGATTGAGAGAAAGGAGGAGACATCAGATGGATACGACAACACTAGTTCGAATCATCGCAGGTGTTCTGGCCGTGGCCGTACTCGCTTTCGTGATATACCGCAGAAAGCACGCGAAAGGAGTCTAATTGCCTGTGATTGGCCTTCAACACGCAGTGATATGTGAAAACAAAACAATGAACCTCAGAAACATAACGAGGGCCACCACGGTCGGTACACGGATAACAATAGCCGACACGTCTCTAACACGCCTGATAGGTTTGGTGGGCAGGAGACGTCTTGATTCCGGATGCGGGCTTCTTATCCGGCCCTCATCTGGAATCCATACTTTTGGCATGCTGTTTTCGATCGATGTGGTCGCGCTCAGCAAGAGTCTACAGGTTCTAAAGCTTTGGCATCGGTTGGCTCCGTTTAGCGTTACCAGCATCAACCTGAAAACACATAGCATTCTGGAACTACCGGCCGGGCAAATCAGCAATAGCCAGATTGAGGTCGGAGACCAGTTGGACTTCGTCTAACATCCGGAATAATCGGGGCGGCGCCCTCCTACTATCTCGACTGCAGCGGAGCGTGCTTCGAGAATACCATCGCTTTAGGAGGGTGAGCGTCTCGCCCTCCTACCGGCGAAAGACCAGCTCGTCGTAGACTGCATCCTCGCTGAGCGCGAGCGGCAGAGAGCCAGCCATCGGAAGCTCGTGGCCGTCCCGGAAGGGCGCCAAGTGTCCGGCATTGGCCAACGTCGCCACACCGCCGGTGGTGACGTGCAACAGTGGGCAGGTGGTGAAGCCGCCTTCGCTGCGGCCGATGAGCCGGGGATTCAGGCCACGCAAAATCTCCGCCGGCTCCCGGGTATATTCAGCGACGCTACGATGTCGTCCTGTCGGCCGAAGCGGCAGGCAACCTCGACGACCTGCCCCACCGATGTCACTTGCCCCCCAGCTCAGCTAGTCGATTCGAAACCGTAGAGTGCACCCTTGGCATTGCGTGCCTGGAGAATGGCAAGGGTATAGAGGGTGAGCGTCTAGCCTTCCTGCAGAGAAAGACCAATCTTCGCAGACAGCCTGCTCGCTGCAGATGCAAGCAGCAACCTTCTGGCTCTAGCTACAGGGTTTGCCCGCATCAGGGTGGGCGCCTTTGGCCTTCGCCGCAGCTTCAGTCATATATGCGCCAGCCTTGGTTGTGCCGTAGTACTTCGTTCCCTGGCAGTGATAGACCTTGGTGGACGTATTCAGCCAGACCAGACCTGGTCCACCGCCGGGAGCCGGAGTCGTCGATGCCGGTGTGGATGCCTTGGTCTTTACCGGCGCCGCGGCGGGAGCAGGAGCCGCGAGCGCGGGCGCTGCCTTCGGGGCCGCAGCTGGGGCGGGAGTCGAGCCTGCGGACGCATACCATGTCTTCACGCCCTTGTGGCCTCGGCACGCACCGCTCTTGCTCGCGCCGGTCCAGTAGGAGCCGTCATTACAAAGGCTGGTAGAACCAGCGGGGGCGCCTGCAGGGGCCTGTGCCACACCTACCTGCGAAGCGATCATTGCGGTTACAGCCAGCGCGGTTACGGCCAGCATCGAACGGACTAGTGTCTTCATATGCGCTCCAATGGAACAACGGCAAGAATTTTACGAACTGAGCCCCCCATCCTACGACGACCGCGGACGGGAGTTCAAGAACTTTTATCGGGGGCTCGCAGCTGCGGACGAAGAGCGGCGGCTCCCTCGGTCAACAGACCAACAGGCAGCAATGGGTAGTCCCCGCAACATTTCGTATCTGCAGCGGCGGTCCGTTCGTAGTTGCGCTACGCACCAGCGCAATCCTTACTCAGGGAACGGCAGTCCTTATCCTTGAACATCTCTCAGAGATAAGTATTGCGTTAGTGCGAGTTATACGAATAAATGGGCTCCCCAATCGGTTTCGGGTTAGGCCCTCCCCCGGTAACTCTGAGAACTAACAGGACAGCGAGCCTCTCCGGGCTCCTTAGCGCATTCGCGCTTCTACAGTTAGAGACAAGGAGAAAACAGAATGAGCCTTATTCCGATCATCATTCAGCTCATCAGCGGTGGAATTGGTGGAAACATCGCTGGTGCGTTGTTAAAGAAATTCAATCTAGGTCCCATTGGCAATTCCATTGCTGGGATCGTTGGCGGCGTGGGCGGAGGACAACTGCCAAGCCTGTTGACTGGGGCCGGTGCCAGCGCCGGGGCGGCTGCTGCGGGCAGCGGGCTAGACATCCCTTCGCTGTTGTCGAATGTCGGCGGGGGNNAGTGGTGATGATCATCGTTGGTCTGATCAAGGCGCAGATGTCGAAGTCCCCCTAACCCAGCGAAAGGCTAGCGCGCATCCCGGCTGGCAATGGCGACTCTAAAGAGCGGATTGGCCTTCTCGGTCGGCTCCATTTCATATGTCTGGCTGGTCTTCGACGGATC
>PLZN01000248.1 GCA_003152195.1 Acidobacteriaceae bacterium
AACAGAGTTTTTCCGCAGCCTGTTGAGCCCGTCGCCAATCTGGTTTTGCACCACTTGGACCAACTGCGAACGGTCACCCATGACGACGGGCAGTTCGCACATGTAACTCGGCCTGCTGAGTCGCGGATGGAGGAGCCAAGCAGAGACGTGCGAATACGCGAGCAAGGTCTGGACTGGATTTTGCATTTGCGCAAGTCGTCGCTAAAGCATGGCCCAGCGAAGCCGATACGCCAACTGACGGTCCCGCGTAAAGGCGCTGGAGACGCACGCTTATGCAGATCCGTTTCTCAGAAAGCACGCTGGAGAGTCACCAGCTTGTGAAGGTTAATGCGACATCTCGCCTCGGCAAACGAGGCTGGTGGCAATTCTCCCGGTGTCTCTAGCCATCGTCTGTTCCAGCCTGGGCGATTTGCAAGCCAAAAGTCTCTAACTGGACTGGCACTCGGGCGAGAAAAGTCAGCCGAGGTTAGGTGACTCTTCGCTGACGGTCTTACTCGGCAAGGAGTAGCCGCATGAACGACCGTTCCGACGCTGGCCTGGTCAAGCGATTGGGCATCTTCGCTTCGTTCGCCGCCGCCCTCTCCATGGTGGTTGGCCTGTCGGTCCTGGCGGGGTGGACCCTGCACATCGCTGCTCTCCTCACCTGGGGAGCCGGGACACCGATGGCCCCGAACGCCGCTGCCTGCTTTGTGCTGGCCGGCCTTTCTCTTTGGCTGCTGAGAGAAAAGCAAAATCGGTCTTCCGCGCCGATCCAGAATCTGACCGCGAAAACCGCAGCGGCCATTGTGAGCCTCGTCGGGTTGCTCACCCTGGCAGAGCACCTTTTCACACTGAATTTAGGCATCGACAGGCTATTACTGCTGGGACCTCCAACGGGGCAGACCGCCAGCGCACGCATCCTCATGTCCCCGATCACCGCAGGCGCTTTCCTGCTGCTTGGTCTCGCCCTGCTGGGAATCGATTGGCGGACGCAGCGAGAGGATTGGCCTGCCCAGTTCCTTTGTCTTGGAGCAGCGCTTGCCTTTCCCTTCGGGCTCGTCAGCTTGGTTCTGGGGCCAAGTGTCTCCCCTATCACCTTGCCTCTGCCAACCATTGTGAGCATCTTCGCCCTGGCGGCTGGGTTGCTGTGCTCCAGAGCAACCTGGGCCCTGGGCGGGCTTCTGGTCCGCAAGAGCCCGGGAACAAGGTTGTTGCAAAGAGCACTTCCCGTCGCACTGCTGGTGCTCGGTCTCATCGGCTGGTTGATCTCGAAAGCCCTGCTTACCGAGGTTCACTTCACATGGGTTGAGGTGACCGTGCTTGCGATATTTACCGGCGTCATGCTGGCGGGCTTCATCGGCTGGACGGCTTTCATCGTCGATCGCAGCGATGCGGAACGAAAAAAACTAGAGGAAGAGCTGCAGGTCAGCAGAGGGCAGTTGGACCAGTTCCTCAACCGGATCGAGGAACCGCAAGCCGAGGAGTTGTTGCGGCGGAAAGTAAACGCAGGCTTCGGCGTGGCCGTCCTGCTGACGCTTCTTCTCAGCTTCCTTTCCTGGCGGGGCGCACAACAAGCGGCACAGGACGCCGCCTGGGTCGCCCACACCCAGGAAGTGATGGCTATGCTGGAGAGCACACTCAGACACTCGCTCGACGTGGAAACCGGCGGCCGCGGTTTTGCCGAAACCGGAAGCGTGCCTTTTTTGGAGCCTTATGAGGGAGGAAGACGGGCGGTTGTCCAGGATCTGCACTCGTTGCGCCTTCTACTGGTAACTCCCGATCAAGAGCAGCGACTGAAGCTACTTGAAGAGCAAGCGAATACCCAGGCCCAGTACGTAGAAGAGATCGTGGCCACACGACGAAACACGGGGAAGGTTCCCCCAGTGGAGCTGTTTGAGCGCGAGAAACACATCATGGATGCGGTGCGCAGCACGGTCGAGCAGGTGGAGATCGCGGAACGACGGCTGCTGGAGCTGCGTACCCAGCGCGCCGGCGCCGCGCAGCATTTCGCTAGCGTTGTCATCACGCTGGGCTCGCTGCTGGGTGTGATTTTCTTGTCCATCGCAGGGGTCACCGTCAGCCGGGAGATCGGCGTCAGCGCCAGAGCACGGGCTCAAGTCAAGGCCCTCAACGCAGATCTGGAAGGGCGCGTGGAGCAGCGCACGAAAGCACTGGAATCCGAAGCCGTGGCGCGCATAGCAACCGAGGCGAAACTGCGCGCCAGCGAGGAAGTGTTCCGCACGCTTCTCGACGGAATCAAGGATTACGCCATTTATATGCTCGATCGTGAAGGCCGCGTGATCAGTTGGAACTCCGGTGCGGACCGCATCCAGGGCTACCCTGGCGAAGAAATCATCGGTAAGCACGTCTCCTGCTTCTACACCGACACCGACCGTAACAGCAATTGGCCCCAGGAATCGTTACAGGAGGCAGCAAGCACAAGGCGCTTCGAGGGGCAGGGATGGCGGGTGCGCAAAGATGGCTCCAAGTTCTGGGCCAACGCCGTAATAACCCCCCTTTATCAGGCGGACGGAACCCTGCGCGCGTATTCCAACATCGTGTGCGACATCACCGACCGCAAGCAAGCCGAAGATGAACTGAAGAAACAGGCGGCCTTGCTGGACCTGGCTCACGACGCCATTATGGTGCGCGATCTGCAGAGCCGGGTCGTCTTCTGGAACCGGGGAGCGCAGCACATGTACGGGTGGTCCGCGGGCGAAGCAAGCGGCCGAGTTACCCACGAGCTTCTGCAGACTAAGTTTCCAATTCCGCTCGCCAATATCGAGGCGGTGCTGGCAAGCAAGGGCGAATGGGAAGGGGAGTTGCAGCATAAGACACGCCACGGCACCGAGGTGGTTGTCGCGAGCCGCTGGTCGCTGCAGCGAAACGAGCGCGGGGCGCCCACAGCGATTCTGGAAATCAATCGCGACATCACCGACCGCAAGAAGGTCGAGGCGGCCTTGGGCGAAAGCGAGGGCCGTCTGGCTGGGGTCATTGCCTCAGCCATGGACGCGATCATTACCGTGGACGACCAGCAGCGCATCGCAATGTTCAATCGCGCCGCCGAGAAAATGTTCCGCTGCCTTGGGAGCGATGCGATTGGGCAGCCCATCACTCGTTTCATTCCCCAGCGATTTCACGCCGCCCACGCCGGACACATCCATAGGTTCGCCGAAACCGGCGTTACCAATCGGGCCATGGGACCCATGGATGTGCTGTGGGGGCTGCGCGCCGATGGCCAGGAATTTCAGATTGAGGCCTCCATCTCACAAGTGGTAACCGGGGGCAAGAAACTGTTCACCGTCATCCTGCGGGACGTCACCGAGCGGGTGCAGGCAGAGCAGGCGGTGCGCGAAGCCCAGGCACGCATGACCGGCATCATCAGTTCGGCCATGGACCCGATCATCACCGTGGATAGCGAGCAGCGCATCGTGCTCTTCAATGCAGCCGCGGTGAGGGTTTTCCGCTGTGCTGAGGCAGAGGCCCTGGGACAACCGATCGAACGTTTCATTCCGCAGCGGTTTCGTTCGGCGCATTCCGCTCACATTCGTCAATTCGGAGAAACCGGGACCACGAACCGAGCCATGGGACAGCTAGGCGCGCTCTGGGCCGTTCGCGCCGATGGCGAGGAATTTCAGATCGAGGCGTCCATCTCCCAGGTCGAAATCGTGGGCCAGAAGATGTTAACCGTCATCCTGCGGGATGTCACAGAACGCAGGCAGGCGGAAGAGATGCGCGACCGATTGGCTGCGATCGTCGACTCCTCCGATGACGCCATTATCAGCAAGACCCTGGACGGGACAATCGCCGCCTGGAATCGTGGCGCCGAGAAGGTGTTCGGCTACTCGGCCGCAGAAGCCGTAGGCAAGCCGATGACCATGCTCATGCCTGCGGATCGGGTCAATGAGGAGGCCGGCATTCTGACACGCATCAGGCACGGCGAGAGTGTGGAACATTTTGAAACTGTGCGGGTGCGGAAGGATGGCACGAAAATTGACGTTTCCGTAACCATTTCTCCAATAAAAGATGGCAGTCGTGTGATTGTTGGTGCATCGAAAATCGCGCGTGACATCACCGAGCGCAAACGGGCGGAAGAAGCACTGCGCGACAGCGAGGAAAGGTTGCGTCTTGCCCTTGACGGGGCGCGGCTGGGCACCTGGCGTTGGAAGCTCGAGACTGATGAACTGGAGGGGTCTCCACTGTCCTTCGCCCTGTTCGGTTTGCCGCCGGACACAAAATTTAACTTCGCACGTTTTCGCGCCACCCTTCATCCCGACGACCGGATCCAGGTCGAGGAAGCCATGAGGCGGGCCCTCGCCGGCCAAGCCGAATACGACGTTGAATACCGCAGTATTTGGCCGGACGGAACGGAACGCTGGATCGCTGCCAGGGGCCGGGTTTACCAAAATGCCGCCGGCGAGAACACCCACATGGGGGGCATCCTCTTCGATATAACGGATCGGCGCGAGGCGCAGGAGGCGCTGCGCGAGAGCGAGGAGCGATTCCAGGCCATGGCCAACGGCATCCCCCAGCTTGCCTGGATGGCCGAGGCCGATGGATCCATCTTTTGGTACAACCAGCGCTGGTACGAATACACGGGCACACCGTTCGAGCAGATGCAGGGGTGGGGCTGGCAGAGCGTCCACGATCCCGACATTCTGCCCCAGGCGATGGAGCAATGGAAGGACGCGATTGCCACTGGCCACCCCTTTGAGATGGATCTCCCCCTGCGCGGCGCTGACGGGCGTTTTCGCTCATTCCTCACCCGCGTCATGCCGCTAAAGGACTCGGCAGGCCACGTGGTTCGCTGGTTTGGCACCAACACCGACATCAGCGAACGCAAACAAGCGGCTGAGCGTCTCGCGGCACAAGCGGCAGAACTGGCACGCTCCCGGCAGGCCCTGGAGGAGCAGACCTCGATGCTCAAGCTGGTGTTGGAGAGCATGGGCGAGGGGCTGGTGGCGGCTAACCTGGAAGGACGCTTTCTTCTCTGGAACGATTCCGCCAACAAACTGCTGGGCCTTGACGTGTCCAATATGCCTACCGACGTGTCGGCTGTTGGCTACAACATCTTTCTGCCCGATGGGATTACTCCTTATCCGGTGGATGAACGTCCGATGGCACGGACGCTGCGGGGCGAGTCAGTGTTCGCGGAGCTTGTGGTTCAGCGCCCCGGAGTGGAGGGCAAGATACATATCGAAATCGCAGGACGTCCCATGAAGGATGCCCAGGGCAGTCGGTGCGGGGGTGTCCTGGTCTTCCGCGTCATAACTTCGCGCAAGGGGTTTGAAGCCACCCAAGCCCGGTACGCGGAGGAATTGGCCCGGCAAGCCGAGGAATTGCTGCGCTCTCAACAGGCCTTGGAAACCCAGAAGCTCATGCTCCAGTCGGTGCTGGACAGCATGGTAGAGGGATTGGCCGCCGCCGATGAGGAGGGAAAATTCATCCTCTGGAACCCGGCCGCGGAAAAAATCCTTGGCCTCGGTGCGGCTAAGCTGCCCCCCGAGGAATGGAGCGCGCACTACGGCACCTATTCGTCCGACATGGTCACAGCTATTGCACCCGGGCAAACCCCCCTGGAACGTGCCATTCGCGGAGAGGTATGCAGCGCCGAGATGTTCGTCCGCAAACCCGGGCCCGGCCGCGAGGTCTGGATTGAGTGCAACGGTTCCCCTTTGAAAGATAAGGATGGAGTGGTGCGTGGCGGAGTGGTCGCGTTCCGTGACATCACGCAGCGGAAAGCGGATGAGCTGGAGATCCACAAACTCAATGAGGAACTCGAAGAGAGGATAGCCAAACGTACCGCGCAACTGGAGGCCGCCAACCGGGAGCTGGAGGCTTTTAGCTACTCCGTTTCCCATGATCTACGCGCACCACTGCGCCACATCGGTGGTTTCTCCAAGATCCTCATGCAGGATTTTGGCCCCGGGATGGAGCTTGAAGCGAGAGCTCATTTGCAGCGCATCGAAGATGCGGTTATCCGCATGGGGCTGCTGGTGGATTGTTTGCTCAGCCTGGCAAAGCTCGGGCGGCAATCCTTGAAGCTGCGCCACATCGAATTGAATGCCATCGTCGATCAGGTGATTTCGGTTCTGCAGCCGGAGTGCGAAGGACGCCATGTGGAGTGGCGCGTTGCGCGTCTGCCTGCGCTTGAGTGCGACCAGATCCTGATGGGCCAGGTCTTTCAAAACCTGATAGGCAATGCCCTCAAGTACTCCCGTGGCCGGACCAACGCCGTAATCGAGATAGGCAGCATTCAGCAACCGGGCGAGCCGGCGGTCATTTTCGTGCGCGATAACGGCGCCGGCTTCAACATGAAGTATGCCGAAAAACTATTCGGAGTCTTCCAGCGCATGCACACCGAATCCGAGTTTGAAGGCACAGGTGTGGGTCTGGCCACGGTGCAGAGGATCGTTCAAAAACATGGGGGAAGAGTCTGGGCCGAGGCCGAGGCCGATCGCGGGGCCACTTTCTATTTCACCGTGGGAGCGAACGAGCAGACAGGGATAGCACAAGAGACAACCGCCGTTTCATAACCTGACCCTGGTCTATGAAAGCCGGGAAGCTTTAAGGGACTCTCGAATCGACAACAGACGATCCCCGGCTACTTGCCCCGACTGGTGCCAAAACAGAACAACGGGTCTGAAACATGACTCAAGTAATCAGCTGCATCGCCGATTTAGTGGCCAGTAGCAAGGAACGATCCATATGTCTGTTACAACATCGGGCTTTGGCACAAGTGCGCGTCGACGGAATGGTCAGCCGCAGAATTGGCTGGCCGGCGGCGGGAAGATGGGCAAGTTGAGCTGGTCGCCAGGAAACCGCCGATGATGCTCCATCAAAAAACGATCTTCCTGGTCGAGGATAACGACGCCGATGCCGATCTGGCCGTGAGGGCGTTCCAACGTGCAAAAATCACCAATCCGTTGGTCCGTGCACGCGACGGCGTGGATGCCCTTGATTATCTTTTTGGACTTGGCAAATACGCGACAGAGGATGCGCGCGAACTGCCAGTCGTTGTGCTCCTTGATCTCAACATTCCCAAGATCAGCGGCTTGGAAGTTCTCAAGGCAATTCGCGCAGATGAACGCACCAAGCATCTCCCGGTCGTCATTCTTACTTCTTCCAACGAGGACCAAGATCGGCTGGGCGCTTACGATCACTTCGCCAACAGCTACGTAGTCAAACCCGTGGATTATGACAAATTTGTGGCGGCTGCTCTGCAGCTTAGCCTTTACTGGACAGTGTTGAATGCGCCTCCGCCTCTGAAGGAAGCATAGTCGAGGGTCCCAAGCAGTCGACCATGATTGCGGAAGGTCACTGCCCATCCTTGAGCTGTTCCTCTAGAAAATGATAGGCAGCTTGCCGCATCTCCGGTGTGAAAACATGCCCACCGGGCCAATACCCAAACCCGAGCTTTCCCTTCGGGAATGATGATTGAGCGTACTCAAACATTACCCTGGCTCCCCGTGACCATTTGTCGTCCGAAGTCGCCTGCAGAAGCAATGCGCGCGGGGCCACAAGCCTGACAATATCTTCGACATCCCCAAATTGGACTACACCCGGAAGGCAGAACTCCATCTGCACGCCGGTGTCGTGGGTGAACGACTGCTTGTAGTTCACGCATCCGCAATTGGAGACGGATGCCCGGATGCGGGTATCGATTGCCGGAGCCCAGATGGCCATCCTGCCACCATACGAGTGGCCAATGAATCCAATCCGTAGCGGATCCACTTCGGGCCGTGCCGCCAGGTAATCGATGGCTACGCTGACATCGTGAAGGCACTTGGCAAGTAGCGTCTTACCCTGTACCAGGCGAGTTGCAAGCTCGAAGTACTCCGCATCTCCGGAAGGATT
>PLZN01000141.1 GCA_003152195.1 Acidobacteriaceae bacterium
ACCTCCATCGACATGGAGAACCACAGCGCGATGTAGTTGTAAGTGCCCCAGGTGCGGTTCGCCGGCGTGGTGGGAGCGAGGTCGTCGTTGTAGAGGTGTGGGTCTGCGCCGGCCATGAATGGCTGCTTGCCGTGCGCTGTCGTCGCCGTGGGTGTCAGCATCAGGCCAGGCCCCCGGCATTGGCTTCACGCTTGAGGAAGCGCCCGCGCCCGGTCTGCCCGATCCACTTGCCGTCTTTTACCACCAGCTCTCCGCGAGAGAAGACGTGCCTGGTATTACCCGACACCGTCCAGCCTTCGAACATGGAGTAGTCGGTCGCCATGCAATGCGTCTCTGCAGAAATTGTGTATGCGCGGTTAGGATCCCAAAGAAGGATATCCGCGTCCTTGCCCGGAGCGATTACCCCCTTCTGCGGCATGCCGAAGATGCGCGCCGGCGCCGTGCAGCAGAGCTCGACAAACCTTTCGGGTGTCAGCCGTCCCGAGTTCACGCCGAAGTGCCACAGGATCTGCAGACGATTTTCGATCCCCGGGCCGCCATTGGGAATTTTTGTGAAGTCATCTTTGCCCAGCGACTTCTGATCCGCGAAGCGGAAGGGGCAGTGGTCCGTTGAAACGACGGAGAGCGTGCCATCCTCCAGCGCATGCCAAAGCGAAGCCTGGTTGTGCTTCTTGCGCAGCGGAGGAGTGAAGACGTACTTGGCCTCATCCCAGCTCTTGCCGGGCATGTGGTCTTCCAGGGAAAGCACCAGGTACTGTGGACAGGTCTCCGCCAAGGCGCGCAGGCCGCGCTGCTGCGCATGCTTCAGTTCGCGCAGAGAGTCCTCATTGGAAAGGTGCACGATATACACCACGGCCTCCGCCATGTCAGCAATGGCGATGGCGCGATGTGTAGCTTCGGCCTCCGCCTTGGTTGAACGGCTGTGCGCGTGATAGTGAGGAGCGGTCTTGCCCGCCGCTACCATCTGTGCCACGACAATGTCGATCGCGCTGCCATTTTCCGCGTGGACGCAGCACAGAGCGTTCAGCGCGCCGGCCTTCTGCATGACCTTGAACATCAGGCCATCGTCGATCATCAGCACATTGGGGTAGGCCATGAAGAGCTTGAACGACGAAATTCCCCGTCGCACCATCACTTCCATCTCGGCCAGGCCCTGCGCGCCGTCGCCTGGTCCCAGGTCGGTGACCGCCATATGCAGTCCGTAGTCAATGCACGCCTTGCCGTCGCTCTTGCCGAGCCAGGTTTCCAGCGCCTTAGCCATGGTGTGACCCCTGGACTGGAGGGCGAAGTCGATGACCGTGGTCGTCCCGCCGACGGCTGCTGCAATCGTGCCCGTGCGGTAATCGTCGGCCGACACAGTGCCGCCAAACGGCATATCCAGATGGGTATGGACGTCGATGCCGCCGGGCATTACCAGCAGCCCACTGGCGTCGATGACCGTGTGTCCCGCGGAAGGGATGTTGGGGCCTACCTGGCTGATCGTCTCGCCTTCGAACAGGACGTCGGATTGCCGCTGGCCGTCTGCACTGACGACGGTGCCATTCTGGATCAGGGTGGGCAAGGTTGTTTCTCTCCGAGCGATATCTGTTACTTGGTGTTCACGACCTCGCATGCGCCGCCAGGAGTGATGCCCGCCGCAACGCGCTCCGCCCAGGTCTGCGGGGCGAGGCCGTTCTCGATGCGCTCCATGGTGATGCAGCCCTCGACCGGGCAGACCAGCGAGCAGAGATTGCAACCGACACAGTGGTGCTCGTCCACGCGCGGAATCCGCTCCAGCGGCGTGCGTGCATTGCTGGAACCCGAACCGCCGGCATCAAGCTTGGGAATCGGCGTGGTCGAGATGCGGCGCGCAGCCTCCGCCTCTACCATGGCCGGTGTGCGCGTGGTATCTGGTGCCGGCGAAGTGTGGTCGAGATGAATGCATTGATGAGCCCCGTCCCAGCACGCGGTATAGCAAAGCTGGCATCCGATACACAGGTCCTCATGAATACGAGCGACGATCTGGTAGTTCAGGTTGAGCTGGTTCCAATTGACAACATTGGGAATTGACCGGCCGCGGAAGTCGTCGATCGAAGCAAATCCCTTCTCCGCCATCCACGCCAGCAGTCCATCCTGCATATCTTCGACAATGCGGTAGCCATAATGCATCACCGCGGTGCACACCTGCACCGTGCCGCAGCCGAGCAGGATGAATTCGGCAGCGTCTTGCCAGTTCGCAATGCCGCCGATGCCGGAGAGAGGCAGCGCGCTTGCCGGGTCGGCGCACACCTGCTGCACCATGTTCAGCGCGATGGGCTTGACCGCGGGGCCACAGTAGCCGCCATGGGAGCTTTTGCCGTCGACGTTCGGGTTGGCCTGGAAGGTATCGAGGTCGATCCCCGTGATCGAGTTGATGGTGTTGATCGCGGACAGTGCATCCGCTCCACCGCGCTTGGCCGCGCGCGCGGGCATTCGGATGTCGGAGATATTCGGCGTCAGCTTTACGATGACCGGGGTACGCGCCTTCTGCTTGACCCACGCTGTAATCTGCTCGCAGTATTCGGGTACCTGTCCCACCGCCGATCCCATGCCGCGTTCGCTCATACCGTGGGGACAGCCGAAGTTGAGCTCGAGGCCGTCGGCTCCGGCGTCCTCCGCGCGTTGCACGATATCGTGCCAGGTCTCGCGTTTGCTCTCGACCATAAGCGAAGCGATGACCGCGTGCTTTGGATAGCGCCGCTTTGCCTCGGCCATCTCTTGCAGGTTGATCTCAATGGAGCGGTCCGAGATGAGCTCAATGTTGTTGAAGCCCATCATGCGGCGGCCCTCCCAGTCGATGGAGGAGTAGCGTGAACTGACGTTGGTGATCGGCTCGCCGATTGTCTTCCAGACGGCGCCGCCCCAGCCTGCATCGAAGGCCCGCATGATCTGCTCCCCGCAGTTGGTCGGCGGAGCCGACGCCAGCCAGAAGGGATTGGGGCACTGGATGCCGCAGAAGGTAGTTGCAAGCGTGGGCTTAGGCTGAGGCAAGGGCAGCCCCCAGCCACGCGGCAATGCCAATGCCCGCGCGTTTTCCGTCCGCAACCGCATCCACCACTTCGCGGCCGCCGTTGGTGCAATCGCCGCCGGCGAAGTACTTCGGATCAGAAGTCTGGCCAGTGGCACGGTCGATGACAATGCGGCCGCGTTCGACCTGAACCTTGCCTGAAAGAAGGCCGCTGTGGGTACCCTGCCCGATGGCAAGGACAACCAAATCCACCGCCAGGCAAAACTCCGAACCAGCCTGTCCATCCGCAGACGCCGCAAGCCTGGTGAGCTCAAGGCCTTCTACTGATTCGCCGCCAAGGATGCGCGTAGGCTGTGTATGCCACACGAACTTCACTCCCTCGAGCCGGGCGTGCTCATATTCAAAGGCAAATGCCGACATCTGTTCTGGACCCCGCCGGTACGCGATGTGCACCTCCGTGGCGCCCAAACGGACAGCAGCCACGGCGGCGTCGATAGCCGTGTTGCCCGCCCCGACCACGGCCACACGAGCCGGCACCGTAGTGCACTCCCCGGACTTGTACCCGGCAATCAGATCGAGCGCGTTGGTCACACCGGGCAGCTGTTCCCCGGCGATACCAAGCCGGTGAATACCGCCCAGCCCGATTCCCAGAAAGACGGCATCGTGCTCATGCTCGAGCCCGGCGAGCATCTCCGCATCGATCATCGTTGCAAAGTGAAACTCGACTCCAAGCTGCGAGAGCATTTCGATTTCGCGCAGGCTCTCGACCAGGGGCAGCTTGTATTCGGCGACCCCGTATGTATTCAAACCTCCCGGCAGAGGGCGCGCGTCGTAGAGCTGGGCGCGGATGCCGCGGCGGCGCAGTTCGGCCGCGCAAGCGAGCGAGGCCGGCCCGGCGCCGATCAATGCAACCGAGAGCCCCGTATCGGGCCCAGGCGCAAAGGGCAGGGGAGCACCGCTGGCGTGCAGCGAGTCCATCGCGAAGCGCTGCAGGCGCGCAATCTGGATCGGCTGCTTATTGAAGCGGTGCATCACGCAGGCGCCTTCGCACAAAACCTCCACCGGGCAGGCGCGGGCGCAGCTTGCGCCCAGAATATTGGCGTCGAGAATGGTGCGGGCGGACCCCGAAAGATTGCCGCTGGCGATCTTCTTAATAAAGCGCGGAACATCGATATGCGTAGGACATGCGCCGGTGCAGGGCGCATCGAAGCAGAAGAAGCAACGATTGGCCTCTGGAATCGCAGCTTGTTTGTCGAAAGGCGGATGCAGATCGCCGAAACGCGCGGAGGTCTCCGGATGGTTTGGCGCCTGCTGCACAAAGGACGTTTGGCCGCTCATCGGGTCTCCCTGCTCCCTCCTTTAAGTACGCGGAAACCATCATTATGCACTATCCGAGGGCAAAATTAGGATAGGGGTGAGGCACGACGCCCCAGAAGGAGGGAGTTGTTGGCTGAGTAACGCTGGGTGCCCACGTTCGCCCGGGAAGGTGTGAAGAAACCTTCCTTGGAATTTTCCCCGTGTAAATGGACCACGGGCGCCCCATACCCCCCGGATTTCCTGTGGGGCTTGCTGGAATCGCCGAACTTCATGCGGCTTTCCTCAAAGAAAGCCGCATGAAGTGCGTTGAGCGCACCAAGCCCAATAGGAAATCCGGGGGTATGGGGCACCCATGGTCCGTTGGTACGGAGAAAATCCTCAGGTGAGGTTTCTTCACACCTTCCCGGGCGTACGTGGGACGAAAAAGATGGGGCGAAGCCCCACCAATGACTTTGCCATTAGTAACGCGGAAGTCAGAGCGGTTGCGCCAACCACTGCATCGTCTTTCTCGCCAGACGGTCAAAGGCTTGCACAGCAAGCTCCAGGTCCTCGGTCCTGGTGTCCTCAGCCGGGTTGTGGCTGAGGCCGGCGAGCGACTGGGTAAACATCATCACCACCGGAATCCCCGCCCGCGCCACCTCGGCGGCATCATGCAGCGGCCCCGAGGGCAGCTTATGGGAGGCCCCGGTAGTCTCTCGAACCGCCTGGTCGCAATACTCGATCAGCCGCGGATTGAAGGGTATCGGTTCGATGCTCCAGATCCTCGACCAATCCACGGTGCAGCCCTCTTCCGCTGCAAAGCGCTGGCTCGCCTCCTGTGCATCGGCCAACATCGAAGCCAGCACTCCGGCGTCGAGATCACGCATATCGAGGGTCGTTTCGCAACGCCCCACCACGGCCGTCACAATGCCAGGAAAAGTCTTCACGCTCCCCATAGTGGCAACGGCGTCGGGATGTTTGCGCGCCAGGGAGCGGATCTCCAGCGCGAGCTTTGCCGCGGCGGCGAGAGCATCCCGCCGTGCCCCCATCGGGGTGGACCCGGAATGTGCCTCCTGCCCATGGAAGGTGATCGCGTGGCGTTCTACCCCCTTCGTGCCGAGCACCACGCCCAGCGGCAGATGCATGGCTTCAAGAACCGGTCCTTGCTCGATATGCAGCTCCAGGTAGGCGCCGGCCTGCCCCCGTTCTGAGCCGGCGTCCCCAATCCGGTCGATGTCGATCTGGCATTGCCGCAAGGCATCCTCCAGGCGAACTCCATCGCGGTCCGTACGGCTGCGGTCAGCCTGGATGCTATGCGTACCGGCAAAGGCCGAGGAGCCAAACAGGCTCCGGCCGAAGCGCGCGCCTTCCTCGTCGGCCCAATCCACCAGGCGAATCGTGATGGGCGGCCGGCCGTGGAAGTCCTCTGCCAGACCGCGCAGCACCTCGAAAGCGGCGAGAACGCCAAGAGAGCCGTCTAACCACCCGCCATTGGGAACAGAGTCAAGATGACTGCCAAGGATGAGGACTCGCTCAGAATCGCCTTGCAGCGTCGTCCAGGAATTGCCCGCGGCGTCGAGGTGGTGCTCCACCGGCAGCCCCGCCAGCTTGTCTTGAAACCAGGCGCGAGCGTTGAGCCAGGTTGGACTCCAGGCAATCCGCTGCGCCCCGTGATCGTCCGCGGTCAACGCACGAAGCTCCCGCAGATCAGAGATAGTCCTGCGCGCATCTACCGGCATGGCATCTCCCTATTTGCCTGTCTCGCTTTTGTAGACCACACCACTTTTCATCACGAAGTTCACATGCTGCAGCACGCGCACATCGTCAAGCGGGTTCCGTTCCACCGCGATGATGTCGGCCCAATGGCCCGGCTCGATGCTGCCCGTCTTAGCGCTCCAACCCATCAGGTCGGCTGCGTTCACGGTCGCGGACTGCAGCGCCGCGAGCGGCGTCATACCCATCTGGTTGACATACACATCGAGCTCATGTGCGTTCAGCCCGTGCGGATAAACCGCGGCATCCGTTCCCAGCGCGATTTTTACACCCGCCTCGATCGCATGCTTCACGTTCTTCTTCGCCACCACGATCGTATCCAACATTTTCTGATGGTAGATTGGCGGCAAATTGCCCTTTTCGATCATCCAGTCTTCCAGGTACAGCGTGGGCACCAGGTAGGTTCCGTTCTTCTTCATCTCGGCGATGTCTTCATCATTGATATAGCTGCCGTGTTCGATCGAGTCGACGCCTGCCCGGGTCGCCCACAAAATGCCCTGCGAACCATGCGCGTGGGCGGCCACCTTGCGCCCCAACCGGTGGGCATCGGCAACGATGGCCTGCATCTCCTCCAGTGTGTACTGCGAGGCCTGCGGATCGTCACCCTTTGACAGCACGCCTCCGGTCGCGCAGATCTTGATCAGGTCCGCGCCGTACTTGATATTCTGCCGCACCTTCTGTTGCACTGCAGCGATGCCGTCCGCCACTCCTTCCCCGATGACGTGATACTTGATGGGGAGGAGATTCTCATCGCAGTGCCCGCCGGTGATGCCCAGCGGCGGCCCGCTCACCTGCATGTGAGGCCCGGGCACCTGGCCCTGATTGATTGCATCCCGCAGATCGACATCGGTGTACTCGCCTGCGCCTACGTTGCGGATAGAAGTAAATCCCGCCATCAGCGTGGTACGGGCATTGGCGACGCCGTTGATGGCCTCCTTGGCGGCCGTCTGTGTCAACTCGAAGTAGGGATCGAAGTTCGGCTCGCCGGTGATATGCGTGTGCACGTCGATCAAACCCGGCATCACCGTCATGCTGCCCAACTCAATCACCGTGTCTCCCGGTTGTGCCTTGACCGAGGCTGTGGCCCCCACGGACGCGATCCTGTCGCCAGTAACCACGATGGTCTGCGCGTCGAGCAGCTTGCCTGTCTTTACGTCGAGCACATGCCCGGCCCGGACCAAAGTGCGCGAGGCGGCAGGTGTCTTCGTCTCTTGCGCAACTACCATCAACGAGCCGGCTGCCAGACAGATCACGGCCGCCAGTTTCCGTCGCAAGGCCATTATGCTTCTCCTGCTTCTTTCTGATCCTGGATGAGTGACAGAAGTCTAGCAGACGAGCCTATGGCCAGTTCCGCTAGAGCAGCATGCGCAACATACGCCGCACCAACTCCGTGCTGACTCCATAGACGATGTGTGCGGCGAACGGGGACGCCTGCGCCGAGGCAGGCTGGTCCATCGGCGAAGGCGCCAGGTTCAGAGCCGGCACCGCGAGAAAGTCAGCAAGGCTGAAGAGTATTCCACCAAAACTCGTCCCGAAGCCTGACGTTACAACGCTGGAGTACTCCGCCAAACCGCCGTACAGTCCACCCGCTATCGCGCCGAACGCATAGTGAACGATGGGACCGGCTTCTGTGTGCACGATATCCTCGGCAGCCTTCATGGTGGCGTCTTCCTTAGGCTCGCCGCTATGTGCCGGCTGCTGGCGGTTCTCTTCATCGCTTTGCACGGCTTGCCGCAATTCTTGACCCGGTCCTGCCATGAACTCGTTCATCATCCAAGCCGCGGCCAATCCACCCGCGATTCCCGCCAGAACGCCACGCCACAGACTCTTTTGCTTGCTCATCTCATCTCCTGATCCAATACTCTCGTTGTTGATAGATGCAGCCGGAAGGCCATGGGGAATCGAGCACACTTCGTATCGTTAAAGATCCCCTAGGTAGTGCCCGCGCTGCGGGAAATCCGGGTACGCTTCGGTCGGGATGACGGCACTCGTCCGATGAGTCATTGATTTCCCGCAAAAAACTTGTGGAGGGACCTGCGGTTCAACCTTCTCAATCCACCTCATCTTCCATGCAGATGGCCGCCCGCACGAGCGGTATAACATGGGGGCATGCAACTGCCCGTAAACCCGCCGGTCTTGCCGATGCTCGCCAAGCGAGTCGGCGAATTACCCGTGGGCAAAACATGGATCTTTGAGCCGAAGTGGGATGGCTTTCGCGCGTTAGTCTTCCGCGACGGGGACGAGATCCTGATCCAGAGCCGCGATCAAAAATCACTGAACCGCTATTTCCCCGAGCTGCTCGAGCCGTTACGGTCCCAGTTGCCCGCGCGCTGCGTACTCGACGGCGAAATCGTTGTCGCCACGGAGAGTGGTCTCGATTTCGAGACACTTCAGCTCCGCATTCACCCCGCAGCATCGAGGGTGACGCTTCTATCCCAGCAGACGCCGACATCCATCGTATTCTTCGACCTGCTTTGCGAGGGAGAACGGGATCTGCGCGGTGAACCGTTTCGCAGCCGGCGTGCAGACCTGGAATCGCTGCTTTCCTCCGCGGTGCAGCCGATCCATATCACGCCGGCGACCGGCAACGCGAGCGTCGCGTCGGATTGGTTTCGTCGCTTTGAGGGTGCAGGCCTCGACGGGGTTATGGCCAAGCCAATAGAAGGCGCCTACCAGCCTGACAAGCGCGTGATGCTCAAGGTCAAGCACGAGCGGGATTGCGACTGCGTCGTTGCCGGCTTTCGCTGGTACAAGAAGGGCGAGCGCACGCTGATCGGCTCCTTATTGCTCGGGCTCTTCGACGATGCGAGCGCGCTGCAGCACGTGGGCGTCTGCGCGAGCTTCCCACAAGACAAGCGCCGCGAGCTCGTAGAATTTCTCGCGCCCTATCGCAAGGATGCGCTTGCCAATCACCCGTGGAAGCTGTGGGCCGACCCTGGATCGGCAACCGGCGAAGGTGAGCATCGCATGCCGGGCGGCCAGAGCCGCTGGAGCCAAGGGAAAGACCTATCGTGGGAGCCCTTGCGGCCCGAGCTGGTGGTTGAGGTCGCTTACGAGCACATGCAGGGCAGCCGCTTCCGTCACATGGCGCAGTTTCGCAAGTGGCGCATCGATAAGCAGCCGAGCGACTGCACCTACGCCCAGCTGGAAGTCGTTCCGCCGCAAGAGCTGATGGAGATTTTCGCCAGCGGCCGCTGACGATAACTTCTCACGCATCCTTTTTCGAAGGGCGCTTCGCAGCCCGCGTGCTACGCCATGCACGCGTCGGATCGTCATCCGGGTCGGGAGTTTCCTGCGCCGGCCTTAGCTCTTCGGGAACATGACGCAGGTTCACTCGGATGCGGGTCCACGTGGATGAAGTGCCGCGCATGGAGTCGACCAGCACGTCATCCACGGCGAGAAGGCCGGCCACCTCAGCATGCTTGCTCTTCCATCTTTCCAGGCCCGCCAGCGCGGCGTCTTTGTTGGGAGAGTTCGCGACCACCACCAGTGGCATCTTCGTCCGCGGCGTCTTCTTGGCGGTGGACTTGGCGCGAGAGGGAGCCACGCGCGGCGCCTCACTCTCCATCTTGCGGAAGTGCGGCGGCCACGGCGCGTCGCCCAGGCCGGCGGCCTCATCCTTTGCCGCAAGCTCCAGCAGCTGTTCGAGCGAACCCGGCGCGTTGTTGATGTCCGCATGCGGGTCGCCGATCTCCGCGAAACGCTTCGGAACCGTGAGCACAGTAAAGTCGGCCGGCTCGCAGTCCGGGACCTCAGGCCAGTGGAGCGGCGTAGAGACGCGAGCGTCGGGGAGTGGGCGCACGGAATACGCAGAGCACGTCGTCCGATCCTTCGCATTCTGGTTGTAATCGAGGAATACCCCGTGACGCTCTTCTTTCCACCATTTTGAGCTGGCCAGCTCCGGCACGCGCCGCTCGACAGCACGCGACAGCGCGAGCGCCGCACGGCGCACCTCGCTGAAACTCCAGCGCGGATGAATCCGCACATTCACATGCATTCCCCGTGACCCGCTGGTCTTGGGCCAGCCGCGAAGCCCGAGCTCTTCGAGAAGCGACTTCACCTCGAGGGCGACTTGGCGCACGTCCATCCAACTGACGCCGGGGCCGGGATCGAGATCGACCCGCAACTCATCCGGGTGATCGAGATCGGCGGAGCGCACCGGGTGCGGGTGCAGCTCGAGGCAGCCCAGGTTGACGATCCAGGCGAGTCCTGCCGCCTGATCAACGACGACCTCCTCCGCCGTGCGGCCCGAAGGGAATGACAGCGTTACCGTCCGCAGCCACGAGGGAAGATCGCTGGGCGCGCGCTTCTGATAGAACGCCTCACCCTCGGCGCCGTTTACGAAACGTTTGAGAACGATGGGACGATCCCGGATTCCGGTGAGCGCGCCCGGCGCGACCGACATGTAGTAGCGCACGATATCAAGTTTCGAGAGCTGTGTCTGCTTGGAGAAATAAAGCTTGTCAGGGTGAGTCACGCGAACCTCGCGCCCCTCGATCGAGAGCACCTCAGCGGCTTCTTCTTTGCTCACCAGGACAGCCTATCCCTTTGCTGCCAGCTTTGTCGAAGCGATGGGACCGCCCGAGCCGCACTAGTCAGAATATCTAACCCGCGCTTAAGCGAAGCGCTGGGACGATGATTCGTTTCCATTGTTTTCCCAGAAGGGCACGACGACGCTTCCTCATATCTCACCACGAGCGTGGATTCGCGGTCATTACCCAACTCTGCTCCTAAGCGAAGCGCTGGGTCCCCTCGCCCCAGCGTACCTGGGACGATGATGATNNTTGTTTCCAATGCTTTCCCAGAAGGACGCAACCACACTTACTTACGCAAGCCTGGTTTGCGCGACAGAAAGAATCCCATCTTCAACGGAGCCCTCTTACCAGATGCGAACCCGATCCGGCGGAGCAAGATAAAGCCCCTGTCCAGGCTGAACGCCAAAGGCCGCATACCACGCGTCGACATTGCGTACGGTGTCCGCACGGTACTCTCCCGGGGCATGGGAATCAGTCATAACCTGCTCGCGTAGAGCCGCAGGCCGCGACTTCGAAGCCCAGTTCTGGCCGAAGGCGATGAAGAACTGCTGATC
>PLZN01000620.1 GCA_003152195.1 Acidobacteriaceae bacterium
CAAGCCCTCAGTCGTCCCTGCCGGGTAGGTCAGCGTACTTCTAACCTATCGCTTCGCCATCAACACCGGCTAAGGGCGTAATTGTGTGTAGCGATTTTTACTTTTTGGCTTCGACAGTCTTTGACCAGGAGATTCTGTCCCCCCCGAACAGAAGCAATTGCGAAAGCTCATCCGAATTGGCAGCGATCTTTATACCAACAAGCCTCCCTTGAAACCGCCGCTCAACTCGAAGCGTCCGCGTGAGCGTTGCCTGTTGTGAGTTCGTCACGCGAGGAATAATGAACCACAACCTGGATCCGATGGGGATGTAGGTTGGTTTCCCATTGACGACAACTTCGAGCATCGGGCTAACCGTCACTAATCCATCAAAAAGCGCACAAGTTACTTGCCAGCGCAGCAGGGAATTGCAAGAGATTCCGGGGTCGCTTTCGATCGTGTGCGTCGCCTCATTCAGGCCCTCCTTGGTTGACGCTCCGATGAGGATGGCGGGGTTTTTGACATTGTCGGATACAACCAGATTCAGCAGGAAAAGGCGTAGGCGAGGAGCCGCTGCGAATTGTGTTGCCAAGCTTGCATCAGAAGAAGTCGAACCAGGCGTCGTCAATGCTGTCGATCTCTTCTCCACACCAAGGAGCTTAAGTGCGGTTCCGGATTCAGCGTTGCCGGAGATCTCGTAATTCGTGATCGTCGTGCCCTGATAATCCGCGGGGCGCGGTTGGCCGGAACTGTGAGAGCTAAAGAAATCGCGTTCAATGCGCAATTGCATGCCAGGCGCCAGGTCAATGTATCCTCCAGGTCCATAGGCGTAGCGGTAAAACAAGGTGTCTGCGGCAGGAGCAGATAGGCTCGCTGCGATTCTTTGCTGCGCAGAAAGATATTCATCCCTGGAGGCAAAGCACTGCCTCTGCTGCACTTGGTGGAGTGCTCTTTCAAAGCTCTGCCACTGGTCCTTCATGTCGATGGCGCCTGAACTCTTCTCCCATGCCGCTGCGCTCGGCGTTTCTGCTATCCACTGAGGTTCGTTTCTCGGAGCTGGATAGAAAGAGAACCAAGGTCCTTTGATCGAACAATCGATCGCCGGGCCACCCTTCGGATTCTCACCCGTGCGAGAACGAGGGATACGAAGCGTCTGGTGATCACCCTGCGAAGTGGCGGCATCTGGCGAAAGCAGGAAATACTGGGAATTAATTTCGCTGAGGCGGTAGATGCCCCTCGACTGCCGTAGAGCGCAGCCTGCGAGCAGGGTCGGGACCAGTACCAGTAATAGCTTCAGTCTTGGCATGGGATGATCTCGACCTAAGGAAACGGGGGTTCACTCCGCTCGGAGAGCTTCTATGGGATTCACCTTGGCGGCCTTTCGGGCAGGGAAGTAGGCGGCCAAGCCGCCACTGATGAGCAATACCAGAGCGACGATCATCAGCGTCCAGACGTCGTGTTCCGCGACTCCATAGAGAAAGCCGCGCACAAACTTACCGGACGCGACTGCCAGCGCAGTGCCGATGACGACGCCGGCAATGACCAAGGCGCCGGCCTGACGCAAAATGAGCCATAACGCCTGTCGCCGTTGCGCACCCAGTGCGATGCGAAGGCCGATCTCGCGGGTGCGCTGCGCAACGACATAAGCGAGCAACCCGTACAGCCCGCTAACGCAGAGAAGGAGTGCCGTTCCGCCGAAGAGTTCGAGCAGATGTGCCGCCAGCGTTTGACTTCCATAGGAATCCGCGACGACCTGGTCCATGTTGGTGAAAGTCGCATTGGCAAATTCAGGGCTCGCTTGGCGAAGGAGAGAACGCAGCTCCGGAGTGATGGAGGCAAAAGGCCTTTCCGTGCGCAGGGCGAGATCCATCGCCCTGCCTTCGACAGCGAGGTATGAGGTGCTGTCAGGCGTCATCTGGGGGATGCAGATCTCGGCCTCGGGCAGCGGTTGCGTGATCGAATTTTGCCGCGCGTCGTCCAGCACGCCCACGACTTCTACTGGCTGGTTCTGGCGCATGTGCAAGAGGTGCATGCCCAGGACCGAACTCGGATTCCGTTGATCAGGAGCGTAGAGCTGCGCAAACGCGCGATTGACCACGGCGACTGGCTGCGATCCAGCCGTATCTTGTTGGTTGAAATATCGGCCGCTGAGCATGCTGAACCCGAAGACCTGCTGAGCTTCAGGACTCACCGCTCTGAAATTGGACGTGATCGGGTCGTATTCGCTACGGTGGCCGCCATAGCCCTTACCAATCAGAGACAACACCATGTGAAAGGTCTGGCCCAGCGGTACCTCGGTCATGAGCGCCGCCGCCTGTACTCCGGGCAGACGCTGGACCCGCTCCAGCAGCGGCTGGTAAAGCTCCGTTGTCATATTGCGATGGGCAAAACGGTAGGCCGGGATAGTTAGGTTCGCGACCATGATGTGATCTGTACGAAAGCCCAGAGGAACATGGCGCAATGCATAGATCGTGCGCAGAAGAAGTCCGCATGCGGCGAGCAAAGTGAGAGACATGGCAATTTCCGCAATGACCAGCGAACTGCGAACGCGATGCTGGCGGCGGTTCGTTCCACTCTGCTGTCCTCCCTGCTTGAGCGCGGGTTCGATGGGCATGTGCGCGGCGATGAATGAGGGCCACACCGAAGAGAATACCGTGGAGAGCAGCGTGAGCCCGGCCAGGACCAGAAGGATCGTAACGTTGGCACTTGCTGATACTTGAATCCGGAGGTGAGAAGGAATCTGTATCTCAAAGACCCTGATTGCCCCCAGCGCGAGAAGACTTCCCAGCAGTGAAGCTGCGCCACTGAGGACCAGGCCCTCCGCGACGAGCTGCTGCATGATCCTCCCACGGCTGGCGCCGAGGGCGCCGCGCACTGCAATTTCGCGCTGCCGAGCAGTGGCACGAACCAGGAAAAGGTTGGTTACATTGACGCAGGCGATCAGCCAGAGGACCCCGGCCGCTGCCAATAGCGCGATGAGCGCCCTCTTGAGGTCTTCCTCTACGATCGAATCGGCATATCTCCGAACAATTACACTCGTTCTACTTTCGCGAACATCGGGATCCTCGTAACTTCTCGCAATCTGTGCCTGCAGTGTTTTCAGGTCGGCTTCCGCTGCAGCTAACGCAGCGCCATCCTTCAGACGTCCGATTACGCTGTAGCCTCGCGGCCTATCTTTTCGTTCCTTATCCGCCTCGTCGAGGTGAACTGTTGTCCAAACTTGCCGCCAATCCCGCTCACCTCCGAAAGCGAACCCCCTCGGCATCACGCCAACCACTGCATACTCCTGACCGTTGAGCAGGACATCCTTACCAAGGATGGTGGTATCGCCGCCATACATTTGTTGCCATGCGACATCGCTCAATACGATCGTGTTGGCATTCCGCCCGTCGGTGAATGGCTCTACATCCTCGTCGAAGCCGTGGCCCACTCGGGGACGAACGCCCAGGGTGCGAAAAAAATTGGGGCTGACGCTGGTGAGATAGACTTCGACGGATCCCCCACTGCCTTCGAGAAAGTTACCGCGGGCGCCGACTACGTAGTAGGCGATCTGCTCGAATGTTTTGTTCTGCTGTTGCCACGCTCTCAGATCAAGGTAGGCTGCGCCGTGATTCAAATCCGGCTTGCCGTGGATGCCCGCCTCGTCAACGGTCACTAGCCGGTCCGGCCGGGGATAGGGCAGGGGCCTAAGCAGAACCTGATCGACCACCGTGAACATGGCGGTCGCGGCTGCGATGCCGAACGCCAGCGTTGCGATCACCGCGGTGGAAAATCCCCGGGATCTCCGCAACTGGCGCAGAGCACACTTTATGTCTTGCTGGAGCGATTCCAGCCAGACCCATCCCCACATACGGCGCACTACGTCTTTCACCAGCGCTGGGTTACCAAATTCCCGTTCGGCTGCCCGGCGCGCTGCCTCTGGAGCAGTATCGCGGCCGCACTTGTCGGCAGCGGCTAATGCGAGATGCGATTCAATCTCGGCATCCAGCTCCGATTTAGCGCGTTCAGGTCGGAAGATGCGACTCCATAAGGGCATGGAGGTCCTCAGCCTTCTGGTGTTGGGGTAAGGATATTGCCGATTGCGGCGACCATCGTCTCCCACTTCGAACGATCACGAGCAAGTTGTTTCTTGCCCTCCGCCGTGATGCGGTAATACTTGGCGCGTTGCTTCTGCTCTGTCTGGCCCCACTTCGAAACGATCCAACCCTGGCGCTCCATGCGATGCAGCGCAGGGTACAGTGAGCCGGTCTCTACCTGTAGAACTTCGCCGGACTGAGCGCGAAGGGCCTGGCTGATGCCGTAGCCATGCTGGGCGCCCCATTGCAGCGTCTGCAGAATTAGCATGTCGAGCGTGCCCTGAAGGAGCTCAACTCGATTTAGAAACGGCTCACGTCCTGGACTCACAATGTAGACACTCTACATCATTGGCGGAAGACCGTCTACATCCATGTTAGGTCGGCTGGTCCTTGACTCGCGGGGAACGCATTGGGAGGCTCCAGAAGCCTTTTCGGAAAATGCTTTACCCTGGATTCGCATTCAGTTTTTTGATCGCGCTTCCACGGCAAGATCCGGGCGGTTCGTGATCACTGCCTGAACGCCGGGAATCCGCAGAAACTTCGCGATTTGTTCCGGATCATCGACCGTCCATACCCAGACCGGATAACCTTGGTCCCATAGTTGTTCAGCAAAACCCAGCGAGACCAGACTCGCTTTTGCCGCCACGAAATCCGCATTGGCCTGCTTTAGCCGCTCCGTCAAAACCTGATCGCCGCCGGACGCCGGCGAATCGCGATTGTCTTCGATCAGCAATCCACAACGGGCCGCCGGGTAGAGGGCCTTAAAGCCGCGGAGGGAATCGTCGCGAAAGGTGGTAATGACAAAGTCGTCTTCCTGCATCCCGGCTCTCTGAAGGCGGCCAACCACCTCTTCCTCATACCCAGCCTCTTTCAGCTCAATGTCCAGTCTGATCCGGCCTCTGGCAAGAGTCAGCAACTCCTCGAGGGTTGTCAAATCGGAATTCTTCGCGCGCGACAGCTGCAACAGATTGTGAAAGCTGGATTGCGCGATCAGCTCACCGAAAGCATCGGCGTCGTGGTGCAATACCAGAATTCCATCACCGGTTCTGCGGACATCGGTTTCGATAAAATCTACTCCAGGCTTGATTGCAGCCTCGAACGCAGCCCGCGTGTTCTCAATCGCAAGCCTGGACGCTCCGCGATGAGCCACGATGTAGACATATTTCGCCGGGTGCATGCTATCGCCAGCGTGAGTCAGCACCGAGCTACCCATTGAATCGATGCGGACAGCAGCTTGACAAAGTTGTCTTGGGGGGTTCGGACGCTGGCACAGAGGGGATCCTGGTGATCGCAACTGTTCAACCACACCAATCTGCCCGTTAGACGGAAGTTCTTCCGGCCCGTGACGG
>PLZN01000373.1 GCA_003152195.1 Acidobacteriaceae bacterium
CTGCAGGACGCGACCATTGCTCTTTTTGAGCGCGCCGGTTGGCACATCTATGCCAACGGCCGTTCCTACTTTCCCGCCATCGACGATAGCGAGATCGAGTGCATGCTCATTCGTGCCCAGGAGATGGCGCGGTATGTGGAGAAGGGCGTCCTCGATGCGGGCCTCACCGGCATCGATTGGGTGGTGGAAAGCGGGCTCGACGTAACCAGCATCACCTCCCTGACCTATTCCAAGGCGACGCGGAACAAAGTTCGCTGGGTGCTGGCGGTGCCCGAGGNNGAAAGTCGAATTCAGTTGGGGCGCGACAGAAGTGAAACCGCCGATGCTGGCCGACGCTATTGTGGAAGTGACCGAAACGGGCAGCTCGCTGCGGGCAAACCGGCTGCGCATCATCGATACGGTGATGGAAAGCGAGACGCACCTGATTGCCAATCGGACCGCCTATGGCGATACCTGGAAGAAGCAGAAGATCGACAATCTCTCGCTCATGCTCAACGGAGCCATCGCGGCGCAGGGCCGGGTGGGATTGATGATGAACGTCGAAAAGAAGCACCTGGACCAGGTATTGGCGATGCTGCCGGCCCTGGATTCGCCGACGATCTCGGCGCTGAGCGAGTCCGGCTGGGCGGCGGTGAATACGGTACTCGAAGAGAGCGTGCTGCGCGACGTGATTCCCAAGCTCAAGAGCTCGGGGGCAACCGGGATCGTCGAATATCCGCTCAATAAGATTGTTTTTTAAATCTTTTGGAAGAGAGAGCCGTGGTATCCCACCCTTGCCGAAAAACACGGCAAGGACCCCGGATTCCTGCCACGCAGCACTGGACGAGACCGCGTGTGCGCCTTTCTGTAAGGAAAGGCGCATAGATTTCGCGGAACCCAGTAAGCTCAACAGGAATCCGGGGAGATGGGGCACCCGAACATTTGTCTGGGAGTTCGGAGCGTTTGGATGAGGCTGGTCAACACACAAGGCCGCGGCGGCAAGGAGACCCGGCAGATGCTCAGCGAGCTGGAGCTGAGAGGCGCCCGCAGCACGGCGCGCGCGATGCCGGTGGTACAGCGCATTGTGGGCGATGTGCGCAAGGGCGGGGACCAGGCGCTGCGAAGGTACGCGGCTAAGCTGGACGGCCTGGCGCCGCAACAGCCTTTCGAGATAACCCGCGCGGAAATGGAACAGGCGTGGGATGCGACGCCAAAGACGATACGGTCCGCGATGCAGACCGCGGCCCGAAATATCCGGCGATTCGCCCGACGGCAGATGCCGAAGGAATGGAGCGCGACAGCCGGCGGACTGACCACAGGGCAGCGCGTGCGGGCCCTGGGGGCGGTGGGGTGTTATGTGCCCAGCGGGCGCTATCCGCTACCCTCTACCCTGCTCATGACGGTGATCCCGGCGCAGGTGGCCGGCGTGGAGCGAATCGCGGTGGTGTCGGCAAAACCGGCAAAGGAGACGCTGGCGGCCGCAGCACTGCTCGGCGTGAGCGGGTTTTACCGCATCGGTGGCGCCCAGGCGGTGGCAGCCCTTGCCTATGGGGCCGAGAGCATCCGCCGCGTGGACAAGATCGTGGGCCCGGGCAATTGGTATGTGACCGCGGCCAAGAAACTGGTCGCCTTCGATTGCTCTATCGACATGCTGGCCGGGCCGACCGAGATTGTCGTGACCAGTGAAAGCGGCGATGCAGTGGGGATCGCAGCAGACCTGGTGGCCCAGGCCGAGCATGACCCTGAGGCGCTGGCCATCCTGATCACAACCAACACCCCCCTGGCGCGCGAGGTGATCAGGGAGGTTGCGCAGCGGGTGAAGACCAATCCCATTGCAAAGCAGGCGATCGAGAAAAACGGCCTGGTTGTGGTCGCGGGCTCAGTGGACGAGGCCCGCGAAATTACCAACCGGCTGGCGCCCGAACATCTGAGCGTTGATGCGAAGGAGGACCTCGATTGGGTGCGCAATGCAGGTTCGGTGTTTATCGGCCGGTATTCGCCGCAGCCCATGGGGGACTACGTTTCCGGCCCCAACCACACGCTGCCGACCGGCGGTGTGGCGCAGGTGCGGGGCGGGCTGAGCGTGATGGATTTCTTGAAGGTGATCACGGTACAGGAATATACGCTGGCCGGGTTGCAGAGGCTCGGTCCGGCCGCCATCGCGCTCGCCAACGCGGAGGGATTGCATGGCCACGCCGAGGCCGTGCGGGCAAGGGGGATCGATGGCTGAGATTGTGTTGCAACAAACGCCGGCACCACGCGCCGCAGTGCAGCGGATGCGCGCCTATCATCCTCCGCTCGGCGGCCGGGAGGGGCTGCGGCTGGATTTTAATGAAAACACCGTCGCCTGCTCCCCGCGCGTGCTCGAGGCGCTGGCAAGGATCGCCGCGGCTGATTTGGCGAAGTATCCCGAGCGCAGCCAGGTGGAAGCCAAGGTTGCGCAGCACCTGGTGCTTGAGGCGGAGCAGGTGCTGCTTACCAATGGAGTCGACGAGGCGATCCATGTACTTTGCCAGACGTTCCTGGATCGCGAGGACGAGTTTCTCTTCCCCTCCCCGACCTACACCATGTATGAGGTCTACGGTTCGTGCACGGATGCGACGGTCAAGGCCGTTCCCCCACGCGACGACTTTGCCTTTCCGCTGGAGGGGCTGCTGGCTGCGATCACGCCGCGGACCCGCTTGATCGCAATCGCCAACCCGAACAGCCCCACGGGCAGGACGGCGAGCCGGGAGCAGATCCTGCAGGTTCTCAACCGCGCTCCGCATGCGGTGGTGCTGGTGGATGAAGCGTACTACCACTTCTTTGGCCAGACTGTGATGGATCTGGTGGGGCAGGTGCCAAACCTGATCGTGGCGCGTACCTTTTCCAAGGCTTATGGACTAGCGGGGCTACGGCTGGGGATGCTCGCCGCGCCCGCCGGCATACAGCACTGGTTGCGGACGGTCATCTCCCCCTATAGCGTGAACTCACTGGCGCTGGCCTGCCTGCCGGCCGCACTCGACGATGAAGACTACCTGCAATGGTATGTGGGGGAAGTCAAGGCAGCGCGGACGGAGATGGTGGAGGGCCTGCGGCAGCTGGGCGTTCCCCAATGGCCGACTGAGGCCAACTTCGTGCTGGTGAAGATCGGGCCCAAGCACGCCGAGTTCGTGCAGGCGATGCACCGCCGCGGCGTGCTGACCCGCGACCGGTCGAAGGACCAGGGCTGCGCGGGGTGTGTTCGCCTGACGGTGGGCACGCAAGTTCAGATGAAACAGGCGATGGCCTCCATGGCCGAAGCCCTGCACGAGATTGGCTGGGAGAGAGCATGATGGCAAAGCAGAAAAAGCGCGCGGTTCGGAGCCAGCACGTAGCCGGGCCTGCCCGCCGTGCCGCTATCGAGCGCAAGACGACGGAAACCAAAATCTCGTTGAAGCTGGTGCTGGAAGGCAGCGGGCGCTACAAGGTCAAGACCGGCATTCGCTTCTTCGACCATATGTTGGAGCTGTTTACGCGCCACGGGGCCTTCGATCTCGAGTTGCAATGCGACGGCGACCTGGATGTCGACCAGCACCATACGGTGGAAGACGTAGGCATCGCGCTGGGCGAGGCCTTCGATCAGGCGTTGGGCGACAAGAAAGGTATCCTGCGCGCGGGATACTTCCTGATGCCGATGGATGAGACCCTGGGCGTCGCGGCGGTCGACCTGAGCGGACGAGTCGCCTGCGTGGTCAAGACCCGGGTGAAGAAGCGCCTGGTGGGCGATCTGCAGAGTGAGCTGGTGGAGGATTTTTTTGAAGGCTTCGCACGCGGCGCACGGGCCAACGTGCACATCGCAACCATGTACGGCCGCTCGAACCACCACAAGATCGAAGCCCTGTTCAAGGCCTTCGCCCGGGCGCTGCGCGTTGCCTGCTCCAGGGATAAACAAATGGGCGAGATGCTGCCCAGCACCAAAGGACTGTTGTGAGGGAGCTGCCTTGAGGGCAACGCAGGGGATTGCGGTGATCGACTACAAGGCCGGCAACCTGACCTCGGTGATGAAGGCGCTCGATGCCCTCGGTTGCCAGGCTACGGTCACGGCAGATCCCGAAGTGGTGCGCGGCGCGGGGAAAGTCATCCTTCCCGGCGTGGGTCATTTTCAAGCTACGCTAATGCTGGAGGAAACTGGTCTGGCGGCCGCGGTGGGCGAGGTGATCGCGCAGGGCGTCCCATTCCTGGGAATTTGCGTGGGGCTGCAATGGCTCTTCGCGGGCAGCACGGAAGCCCCGGCGGTGAAAGGGCTAGGCCTTTTCACCGGCCAATGCGAGCGGTTTGCCCCCGGGGTGAAGGTTCCCCATGTGGGCTGGAATGAGGTGCGCACCGACGCCGGATCGCGCCTGATGCGCGGCGTCGAGGATCGTTCCTTCGTTTATTACACCCACTCCTTCCGGGCTCCTGTCATCACGGAGACAGTCGCGGTTACCAGCTACGGCGGCCCGTTCTCCGGGGCGGTGGAGCGCGGCAACGTGATGGGAGTGCAGTTCCATCCGGAAAAATCGTGGACCGTGGGGCTTCTCATACTCAAGAATTTCTGCGAGGTTCGATAAATGCTGACCAAGCGCATCATCGCCTGTCTCG
>PLZN01000208.1:0-1275 GCA_003152195.1 Acidobacteriaceae bacterium
CGCCTCCTGGTTGCAGAACCTCGACGTACCGTCGTTGTATCGAATTCACGAAAAGCCGGAGCCCCGCCGCGTGGTCGAATTTGAAACCGTGGCTGCCGGTTTTGGCTACTCCCTTGGCCTGGGTCCATTACCGGTAAGGCGCCTGACCATGAAGTCGGAACGCCGCGAGCAGAGAGGCCGCGCCCCGGGCCAGGGCCACCAGCCCCGCCAGTATGAGATCCCGGAAGATATCGCCGTTACCCCGCGCATGTATCAGCAACTGGCGCTCAAGATCGCGGGCAAGCCCGAGGAGCGCATCCTCGCCCATCTCATGCTGCGTTCCCTGCGCCAGGCACGATACAGCGAGAAGAACGAGGGTCACTTCGCTTTGGCCGCTCCGTGTTACACCCACTTCACCTCGCCCATCCGCCGTTATCCGGACCTCATCGTCCACCGCATCACCAAGTCAATCCTTGCCTCCGGCGAGAGCGGTATAGGAGTACTCGCGAAGCAACCCGGCGGGCGCGGAGGTAAGGCTTCGCAGCACGAGCAGATCGCCGATGAGGCCGCCCCACTTAGCGAAGTCGAGCTTGCCGGCATTGCCTATGAATCAAGCCAGGCGGAGCGCCGCGCTGAGGAGGCAGAGCGCGAGCTGATGGAGTGGAAGAAGGTCAAGTTCATGCAGGACCGCCTCGGCGATGACTTCGACGCCATGATCCTCAGCGTGACCAAGTACGGCTGCTTTGTCGAACTCGACAGCCTCTTTATCGAAGGCCTGGTGCCCATCATGAGCCTGCAGGGGGACCACTATACCTTCCGCGAGAACACGCGCCAGATTATGGGCGAGCAATCAGGTCGCCGTTACTCCATGGGCGACCGGGTGCGGGTGGTTCTCGACCGCGTTGATTCTGTTCAGCGACGGTTACAGTTCTCCATTCTTGAAGAAGTTGCGCCGGTCCGCCTGGGCCGTCCCGGCAAGGCCAAGACGAAAGTCAAGTCTGGCGGGAGCGGCAAGGCCCATCCCTACGTACCGCCGAAAAACAAGGTGCTGCGCAAGGGCAAGCAGCGGGGGAAAAACAAGCGCCCGGGCAAGAAGCGTGGCTAGAGCGTTTCTCACCAGCTCAGAGTGGACGTGTCCTTCGGCTATATAAGTAGACCCATGTACGCTGGGGGAAGCCGTGAAAAAACGGGTCTTGCGATTGCGGTCGGCCACCACGGATACGATTTGTTTCCATTGCTTTTCCAGAAGGGCGCAACCGCACTTACTTCTGCGTCGTCAGGGAAAGCAATGGTGGG
>PLZN01000208.1:1286-5930 GCA_003152195.1 Acidobacteriaceae bacterium
CGCCGGGGCGAACGTGGGGCACCCAGCGTTTCGCTTAGGAGCAGAATTCGTGCTAGCCTCTTATCTCTTACAATGAAGCAAGTTGCGTTTCCGGAGAGATTCATGCCACACATGGTAGTTTGTGCGCGCTACAAGCAAGAGATGGAAGGGCTCGACGAGCCCCCATTTGACAGCGATTTTGGCCAAAAGATTTACAATCAGGTCTCGAAGAAGGCGTGGTCGGAATGGATCGAGCGGCAGAAGATGCTGCTCAACGAGTNNACGAGTACCGCTTGCAGCCCTGGACGCGGGAAGCACAGGAGTTCCTGGTCGAGCAGATGCAGGAGTACTTCTTCGGTGAAGGATCGGCGCTGCCCAAAGAGTACGTCCCGCCCGCTCACTGAGGCAGGCAAGTTGGAACAGCAACAGAGAAGAGATGCGGAGCACTGAAGGCCGTGCTGTATCGCCTGTGCGGCGCGCTCATCGTCTTATCCGGAAGCGCAGCGTCGTGTACACTCAAGTGGTAAATTCCTGCCGTCGGGACGTGGCTCAGCCTGGTNNTCAAATCTGCCCGTCCCGACCATTACTTCCAATCAAAAACTTGTACCTCGTGTCAGCGGGCAGCCTCATGTTCGCGGCGCTCGCGGCGGATCCGGCTGGTCTGCAACAGCATTAACGCCAGGGGCAGACCGGCGTAGACTCGCCGGTGGCAATGGCGGCAACGCACTGGATACTGCAGTAGTAGCAAACGCTCCACGTCTTTCATCCGGAAGCGTGAGAGGCGGAAACTAGAGGAGGAGCATTCGGGGCAGGTCACTGGATCACCGGCTTCCATCACTGGCATTTTCAGTTTTGGGTGTAAGAGAAACGACTGGACTTGACGCAGCCGTTTATAATCTATCCGGCCCGTGCTAGCGCTATTCTACCACGATTACAAAGCAGCCGAGACTGCTTCTGAACGAGCGCGGGGATATTCGGTCTTGATTTGGATGAGGTGAACAATGGTTTGGGATGTCTCGTTCACGTGCGACATTTGCGGCAGGAAAAAGCTTGAGTCGAACCACTGGTGGATGCTGGTCCTGGGCGATGTTCCCTGCTTCGAGGAAGGCCAGCCGCGCCAGCGCTTTACCCTAATGCCGTGGAACAAGACGGAGAGCGGGAATACGCAGTTTTATCACTTGTGCGGCCAGGGTTGCGCCATGCAGGCAATGGAGCGCTTCATGAACCATGGCACCATCGTTTCGGATCGCCTTCCGCAAGGTGCTGAGGCCGCAGTAAGCAACCGGGTCTGAAGATTTTCTCCTGCAGGTGTGGAGCGCGTCGCTCTATAGTTCGAAGAGGCCGGGTTTGGCCGCCGGCGTGAGCGTAGCCCGTTCCTTGGCTTGCAATTGCGGCGTGGGGCTTGCAAGCATTCCCAGGATCTCTCGCAACTCTTTGCGAACCTTGTGCAGGCGCGCTTCCGTCCGCTGGACGGCTTGTTGTTGTTGCGGCAAGGGAAGTTCCGGCTGGCCGCCTCGTTTGCTGCGAGATTCCGCCTGAATCGCCTGACGGGCGCCGGCGATGGTGTAACCCTCGTCATACAGCAGCCGCTTCACGCGCAATGCCATTTCTACGTCGCGCCTACGATAGAGCCGCTGGCCAGTACCGCTCTTGTTCGGTTTGAGCTGCGTAAACTCAGTTTCCCAAAAACGCAGAACGTAGGGCGCCACCGAGCACAACCTGGCGACCTCACCGATGCGAAAGTAAAGTTTGTCGGGGATCTCCGTTTTTTGCGGTGCGCGTTGCTGGGGCAGATGAGTGGCCATGCTTGTGGTCGGGCGGTGGCTTTATGTGGACCCGCCTCAGCTCAGAAGTATAGGCTAGCTTGCGTTTCCGCCCTAGCTTTTGTTGAGGTTTAAGGCGGATTTCCCACAGGAATTAACCAACTCAGATAACTCTCCCAAGTAGTCTCACAAAAAAATGCGCTGAGCCACGCACGGGTGAGACACGCCTTCAAAATGTGGCGGTCTCGGGCATGACGGAAGTAACGATAGGCTCACGCGCCCGGCTGCCCTGCGGCGCCGCGCGCAAGTACTGGGAGGGCCAGCTGGTTGCATCCCCCAATTCCTTGGCTGCCTGCAGCGGCCAGTAAGGTTCGCGCAGCAACTCCCGAGCCAGCAGAACTAAATCGGCTTGGCCGGTTCGGAGAATGTGCTCGGCCTGCGCCGCATCGGTGATCATGCCGACGGCGCCGGTCGCGATGTGCGCCTCACGGCGGATACGCTCCGCGAACGCCGTCTGATAGCCCGGTCCAATCGGCATGACCAGGCGCGGCACCATCCCACCCGAGGAGACGTCGACCAAATCGACCTTGTGCTCTTTGAGCACCTTAGCCAGAGCCACGGACTGGTCGATATCCCAACCACCCTCGGTCCAATCCGTGGCTGAGATTCTCACCAGCAGCGGCAGTTCGACCGGCAACTCAGCGCGTATCGCGTCCACGACTTCGACCATCAGGCGGATGCGATTCTCGAAGGAGCCGCCATATTGGTCGGTGCGCCGATTGCTCAGCGGCGAGAGAAATTCATGCAGCAGATAGCCGTGCGCCCCGTGCAGCTCGACCACGTCAAAGGCCGCCTCAACGGCTCGGCGGGTGGCCTTGGCAAACGCCCTGGTGATGGTTTCGATACCGGCCAGATCCAGTTCGATGGGTCGGCCATAGTTTTCGGCAAAAGGCACCGCACTGGGCGCCATGACATCCCTCCACCCGCCTTCACTCGGAGACAGATACCGCTCTTCGCCTGCCCAGGGACGCGTCATGCTGGCTTTGCGCCCGGCATGGGCCAGCTGTACCCCGGCGCGCGCACCCTGGGCATGCAGAAATTCGACGATCCGCCCCAAGCCCGTAATGTGGTCGTCTTTCCAGAGCCCAAGGTCCTGGGGGGAAATGCGGCCTTCAGCAAGTACAGCAGAGGCCTCGGTAAGAACCAGTGCCGCTCCGCCCACGGCCCGGCTCCCCAAATGCACCAGATGCCAGTCATTGCTGAATCCATCTTCACTCGAGTACTGGCACATGGGAGAGACGAAGATGCGGTTGGGAAAGGTGACGCCGGCCAAGTGGAGAGGGGAGAACAAGTGCGATTGGGACACAGGAAACCTCGTTTAAGAGTTAAGGTATCTTCCCCGCGCCTTAGGAATCCAGCAGCCCGGCTCCGTCACCCTTGTTTCTGATGCATAGCGCAACGCGAAAGTCGCAGCTTTGCCGAATCGCGGCAAAGGGTTTTCCCTGTGGGTGTATGCCGGAGAAAGCATGCTTACGTAGCTTTTCCGTTAATAAAAGCTACACTTGACCGCTCTTGGAAGGGACACGGGACAGGGGAAATGCTCAAAGCGCGACAACTACCGCACCTTTTTTTGCGGAACATGGGAGGCGTGCTTCGCGTACACACAATGAGAGCGCTTTCGTGATTCATGTGCCCGATCCGAAAACAGCGAGGCGGGACTTTTCGTGGAGAAAAGGCCCGCGCGCGGATTTTTCATCGGCCATGGTGAAACCGCTCTCGAGGGAACAGGACATGAGAGATGGCGTCTACAAACGCTTTCGCGATTTCTATACCCGATCCGGCATTAACGAACTGGGGCTTTTGGCGAAAGGCTCTACTCGCTACATTTTCGCCGGCCAGACCTATCGTGAAACCGCTCTGGGACTCTCTTTGCTTGCCGTCTGCGTGACCGCCGCCACCGGCTGCCATGTGCAGGTGGACAAGTCCCACAATGGTGGCGGCGATAATGTAAAAATTGCCACTCCGTTCGGGGGCATCGCTGTCAGCAAAGATCAAAACGCGCCCACCGGCCTCGGTCTTCCAATCTATCCAGGATCCGTGCTCCGCACCGACGGAGACGAGGGCGGATCGGCTAAGGTGGACATGGGGTTTGGCTCATTCAAGCTGCGCGTGAGGGCGGCCCAATACACCGCTCCCGACAGCCGCGACCAGGTGCTCGCCTTTTATCGCAAGGCTCTAAGCGAATATGGCGGCGTAATCGAATGCATGGGGGATAGACCAGTCGGAACCCCGGTCGCGACCGGGGAGGGTCTCACCTGCGACGACGTGGGCCATGACCACCACTCCTCTTCAAGCCGCGATTCCGGCGAGTTGAAACTGAAGGCCGGTTCTCAACGCCATCAGCACATCGTCGTCTTGCAGGGCGGCAGTGACCCGGCGACCCGCTTCAGCCTCATCGCGCTGGATCTTCCTCACAGCCCGGATAGCAATGAGGACAAGGGCACCAACTGAGGGCGGGAAATCGCCACCGATTGCGCTCCCGCCGCCCCTGAGATAGCTTCAAGAGGAATGGATCTGTTCTGTCATCGATGCGGCGCGACGCTCAGTGCGTCAGAACTGTTCTGCCCTAACTGCGGCTCCCCGCAACTTAAGTTCGCGCTGCAGGAAGAGGCCGAATACGCAAGCGCCCGGCCGCCCGGTATGCCGGCCAGGCCGCAGGGAATTTCCTGGAAGGATGCTATCCTGGCCGCGCTCCTTGTCGCCGTGCCTGCCGGCGTTCTGAGTGCCGTTTCCGTGTTGTCATGGGGATGCTGTCTGTGGGTGGTCGGGGGAGCAGTGCTGGCCATCGCCGTATATCACCGGCGGGCCCCCGGATTTCTCCTGGAGACGCGCTCCGGCGTTC
>PLZN01000155.1 GCA_003152195.1 Acidobacteriaceae bacterium
ATGATGAGCGGATTTCCGACCAATAGGCGCATGCTCTTTGGAGCCTTGGGTCCTAATTCCTTTTGCAGGACTTCTCCAAAATTGAGACGGCTAAACTCCATCAAATCGGCAGGCCCGACTGCGCCGTGAACGACTCGTTCCAGATCTTCCTCAGTCTTTGCGGCAGATACGTCCTTGCGGAACTTGCCCATATCGGGGTGTCCGATGGGGCTTTCAAGTTGGGCCAATACATCCGCAAAGGATCTCCTGGAGGTGAAGGTGAGCCGTTGCACGTCAATGTTTTTTGCCGTCATTCCATTCCCTCTCGCCGCTCGGTTTTCGACTCGCTGACCGGGATTCCCGGAATTCCGCTCGACCTGCTTCGCTCACGATATACCACTGCAGCCAACCAGCAAAAACGCATAAATCTGCATCTATGAGTCTGCACCTGTCGTTAAGACTGGTTGTGCCGCCGCAGGAACCGCTGGCCGAAGCCGCGGGGGGCCCCGCCTGCATTAACCGAACGCCAGTCCATGAACCGCACAGGTGCTCTTTCTGGTCTGCACCACAACGAAGCCGTAAGGAACGCACATCATCATGTCCGGACAGCGCACCCCTCCGATCAGAGAAGGCCTTCCCCACCCCCGAGGAGCCACCTGGGATGGAAAAGGCACGAACTTCGCTATCTTCTCCGCCCACGCAACCAAGGTGGAGGTCTGCCTCTTCGACGAGAACGGGGAGAAGGAGCTGGAGCGGATCGAACTGCCCGAGTACACCAACCAGATCTGGCATGGCTATATCCCCGATGTGCAGCCGCGCGCGATCTACGGCTATCGGGTGCACGGCCCCTATGAACCTGAGGCTGGGCATCGCTTCAACCCCAACAAGCTACTGCTCGATCCCTACGCGGTGGCTCATTTCGGTGAGCTCAAGTGGGATCCCGCGGTATTCGGCTACAAGATGGAGTCGGGGGATGACACCACCTTCGACGAGCGGGACAGCGCCCCCTTTATGCCAAAATGCGTGGTCGTCGATCCCAACTTCGACTGGCATGGGCAAGACGTGCTGAGTGAAGTCCGCGTGGCGTTTGACGACACAATTATCTACGAGCTTCACGTGAAGGGCTTCACCAAGTGTTTCCCGGGGTTGGAGGAGCACTTGCGCGGCACCTATGCCGGCCTTGGCGCTGAGCCAGCCGTCAAGTACATCAAAGATCTTGGCGTGACGTCGGTTGAGCTACTGCCGATCCATTTCTTCATCAACGACAGCAATCTTTTGGAGAAAGGCTTAACCAACTACTGGGGCTACAACACTATCGGATTTTTTTCCCCTGATATGCGTTATGCGACGGACCGGGCGCACGTCTTGCGCGAGTTCAAGGAGATGGTCGCCCGCTTTCATAATTCCGGCCTCGAAGTCATCCTGGATGTGGTTTACAACCATACCGCGGAAGGAAACGAGCGCGGACCCACGCTGTCGTTCAAGGGAATTGATAACGCAAGCTACTACCGCCTGCTACCCGACAAGCCACGCTATTACATCAACGACACCGGCACCGGAAATACGCTGAACCTCAGTCATCCACGGGTGATTCAGATGGTCACCGATAGCCTGCGCTATTGGGTGGAGCAGACCCGCATCGATGGTTTTCGGTTTGATCTCGGAACCATCCTGGCGCGGGAGCCGAACGGATTCGATAACCGGAGTGGATTTCTCAAGGCCTGCTGCCAGGATCCATGCCTGGCCAGGGTCAAACTTATTGCCGAACCTTGGGATTTAGGGCCAGGCGGCTACCAGGTGGGTGGCTTCCCGCCAGGCTGGGCAGAATGGAATGACAAATTCCGCGACACGACCCGCGAATTCTGGATCGGACAAGCCCCTGCGGCGGCGCTAACTGATAATCTCTGCGCTTCCGCTTCAATTTTCAATCATCAGGGGCGCAGACCCTGGGCGTCTATCAACTTTGTCACCGCTCATGATGGATTCACCCTGAATGATGTCTTTAGCTATAACGAGAAACACAACGAGGCGAACGNNGCAACAACAACGCGTATTGCCAGGATAACGAGATCAGTTGGCTGAACTGGGACCTTCGTGAAAAAGGCGAGCAGCTGATTGGCTTTACCCGGCACCTGACAGCCATGCGTCACAGGTACCCCATCCTGCGCCGCAATCTCTTTCTCACCGGCCAGTACAACGAAGAATTGGGGGTCAAGGATCTGACCTGGATCAACGCCAACGGCTCCGAAATGCAGTATGAGAATTGGAGTGACGAAGGCATGCGCTGTTTCGGCATGCTGCTGGATGGGCGGGCGCAAGTAACCGGAATAAGACAGCGCGGACGGCAAGCAACGCTGTTGATCGTGATCAACGACCATCACGATCTGGTCAGATTTACTCTGCCGGAATGTAACGGGAGCGATACCTGGTTGTTGTTGATCGACACCAATATCACAGACAACAGCGAGCACGGCAGCTTCAAAGTCGGCGAGACCTACGGCGTCACCGCGCGCTCTTTGCTTGTCTTTGCCCTGCAGCCGGACAGAGCATAGCAGGATATCCCTTCCCGCACGCCGGAAAAGTGACGGCAAGAAGGGGTTTGTGTCCGTCTATTTAGTCACCTGCCATGCGGTGCCGTTCATCACCAGCGAATCCTGGCCGGCTTGGCTTTGCGCCAGTGAGGCACTCACGGATGGGAAGGCGGTTTTTATCTCCTGCGACCCTGCCCAGCCTGGGACGTCGGCGATGTCGTAGTGATAATTCACTTGCGCCGTCTTCAAACCGGAACCGTTGACGCCTGCGGTGAAGCTATCGATCGAATCGACAGAGCGGTGGCCATAACAGAAGTTGCCGTATCCCGGCTGGCTCGTGTTTGGGGTCCACGCGGAGCGGCCTTGATCCGACAGGTCGTAATTGTTGACCTGCTTGGAAGCGATGATGAAGACCTTCTTCTCGCCGGTCGTGCGAGTAAGGAGGCCAGCATCCGTCAGGGCGTCAAAGCCTTCCGTCTTCGCGTCGTCAGAGGTCGCTGCCTGCACGGGAAACTTCTTTGTTTCCTGCCAGAGGCAGGCGGGATGTGCTTTGTAGTAGTCGTTGATTGCCGTTTGATAGTTTGCCTTAGAGTCGTCCTTCTTGTTACAACCTGCGAAAAGAAGCGTGACACCGCAGAGGAGTGCCGCCCGGTATTGATTGTGTTTCGTCATCGACTTGTCCCTTTCCATGCTCCTGACGCGGGTTCTCATGGAGCACGCGATAAGATGCTTTTGGGTGCCGTGCCGTTGTAAGTGGAACAGGAAGGAACCACTATCATGGTTGACGGCGGACCGGCCTTGAATTTCGTAAGTGGGAGGAATGAACGTGGAAGAGGATTGGGCTTCGATGCTGGCAATTGCAATCCGTGAAGCCAGGAACGGCCTGGCGGAAGGCGGCCTTCCCATCGGTGCCGCAATGTTCAATGGCCAGGGGCAGCTGCTCAGTTCCGGACACAATCGACGTGTGCAGCAGGACGACCCCTCCGCGCACGCGGAGACGGATGCCTTCCGCCGCGCCGGGCGGCTGCGCTCTTATCGCAACGTGATCATGGTGACGACACTGGCGCCATGCTGGTACTGCAGCGGACTCGTCCGTCAGTTCGGCATCCGTACGTTAGCCGTAGGGGAGAGCAGGACTTTTGCCGGCGGTCTCGACTGGTTACGCGCGGCCGGTGTGCGGATCATTGATCTGAACTCCGAGGAATGTGTGACGCTGATGCAAGGCTACATCCGCGAACATCCGGAGATCTGGCACGAAGATATTGGTGAAGAGTAAGCGAAGCGCCGGGTGCCCCATGTTCGCCCTAGCGTACGTGGGAAGATAATAATTTTTTCCATTGCTTTCCCCGAAGGGCTCAGCCGTACTCTCTTGTTGCTACATCCCATGTCGCTCTCAACGTGGTTCCCCGGATTTCGATATCGATATAGCTAGAGCGATTGTGGGCTTCGCCCGGATTTCCCGTGGGGCTTGGTGGAGTCAAGGAACTTCATGCGGCTTTCCTTACAGAAAGCCGCACACGCNNACGCGAACATGGGTGGTGCCGCGTATAGGAAATCCGGGTCGCCCGTCTTTTTCGTCCCACGTACGCTGGGGCGAACGTGGGGCACCCGGTCTCGGTTGCTCATCGGGCTTTTCCCGAATCAGCTGGGGCACATCAAGCCTCCGGCACCCGCGGATTTGATGGTCTTCTGCCAGAGCGAGACGGAAGAAGACGCGCCCGTGGCCAGGCCAAGCCAGGTAGCGAAGGTGTTTGGTGACGTGTAGGCAGCTCCGGCGTTCACGCTGAAGGCCATGATGTTGGTTTGACATGGAATCGGACTGACCATGCCGTTGGTGACAATGCCGTAGGAAGCGATAAAGTTGAGAAAGCCCGCGACCGGCGCGGTCGCGGGCGGCCAGCCCAGGGTCAGCTCCAACCGGGGCGCCTCAGTAGCCGCCGTAAAGCCCACCGGCCCGATACTCAGCACCCTGTTATCTTGTCCGGTGACGTTTCCCTGAACATTAATGGAGCCGGAAGGCTTCGCCTGACCATCCGCAAGGCTGAAACCGCCACTGCCACTGTACTTGATGATCTTGCTGCCCTCAACAATCGTGTTTTTCGCGGTGAAAGCTGGAATAAAGCTAAAGCCCAGCGATATCCTCAGGTCAAAGGGCACCGCACCCACCAGAATTGGGACATGATAGGCCGCCTTGGAAAGCAGGACACTCTTCAAGAGCTCGGCCGGCCAGGAAGTGATCTTGGCCATGGCCCCCGACTTCATGGCGTCGTTCGCGACAGCGAACCACTTCAACTCGACCTGACCGGCAAGGTTGGAGTTGGTAAAGTCCAGGTTGGTAAGCTTGCCGCCTTTAATCTGCATCTTGATCGTGGAAACAAAGTTGCTGAGGTAACCGACGCCTTCATAGGCCAGCGTGCCCTGGCTCCCGCCAAATTTAATGGCCGCCTGAACGTCGACGCGGTCATTGCCCGGCGTGAACTTGACGTGGTAGTTGTAACCCGCGAAGTCCACATCGAATTCAACCACTCCGACCGCAACGGTGGTCTGTGAGCTGGCGGCGTCCACAGTGCCGAAGGGCGAGAACCTGGAGGGCAGCCAGCGCGGCGCGGATGCGGAGTTCTTCGCTTGCATTCTGCTGAAATCGATCTTGTAAGTACCCTCCAACCGGCCGTCCTTGATCGCGTCGGTAATCTTGGCTGGTCCCGTCTTGAGCAAGTAGCCGTCTCCGGTCTTTTGCACACTCACCACCGTGCGCAGAGCCAGGCCGGAGAGCAAGAGCACGCCCCCGGGTTGCAGGTTGGCAATCTGGTTCGCCGACGAGTCAAAGACGTAGCTCCCATCTTCCTGGATGGTGACCAGGTGCCGCATCGTATCGTCTTTGCTGACCACCGTCACGCCATCCTGATAGGTCACCTCGTAAGCTGTGGTGCCATCTTCCATGGGAGAAGCGCGAGGAATGTAGACCGGGCCGGTGAAATGATTGCCGTGATACCCACCCGCGGTTACGCTCAGGTTGGGATCCCGGGGTCCAGAGGCGCTGGGCGCGCCAGTTTCACCCGGAGTGGCGTGCTTCTTGCACGAGGACATCAGCAGGAGTGTGGCAACCGACCCGGTTACAATAAAAAGCCGCGCCACGCGCAGAGGGTTGGGGATACACCTATAAGAAATCCGCTTCAGTCTTCGCATGCTTCTTCCTCTTCTCATGCTTCCCCTTCTCGCGCTTCCTGGGGCGGCCCGGCCCCGAAGAAAGCTCAGCGGATAGATCTGGGAGCGGAGTTCCTCGAATAGTACAGGCTTGGAATGGATAGGGAAAGATGCCGATACTGGTTCCGCGAGTGATGAAGCATTTCCGTTTTCGTGTAGTCTGAGCACATCCTGACCACTTATGAAACATGGTTCAGCGGCATCTGCGCGGAGAGCAAACTCGTGAAGCAACATCGACTCAAGGTTGACCTTTTGACATGATTTTCTCTCTCTTCCTCAAGACTGTAAGCACTCGCACGACGGTTGCATAAGGCAGATAGATCCACTGACGGCAAACCGCTTAGTGTCAGCGCTTGAATCGCATCGTAACCATCCAGCATCAAGAGAATCTTACCGGTAAACGGAAGCCCTTTGCCTGGTGAATCGGTAACTTAGTTCCGGGACTTGGCTGAGAATCTAATCGCTTTGAATCCAGATCCAGACGCGCTTGCAAGCGGCGAAGCGATGGGTTATCGTTGGCTTCAAATTCAGGCATTGCGGGGCAACAATGGAACGTCTGGCGATTCTTGGCGGCCGCGCGGTGCGGACCACCCCATTTACACCTTGGCCGCTGTTCTCGGATAAGGAAGAGACGCGCATTTTGGACGTGTTGCGCAGCCGTGCCTGGGGAGGGCAGCCCTTTCCGGGCAAGTACGCTACCCAGTTCGCCGCCGGTTTTGCTAAGCTGCACGACACTACCTACGGGCAATGCGTCAACACCGGCACGGTCGCCATTCAGGCCGCGCTCAAGGCGGTCGACATCCGCCCCGGCGACGAAGTGCTGGTCCCTGCCTACACCTGGGAGGGCACGGTGGGCCCGGTGCTGCTGATCAGCGCCGTGCCCGTGTTCGTCGATGTCGATCCGGAAACCTACTGCATGGATGCGCGGGCCGCCGAGGCGGCCATCACGTCACCGCCAGCGGCTTCTCGCAGAGCACATGGCGGCCGGCCAGCGCCGTGGCTTCCACTTCCGCCAAATGTTTTTATTCGCGACCTAATCCACTCTGGCCGTTTGGGTACGCTCAAGATACTGCACACATCCTTCAGCGAACGTCACGCGCTGTCGCAGACATCGCCGCCATGGATTCTTGACCGGAAACTTGCCGGGGGCGGACCTCTCATGGATCTGGGCATCTATTGCGTTCACACCGCGCGTTGGCTGGCAGGCGAGATTCCCGGCCGCGTCTCCGCCTTTTAATGGACGCACAACCAAACGCTCTTCCGTGAGGTTGAGGAAGGCATGGCCTTCTCCATGTATTTCCCCAGCGGACTTGTTGCCCAGGCCAGCACCTGCTACAGCGCGGCTCTCAGCTCCACGCTCTATATTGAAGGAACCAACGGCTCAGTCTCGCTCACGCCAGCGTTTCCCTATGAACACCCGCGGGTGCTGAACGCCCGCTTCGGGAGTATTGTGCTGCGCAAGAATTTCCCCGTGGTCGACGAATTTCGTCCGCGGATCGAGGCGTTTTCCCGGGCCATTCGCGGTGGCCCCCTTCCTCCCTCCGGAGGCGCAGAAGGCTATATCGACATGGCTATCATTGAAGCGCTCTACCGTTCGGCCGAGGCCGGCGTTCCCCACGCAGTGGAGTTTGGCTCATAACGGTTTCGGCCTCATTCCTTGGTTTTCAACAGGTGATCGTTGTCGCGAAGAAAGGTTTCGATTTCACCCTTCATGCCAAGTATTTTTACCCACTGTTCTTTGTAGAGTGTCACCGGGAACCGGCCGACACCATACAACGATACCGCTCCCTTTTCACTCACCTTCAAACTCAGCCCCCGGACAGCCTTGGTTTTGAGCTGATCGTTTTCCGCGCGTAGCTTCTCAATCTCTGCCTTCAAATCCTCGTCAGACATGGTGCACCCTCCTGATCTCAACTTGTCTGATCAGTCTAGAGCATTTTTCTCGGGGCTGAGGAGAAGTGCCAACGTAGCTTTCTAAAGAAGGAAACCGCAGATCCCCGCGCTACGCTCCGGTCCTCCTCCTCGGGATGACAAAGGTTGGTGACAAGTGCCCATCGTTGGCACCGCGCAGTAGGAAATCCCGGTACGCGCCGGTCAGGTGACAAAATCTTGCCTTGGTTCGGAGAAAAAAAATGCGGGCTAGGCAGTATTTGCCGCGGGGCGGCTCGCACGAAGCCATTTTGCCGCCTCTTTGGCGTCGCATAACGGCCCGATGGCATTCCCCTGCAGCAAGTCGGGGCCGCGGCCAGCCAGTACCTGCCGCATCTGATCGCGTTCCACCCGCGTAACCGTCAGTTCCGCATGCAAAACCCGGGCGATTCCTTGAACGATGTTGAAGAATGAGTCGAAATATTCACGATCGCTGATGTTTTCCAGCAGCAACGCATCCAGCTTGATGCCACCAAATGGCAGCTGCGATAGATGGCCCATCGGCACCAGACCTTGCCCGAAATTGTCCAGATTGGCGGCCACACCTGAGTCTCGCAATCCCCGCAGGGTGCGGATAGCATGAGCCACATCGGCTACAACTGTCTGCTCCTTGATGTCGAGCCGGAGCCAATGCCATCCCAACTGGTATCGCGCGGCGAGCATTTTTATCTGTCCCAGTAGATCCTGAGTGGCAAATTGCATGTGACTGATATTGATGGCGATCGGAACCGTTGGCAATTTTTGTTTCTGCCAGTGGCCGAATTGCTCGAAAACGGCATTCATCACCCATTCATCCACCGCCGTTGCCAGGTGCATCTGCTCTATCAGCGGCAGGAATTCACAAGCGGCTCGTTCATCGTCCGCACCCCTCCGCCAGCGTAAAAAGGCCTCCAGACCGCGCAATTGTCCGCTACCCGCATCCACGATCGGCTGGTAACTCATGCGGAACTCATTGTTTTCGAGTGCCCGCAAGATAGCTGCGGCATCGCTGCTGTGCGCTCTCGCCGTGCGCATTCGCGGCTGAAACATCGAATAGGCATTCCGGCCCGTTCGCTTGACCTGATAGAGAGCGAGATCGGCGTATTCCAACAATTCACGCTCCTCAGCGGCATGCACGGGACAGATCGAAAAGCCCACGCTCACTCCGATGGTCACCCGCTCTCTGTTTATCAGGTAAGGCTCGCTAATAGTCTTGACGATTTTTTCCGCCATCAATGCCGCGCCGCTCTCGGTGATCATGCCGGTTTGGATGACGGCGAATTCATCGCCGCCCATACGTGCCACCGTGTCCTGGGCCCGCACAACATGGGTCAATCGCTCGGCGACGTCCTTCAAGAGCTTGTCGCCGGTGGCATGGCCCAAGGTGTCGTTGACCGGCTTGAAGTGGTCCAGGTCCAGCATGTGCAGCGCAAAGGCGCTGTTGTTCAACAGCGCATTGTGTACCTCCTGCCGCAGCCGCCTCTCGAATAGCATGCGATTGGCCGCGCCCGTCAATGGGTCGTAGAGGGCGACCTTCTCCAGCTGGCTCTTGATGATGAAGTCCAGCAAGTACTGGCGTACTTCGCCGGCAAACTCGATCTGGATATCGGTCCACCACTCGGCGGTATTGCGTAGTTCTTGCGCCCACAAGGCGAAGGAGGCGCGCGGTGTCAGCGGCGACGCGCCCTTGAGATCGTCTTCTGTCGATGCCGGCTTGCCCGCCCAGCGAATGGTCTGCACGACTTCAGACCGCATGAGCGCAACGAAGTCCATGCCTGTGAGCGGAAGCAACATCAAGCCGCTGGCGTTGGCGGCCAGTCCAGGGTGCGAGTCGAGCACCTGGGGCAAGGTGTGATATTGGCTGACCTCTCCGCGCGGAAGCGCCTGCAGCCATTCCCGCAGCGGTTCCAACGACAGAGCGCCGGGCACCGCGCCATCGAAGATGTCTTCGCCCTGGAAGCGCAGCCAAACGCCGCTGGCGTCGAACGATTCGCGGATGATTCCGACTCCATTCGACAGGCCGAGTTTCGCGTCCTGTCCCGAGGCAACCATTGCTCCTTGCATGCGCGACAGTTGCGACCGCGTGTCGGAACGGCTATCCCGCTCCATCCTTCCCAGCAGGTTTCTCAGGTGCAGCGATGCCAGTTTTGCAATCTCCTCCAGCGACAGCCGGTCTTCGATGGTCATGGGCCGCGGGGTCCAGTGATGACATGCCACCAAACCCCACAGCTTTCCGTTCACAATCAACGACAGGCTGAAGGACGCCCGAACGCCCATATTCTTCAGGTACTGAATGTGCACGGGGTGGACCGCGCGTAGCGTAGCGTACGTCAAATCGAGTGGCAGCGCTTCCGGGCGAAAGGCAATCACACTCGCGGTCGGGGCATCGACATCGGAGATCAGCCGCTCCCAATTCTGGGTGTAGAGTTCGCGTGCGTTGGCCGGAACATCGCTGGCGGGAAAACGGAGGCCGAGAAAGCCCTGCATTCCCGGAGAACAACGTTCCGCCGCCACCTCGCCATGCCATTCGGGCAGAAAGCGGTAGAGCATGACACGATCGAAGCCGGAACGTTCGTGTACCCAGCGCAGGAGACAATCCTGCCACTGTGCGATCGACTCACTCGCCGCCAATTGATCGAGAAAGCTTACGCGGGTCGCGTGCGTCCACCATGGCGGGTTGGTATCCGCAGCCGGTTCGAATTCCAGCAACAGGTACGCGCCCCGGCGATGGCCAATCACCGTCAAGGGTCGCGCGCCGGAAAACTGACCCAGCTTAAGCGAATTTTCTTCGTCGGCCAAGCGCAGCAGGTTCGGCCAGGACGTTCCTAACCGTTGCGCGCCGGTTCGTCCCAGGAGTTGGCGAGGCTCATGTCCCAGCAGCTCGCCTACATTGGTTGAGCAGTACTCAATCAAATAGGTGTTCGCATCCAGCGCGATCAAGGCTCCGTAGGATTGGATCCTGCCTACCTGTTGCAAAAGGACTCGCTTGCAATCCCCAGACGGCGCGATGGTTACCATGACTTCGCTCCCGTGACGCCGGGCCGGACGAGGGAAGCGAGCACGGATTCCTGGTCGAGGCGCTTATGCAATCGGCCAGTCGCCCTGAACAAGAACATTTGCGCTTCAGGTGCAAAGCGAAGCGATCTGGGCATTTTCCTCCGTTGGTGGTTGCGCGTGGTTGTCGAGCGATTGCACGTCAACTTAGGGCATCGGCAGAATTGCAGTCAGCTTTAGCAGCAAACCGCGCGGGCGCCGCAGTCTCGAGAATTTGGGTTGCGTCTATTGACTGTTGGAGAACGTGGGATTGACTGGCGACGATGGAGACGCAGGAGGGTGGTTTCGATTGCTGAGTTTCTTTGCAGCCTGAAAAGAAACCGCAGGTCCCTCCAAGCCTCGTTTGAGTCCCGCAGGCTTGGTGAAGCAAGGAGCAGAATTAGAAGAAGGTCTCTACTACATCGATCACGTTGTACCCGGCATCGAGTACAGGCAGATAACGCCATCTGTCGAAGGTCAGGCATGGATGCGAGATGTCAAAGCCGATCATGTCTCCCACTTTGATATCGTCTCCCTCGCTAATCTGCAAAAAAGCGTGCTGATCCATCAGTTTGACCAGCTTCCAGCCGTCGGGAGCAGCCGCCGGAGCTTTGTTGCCCGGCCGGTAGTGCAACACCGGCGCCGGCAATCCAGAATCGAATGCGGCATCCCGCTTTCCCAAGGCGATGATGGCCTTCTGCTTTTCCGGAACCGATTGCACGTAGGCCCATAACTGTAGAGCCGGCAACAGGCTTGAGCGCATCTGCTGCGCGATTGGGTTGCGGGTCTCTATCTTCCGCTGCGCCTCGCGATAGATTCCCGCATCGTGCGTCAGATAGCACCCTGGACGTAGGACGATGTCGACGGAATCACCCAAACCAGCAGCGGAGAAGACCTCGGCGACCACGTCATACCAGACCGAGCCCGCCCCCGAAAGCACGATCGGATCACGATCGAATCGCCGCTCCTGCTGTAGTTGCCGGGTGATGACAACCGCGCGATCGAGTAAGGCGCGAATCGATTCTTCCGTATCCAGGACGCCTTCGTATATCTCGACCCCGCTCAGAGCAATGTGTTCGCGCCAATGGGCCAGCGCTGCCAGCACAGCTTGCATCTGCTGGGCGTCCCGCACGCCGGTACGCCCGCCGTTGACGCCCAGTTCGATCAACACCCGCAGCCGCTTTCCGCAGCCGCGGAAGAAGGCGCCGAGCTGCTCCACCTGCCGCGCGCTATCCACCAGACAAAAATACTCAAAATCAGGATCCTCAAGCAGGCGTGCGATCAGGGCCATATTTTGTTTACCCACGAGTTGGTTGGCCATCAAAACTCGCCGCACGCCGTGGTTGTAGGCAATCAGGGTCTGATGCGGGGTGGCCAGCGTGATGCCCCAGGCCCCCGCCTGCAATTGGAGAGCAAATAGCTTGGGGGCCATGGTGGTCTTGCCGTGGGGCGCTAGCTTAAGCCCGTAGGCGATGATGAATTGCTCCATCCAATGCAGATTGTTCCGCAGCCTCTGGTCCCAGAGGACCGCTGCCGGCAAGCTCAGGTCCTCACGCAGCAGATTCCAACCAAGCTGGGCGATCTCGCCCGGTTCCATCGCCTGGTCCATGACTCCCAGGCCTTTGTGGAAGGGCTTGATGGCCGTCTCCGGCTTTGCGGAATGGAAGGAGCGTATATCTTTGTAGGAGCTCATATGCCTCTCTGTGACACTCTTATCCGAAATGTGCGCGTCGTCGGCGGCAGTGGCGGCGAGCCTCAGGTGGCGGACGTCGCCATCGATGCCAACCTCATCCGCGCGGTTGGGCAGCTTTCTCATTACACCGCCCGGCAGGTCACCGAAGGAGCCGGACGGGTGCTCTCTCCCGGCTTCATCGATGTCCATACGCATGACGATACCAGCGTTATACGCGCTCCGGAGATGCTGGCGAAGCTGTCGCAGGGCGTCACCACGGTGATCGTGGGCAACTGCGGCATCAGCGCAGCGCCGGTGCAACTGGCAGGAGACCCTCCCGATCCGATGAATCTGCTGGGGGACGCCCGCGCCTTCCGCTACCCTACCTTCGCGGCGTATGCCGCGGCTGTCGACGCGGCCAGGCCGGCGGTGAATGTGGCCGCGCTGGTTGGCCATACAGCTCTGCGCAACAACCATATGGATCGCCTCGACCGCGCCGCCACCGAGGCGG
>PLZN01000127.1 GCA_003152195.1 Acidobacteriaceae bacterium
ATCCATACGATGCTGCTGCGAGAGGCTATGTCTCTATTGGTCATGGCGATCCCCAATGCACAGATCGGCTTAATACCCTATATTTTCGAATTCCCGTCCTAGCTAATGAGATTCCGAGGAACGGAACGGAAGGGCTCGTATTGCTGTTCGAGCCGTCCACCTGCTCTGCGGAAGAACCCGGCTACTACATGGAGAACGGTCGCGTGGTGCAGGATCCGCTGGAGGATTTCATGCGGTTCTATTACCCGATCAAGAGCGCTCTGATCGCCCGATTGCAGGCGAAAGACTGATCGACTAGGAGAGAAATAATGAGTCACCGTCATTTTTGCGATTACGCTGGTCACGAATGGGAGTGTACCGGGACCGCTCTGCGTCCTATTGCAGGCGGTACGGAACCGTCCACGTGTATTTGTCTCAGGCATCAAGTTCCCATGGAGGACGGAGATCATAGCGAGTGTCCAATCGAACTCCTTGCCTGTCCGCAGCATCGCGAGGCACAGCTTCAAGAAATGGGTATATCGGATACGAGCAATCGATCTGACGAAGAGAGCGATTCAGAACTCGGCATGTTTCGTGACAAAGAGGGCAACCCAATTATTGGATTCTGTATATGGTGCAATAGAGAGTTTTATTCGATGGAAGAAGTGGAAGATCATAATGCAGACGACCTGAAGGCGTGCCCCGTATACCAACAATGGAAGGGCGAACATTGAGGTCTGCACGGGGGTAGGGACGTGTTGGGACATGTCGGGCTGCGAGAGCGTGTAGAAGGCAACCCGGGCGATATCTTCGCAACAAACCTCAACGAATTTAGGGCTGCATATGCTTGGCCACCGCAAGTGATCAGGGAGTAGCAACAGCATTACGACTGCCCCGTTCACAGGTCACAGGAATCAATTCTTAAGGAGTAGAGACATGCGATCCAAACTTCCCGAACCCAGCCGTGCCAACCTGAATTATCAGCCCGAGGTTGCAATGGCCCGAGGCGTGCTCGTTGACGATGAAAATCTGCTGGCGCTGATCCCTTTCCTGGAAATGCAGAGGTTCCGAGTCCTATCGCTTGAGCCCGGGATGAAAGACGACCGGATCGTTAATCCCACCATGAAGGACGACGAGATCGCCTCCTTGTTGAGCCACCGTATCTTTGTGACGAACAGCGCTGAAGATTTCCGTCTAGCCGCCGCAGTCCACGAGTTCTCGATCATCGATACGGCAGGTTACCTTCAGGACCCACCGTCCTTGGCACAAGAAATATTCCAGTGCTGGATGCAACTTAAGTTGAAGGGTAAGCAACCGTTCATTCTAAGACTGATGCGGGAAGGTGGGCCGGTACTTGAACAAGTGGAATAATCTCAGTCCGTAGGGGCGGCGTTACTTAGGCCCTGGGTACCCGTCTTTTTGGACTTTTTGGACTTTCGACAATCATCTCATCAGGGTATGCGAGGGTCGCTCGGAAAAATCGAATCGTCCCCGCGCCAATGACCAATGTGACAATGACGGCGGCCGCGATCCACCCCCCACGCTTCGTCTCCCGAACCTGTATCTGCACCTTCGAGTGGCTCGCGGCAACGATCCTGAAGTCCGCTTCGGAAACGAGGCGCACGCCCTCAGCAAGGCGATATCCCTGACCTGGCACCGTAATGATGTAGCGGTTCTGTTCGTTGTCTCCTAAGGCTTTTCGCAGCGCAAAGATGTTGCGAGTAAGGTTGGTCTCCTCCACAAAAGTGTCCGGCCAGACCGTTTTCATTAAGTCTTCTTTGGTGACGACCTCATTGCTGTGGCGAACCAGGACCAGGAGGATCTGAAAGGTCTTTGGCGTCAGCGGGATTGGTTCGCCAGCACGTTGCAGGATTTCCTTTTCGGGATCAACGCGAAAAGGGCCGAACTCGTATAGCTCTTTAACTTTCGGGTTTGCGCTTGCAGGCATTGGGCGATCTGCCTATCTCAAAACCTGAGCCGAAGTTCGAGCAAATGCTAGCACGATTCAGTAATTAAATCCCAGGTATCCTCCGCCTCCGCGTCCGCTGAAGTGCTTTTGTTTCTCGCTCTTACAGGATTGCGAGAAATTATCAGAAGTTTTCAGGAGCTTTGTAAGGACTTCTCCAACGCCTTACGGGCAAGTTTGCGTCACGTGGGCCGTTTCGGAAGGCAGAGGTTCATGGCCAAGCATACGAAGATCACCATCGAAACCGATTCTTTGTTGATCCTGCGGTGCGGGAGTTCCCAACGCGCATGGTGCCCGCGATGCGCGGCCGAAGGGGACATGGTTGCGCTGGAAAACGCCGGAGTGATCTCAAATTTGGAACAGCCGGCGCTAGAGGAATGGCTCAATTCGGAGGAGCTGCATCGCACGCGGGCAACCGATGGCTCGACATTGATTTGCCTGAATTCACTTCTGGCTTGCGTGCAAAAAACAAAAACCGGCTGACTGCGGCGTCCCGCGGTTGCAAAAGAGACAAAAGGAGACGATATGAAATCCAGATTGCACTTTAATAGTTCATCGTTAGGCTTGCTGGCTCTCCTGGCAATGCCAGTCGGGTTGGCCGCGCAGACGCCCAAGTCCGTCCACTACACCATCACCGATCTCGGCACGTTGGGCGGAGCCGGGACGAATAGCACAGCGACTGAAATGAACAATGCGGGCTGGGTGGCCGGCTCTTCGAACCTCACTGCCGGCGGTCCCCAACACGCCTTCCTTTGGTATGGCCGCGGCCGCTTGCACGACCTCGGCACACTCGACGGACCAGCCTGTCCCGCTTGCAACAGCGGGGTGGACGGGCCTAACTTGAGTGGCGAGGCGGCGATTGGTTCCGAGACGTCCACTTATTTGGGCCCAACGGGTGAAGACTTTTGCGGGTACAAGACCCACCGTCAATGTCTGGGAGCCATCTGGAAAAATGGGGCCTTGAAGGCGCTTCCGAACCTGAAGTGCGGAAAGAACTCGAAGGGCTGCAAGAACGCCAACGCTTTTGATCTCAACGATCAAGGCCAGGTAGTCGGGTTTGCGGAGAATGGCATTTCGGATCCAACCTGCTCACCCGGCACGCCTTATCAGGTTTTCCGTTTTGAAGCGGTGATCTGGGAACCAAATGGCGAGATCCGTGAACTTCATCCGTACGGCAGCGACACCGTCGCATTCGGCTTCGGCATCAACGACTACGGCCAGGCAGTCGGCTCGTCGGGTTTGTGCTCGAACACCGCTCTGCCGCCTGTGAACCCGGCTGGGGCGCATGCCGTGCTCTGGGAAAGAGATGGCTCGCCCACTGACCTCGGCAGCCTGGGAGGCACGTATAACGTTGCTTCCAGTATCAATAACCTAGGTGAAGTCGTCGGGGGGGCGATCTCGCCCAAAGATGGCACCATTCACGCCTTCAAGTGGACCAGAGAGACAGGTATGCAGGACTTCGGCGCATTTCCCGGGGCCATCGTAACCGTGGCCCCTTGCTGCAGGAGTATTAACGACAGAGGCGAGATGGTTGGTTTTTCGATAGATGGAACCACCTTCAACTCACGCGCCCTCATCTGGCAACACAAGGTGCCGGTGGACCTCAACACCCTCATCCCGAAGAACTCGCCGTGGTATCTGCAGGGTGCTGAATCGATCAATGATGCTGGAGAGATCGTGGGCTATGGCTTGATAAACGGCGAAGCTCACGCATTTCTGGCTACCCCCAGGTGGTAGCTGGAGGATTAACACAAGGCGCTGTTCGCGCAACATGGTAAAGAGGCATGCGGCCTTGGTGGAAAAGAACCTGCAGATCCAACCAAACCCCGGACAGGAAGCGTCGTGGTATCCCACCCTTGGACCCAACAAACGGGTTCAAGGACCCCGGGTTTCCCACTGCACTGCCCCAGCCAACGTTGCGTGTGCGGCTTTCTCTTAAGGAAAGCCGCATGAAGTTCGTTGACCCCACCAAGCCTTACAGGGAATCCGGGGGGATGGGGCACCCGTCGTTTTGTTCCGCTAACTGCCTTGCCAACCGCTCAGTTGCAGGTTTCAGTAGCGCCCGTAAACCACTCCTCCTCTTGAAGTTGCAGATTCCATGCGTCCGGATTCCCGCGAATGTTCGCCCCTACTAAGGGGGATCGTTCCCTGATCAATCGTTACCGACGTTTCCAGGTCGCCGGCGATGCAGAGTGTTACTAACGTGGGAACAGGCATCCAAGTACGAGATGTTAGGCAAACCCGCCACTGACCGTATGACGAAAACTTTCTATAATCAGAGGATGCGACTGATTTGGTTACGTTGGTGCTTCCTGCTGTTCTGCACGGTGCGGCTGGCGCACGCGGATGGGGGCCCAGCATTCGATCTTGATGGTCCTCGTATTCAGGCGAAGGTCACCCGTGATGGCAAGACTTTGCCCATCGGTGCCGTGGCGTCGCTGGCGGCGGGCGACCGCTTGTGGGTGCATCCCGACCTTCCCGAGCACGAGGGAGCGCGCTATGTGCTGGTGGTGGCGTTTCTCCGCGGTTCGGTCAACCCACCTCCGGAAAATTGGTTTACCAAGGCGGAGACGTGGAATAAGAAGATTCGCGAAGAGGGACTTTACGTAACCGTCCCTGAGGGCGCGCAGCAGGTCCTGCTATTTCTTGCCCCCGAGACAGGCGGAGACTTCAGCACGTTGCGCAACGCCGTGCGTGGCCGGCCCGGAGCTTTCGTGCGTGCTTCGCAGGACCTTCACCAGGCAAGCCTGGATCGAGCGAGGCTGGATACTTACCTGGCCGCAGTTAAATCCGCGGATACCGGCGATCCGAAGCTGGTGGAGGACCAGACGAAGCTTCTGGCGCGAAGCCTCAACATCAAGGTCGATCAGCAGTGTTTTGACAAACCTACTGAACAACAGGCGCCATGCCTGGTACAAAATCCCGATAGCCTGGTGCTTGACAACGGGCGCAGCGCGACCCTAGTGCAGACGGCCACATCGGGGCCGGCCAGTGACATGCTGGCGCAAATGTCGTACACGCAACAGGCAGGCAGTGGCTACTACAGTGTGTACGTGGGTACGGTGATAGATATGGCGCGCATCCTCGACAGCTTTCACACCGCGGAGTACCAGTATCTGCCGGCGCTCGCCATGCCCAAAGGCGATACCCTGGTGCTCAAGCTGAACAATCCGCCATCGTTTCACAAGCCGCAGTCGGTGCTCGTGATCGGGCTCCCCGCCGTCCAAGCCGCAGATTTGCCGGTGATGCATGCGGTAGATCCCAAGAACACTCTGTGCGCGCAAAAGAAGCCCCTGGTGCTGCCGGTGGTTGGGGCGCCCTATGTCTTTGCCAGCAGCTACGCGCACGATTTTGTGCTGCGTGTACAGAGCAAGTCAGGACAGAGCGTCGACATTCCCGCAACCCCGGATCCTATGCAGGGCGGATTTGTGGTCGATGCAAAGGCATTGGAGGTGCAGAAACTTGCTCCGAGTGTGACTGGAACCCTGCACGGCTATTGGGGATTTGAGCCATTCCAAGGGCCGAGCTTTCATCTGGTGAGCGCTCACCCGGAGCAGTGGACACTGGCGTCCGCCGATCAGCATGCGCTGATCGTGGGGCGCAAAGATACGGTGCACCTGGACTCCGCGGAGGTCGCCTGCGTGGAGGACGTAACGGTGAAAGATGCAGAGGGCAAGACGCTCGATGCGACCTGGAAAGCCGTGAAGCCGAATGAAATCCAGATCGATATGCCGCTCGACGGGGCGAAGGCGGGCATGGTGAACCTGCAGTTAAAGCAAGTGGGATTGGACAAGCAGGATCAGGTTCCACTGCACACGTACTCCGAGGCGGGAAGTCTGGATAGCTTCAAACTCCATGCGGGCGATCATCAGGGCGTGTTGAAGGGCACGCGGCTGGATGAGGTCGCAACCATGACAGTCAACGACGTTGTGTTCTCGCCCGCTGGCGCGCTCACGCACACAGGGAGTGAAGACTCGCTCCTGCTCGCTGCTCCGCAGTCCGCGTCTTTTCACGCAGACGACAAAGTTGTGGCCAAGGTCACGCTGAAAGATGGACGCGTGCTCGATCTGAACTCTACCGTGCAATCAGCGCGGCCCAGCGTGAAGCTGATGAACAAGAGCGTCCGTTCCGATGGACCCGCTTCCGTGGTGCAGTTGGGCAGTCAGGATGAACTTCCTGATCACGCGGAGCTGACCTTCTTCATCCAGGCAGTAACGCCCGCAGCTTTTCCCCGCGACCAGGCCATCGAAGTGGCCAGCAACGACAATTCCTTCTCTAAAGTGCTGCGAGTAGGGGAAGGCGGCATCGTGCTGCAGGATAGCAAGACCGCACTGGTGACGCTTGATCCGGCGAAAGCGTTTGGAGGGTCGGCTTTTGGCCCGATACGTTTTCGTCCCGTCAGCGGCGAAGGCATACAAGGGGACTGGCAGCCTCTGGCCACGTTAGTGCGCGTGCCGCAATTGAAAGAACTGAGGTGCGCAGAGGGCGCAGCCTTGTGCACGCTGGTGGGAACGGATCTGTTTCTGCTGGACCAGGTCGGCGCAGACGCTCAGTTGGCCAATGCGGTCACGGTGCCGGAAGGCTTTGGTGACACGGCGCTGAGCGTGCCGCGTCCGAATGGAACACTCTATCTCAAGCTGCGCGATGATCCGACGGTGGTGAATACGGCGGTTCTGCCCGTGACACCAGAGCCGCGGCAGTCTGCCGCGGTTGCACCGATCGCAGTTCCGACGCCGCCGGCAACGGCCCAGCAGGACGCACCAAAACCAAGCCCGCAAACTGCGCCGGCTACGAACCAATCTGCGCCTTCCGGGCCCGCGGCAGGTCAGACGGCGCCACCCAACTAGTCTATTGTTGTGAATCAGTTCGCAGCATCATTTAAAGACTGGGGAAGTAGGGTAGATCGCTTAAACCGCAGGTCCCTCCACTGCGCTACCCCGGATTTCCTGTCGGGCTTGGGGGCGTTGGCGTACTTCATGCGGCTTTCCCTAAAGAAAGCCGCACACGTGGCCATTGTTGGTGTCGCGCAGTAGGAAATCCGGGTACGCTCCGGTCGGGATGACAAATTCATTATGCGAATTAACAACTCACCACACTAGGCTGTGGACTGCACCCAGGCTGCTTGCGCCGTGCCGCCCGCGTCTATCTGCACTGGCTCTGCGGGATGGGTGGACCGGCGATAACAATGTTACGCTCTGCGATATGCCCCTGCCCTTGCCACGAAGCCTGATGAGCACTCGCACAGTCGTGGGGCTGATTCTGCTTGCGCTTGCGCCAGCAGGGGTTTTGTCCGCACAGACAGAGCAACCCGCAGCCATCGATCCCACCGCTCTGGTGCGCCGCGCCACGCAACACAGGCTGGACGCCGATCAAAACCATCGGCCGCTCCGGTTTCTTCTCCGTAAAACGGGCGAACAGCACGACACCACGAAGGACATTATCGAAACGAAGGATGGCGATGTCGCCCGCCTGGTCGCGATCAACGGCAGCCCGCTCAGCGCCCAGGCCAATCAGGCCGAACTGGACCGGCTGAATACCCTGGCGAATCACCCCGAGATCCAGGAGCATCGGCACATGCGCGAGCAGAAAGATGCGGATCGCGTCAACCGCATGATGCGCCTCCTGCCGGATGCGTTCCTGTATCGCTTCGAAGATATGGTTCCCTGTACCGGGGGGCAGTGCTATCGCCTGAGCTTCTCGCTCAATCCGCGCTTCGCTCCGCCCGATGAGGAGGCGAACATCTTCCGCGGCATGGCAGGCGAGGTCTGGATCGATCAGGCACAGGAACGCCTGACTCGATTGGATGCCCACCTCATCTCGGATGTCGATTTCGGATGGGGAGTTCTCGGTAGGCTAGACAAAGGGGGAACAATACTCCTCGAACAGGCGGACATTGGCGGCCACGACTGGGCAATTACAGGCATGAAGGTGAATCTGACGGGCAAGGCCTTGATGGTCAAGTCTTTGAGGTTTCAGATCACGGAGGAAACGAGCCATTTCTCCCCGGTCCCGCCCGATCTGGATTACCGGAAGGCGATCCAGCTTCTGGAGAACTCCGAACCGCCCGGCGCGTCCGATAGCGCCGGCAAGAGTCAACAGCCGTAGCTAAGCTGCGGAAAGACGTGTGTTCGAGATTGGCACGGTTACGGCATGCGAGCCACGGGAAAGCCCATCGCCTCCTGGCATCAGACAGCTACGGTGTGGTTTCACACTATCGGGGTTTTGAAATAAACGCGGCGCCGCAACGGGATTGGTTACCCTGTAAGAATCATGGAATCCCGCGTCAGGTTCGGTACGCCCTCGGATTGTGACCAACTGTCACATATGCGACTGGCTCTGTGGCCGGAATCCTCCATCGAAGAAGACAGGCAGGAACTCACATTGATTCTTTCTGGGAAGCCGAGCGGAACGATGCCACTCGCCATCCTGGTAGCAGAAGCCGGCGACGGGGTAATCGTGGGCTTTCTCGAAGTTGGCTTGCGCTCTCACGCTGACGGCTGCGACACCAGACTTCCGGTAGGGTTCGTCGAGGGTTGGTTCGTATCGCAGAGTCACCGTAGGAAGGGCGTAGGCGCGCAACTTATGGCGGCCGCCGAAGACTGGGCGCGGAGTCACGGGTGCATTGAGGTGGCGTCGGATACATGGTTCGACAATGATGTATCCCAACGCGCTCACGAAGCACTAGGGTTTGAGGTTGTTGATCGCTGTGTCCACTACCGCAAACCTTTGTGAGGTGTGGGCTCTCATAAGACCTCGATCACCGACGCTTCGCTTTCCTTAGACCACTCATGACAGGAACTCCGGCTTGTGACAACATGGCTCCTGTGCAGCGTACTCGCCCCTACGCCAATGACTTTGGCCCGTTCGACGGCCGCATCTGGTTGAATACTGCGCATCAGGGTCCGCTGCCCCGGATTGCTTCCGAAGCGGCAATGGTTGCGCTAGAAGAAAAGACGCGGCCTCATCTACTTCGAGACGAAAGTTTCTTTGCAGTGCCGAAGAGGCTGAGGGCGGCTCTCGGTAAGCTGATCGGCGTGCACCCAGACGACATTATCCTTGCGAATAGCACGACGTATGGGCTCGACCTGTTGGCCAATGCCATCCCGTGGCAGTCCGGAGACGAAGTTCTACTGGTGGACGGCGACTTTCCCGCTGATGTTTTCCCTTGGCTGCTATTAGGTACCAAAGGTGTTTCCGTGCGCTTCATAAAGCCACAAGAGATGTGGCTGAAACCACAAGATGTGGCTCAAGCGATCTCTTCCCGGACGCGCCTGTTGTGCGCGACCTGGGTGAACTCGTTCAATGGCTTCGCGATTGACATGGCAGCCATCGGCCGAGTATGCAGGGATAATAACGTCATCTTCGTCCTAAACGCCTCCCAGGCCCTAGGCGCGCGCGTTCTCGACCTCCGGAATGAACCTGTCGACGCAATCACGTGCTGCGGGTACAAGTGGCTGTGTGGTCCGTACGCGACCGGCTTCTGCTGGTTGAGCTCGACGCTGCGGGAATCTTTGATTCCGCTGCATGCGTATTGGCTAGCCATGCAGGCCGGCAAGCCGCTCAATCAAATGCGCGACTACTCGCTGCGTGGCGATCTTGGCGCCCGTACATGGGACGTGTTCTGCTCAGCAAATTTTCTTAATTTTGTCCCTTGGACGGCAGCCGTTGAATATCTGCTTCAGGCTGGACCGGAACGCGTCGCCGCCTATGACCAAGCGCTAGTGACCCAGCTGCTCGCGACGTTGCATGAAGATCACTTCGAGTTGGTCAGTCCGCGAACGGAACCGCATCGCTCCACGTTGATCGTCCTGCGCCCGCGGCGACATCAAGACGTGGAAGCTTGGCAGCGACGGCTCTTGCAAAGCGGTTTGGACGTCGCAGTGCGGGAGGGAAACCTGCGCATCAGTCCGCATCTCCATAACACTTCCGAAGACATTGCAAAACTCTCCGAGGCTCTCTCAATGAATTGATGCCCGCGTCTTCATGTCATTGTTCCGTTCAACATCCAACGGATGCGTCCGGCCGAACCGTAAAGCGCATAGTCGGGCGCTGACGGGATCTGCCCGTCACTGCTTGAGAACCTGTCCTGTCGATCCGTCCAGGATGTACGGCTTCGCATCCGGATGCGAAAAATCGAACATCTCGTTGATGGAACCAGCAATGGCGTCAAAGGACCCACCTCCCACTCGTTCACCGTTCAACCAATTGTCTTCGATGAAGCGAAGGATGGAAGTCTGATCCGTCAAGCTGTGATCGACGTAATTGCGCCTGGCAAAAGGAGAGATCACGAGCAGCGGCAGACGGGGACCATACCCGCACCGCCCCTGCGCATGGTCAACGCCGGGTCCAGGCAGGGCAGTCGATCCATCGCCGCATTGGCCCGGTCCAGTTAACCCATCCGACTTGCTGGTTGACGAATTTACGATCGGCCCCATTTGGTGGTCGTACCAGCCATCGGAATCATCGTAGGCCACAATCACCGCTGTGTTCTTCCACTCCCGTTGGCGCTCAAGGAAGTTGATAACGGTGACGACGAACTTTTGCTCATCGAGCGGATCGGAATAGCCGGCATGCCCATCTTGATAGGCCGGAGCCTTCACGAAACTCACCGAGGGAAAATTGCCCGCCTTCACGGCAGCGAAAAAGTCGTCGGTGTCGTACTGATGATTTGCTTGATCCCCCTCCTTGCCGATCATCTGAACGGAGGATGGCCGCGTGTGGAGCAGGTTTGCGGTCTGTGTGTAGTACTGGAAAGGCTCGTGATGCGGAATGTAATCCGCGGACAATACCTGCGTAACTTCTGACATCGTGCTGCGCGAGCAGCCCGTTGTCCCGTTCTTCGGGTTTGTCCTAGTCAAATCGAAGCCTGCTTCAAACCAACCCCAGGTTACGCTGCGTTTGCTCAGCATCTGACCAATGTTATTGCCGGTGTAGTGCAACTGACCCCATGCCGTGTTTGAGCACTTGTCCCCAATCGGGTCCCCATCCGCAATCTCGGTATAGGTGCCATTTCCAGCTGCAACCAAGAAGCTTGCCGCGTTGATCTGATCAGTCACGCCGTTGGTTTGGCCTGAGATCAGCTCGATGGCTCCCTGGGTCGATTGTCCGAAGGTTGATCCGTAGGAGTTATCGTTCAATGCGTATCGTTGCGCGTAGTTCCACAGGGCGGTCACCGTATTGCCGTCGAAATAGCCCATGACCAAGCCCTTCGTCTGATGCAGGTATTCCGGCAGAGCCCCCACTAGACTTTGGGGATGCAGTTTCTGGGTCGCGAGCGCAGGAAGGCCGGTGTATTGTGGAAATGAATCCATCAGGCCGCAGTGGAAGGCAAGCTCCTCTTCCTGGTAGCCGTGATTCTGATCCGCCGTGGCCGCCTGCGCAGGCCCCAGCCGGAAAGGATTTGCAGCGTTGCTTTGATTTACTTTCACGTTCAGAAAATTTGGGTTGTGCTCAAGAAGTGGCCCCGTCAAACCATTCACCCGAGGCGTTTCCGCGCGCGCCTTGAACGAGGTCTCGTTGGGCAGGTTCAGCGCATTCGGATAGGTCGCAAAGTAGTGATCGAAGGAAACATTCTCGTCATAGATCACCACGATATGCTTGACCGGCGTCGCGGTTAGGCTGCTTGGGCTGTCGCCCGTCGCGGCATCGCAAAGCAGGGAAAAAATAAACGTTGCAGCCACGCAGGCTACGACAGCGTTCCTCATGCACTCTCCTTCAAATCTGTCCGAGCCGGAAATCCGTTCAGGCCGATTTTCCCCAGGCTTGATCTGGGCGTCGGGCTAAGTGCCGGCCAGGTTTCGATCAGCCCGTCCCGTTAAGCTGATATGCTTGCGAAGGCGCTCCAGAATAATTATCAATCAGTTATAGTCGCTGTTTCATCTATTTTAGGAGGCAATGTTCATGCTTCAAAGACGCAGCCTGGTCTTTGCCGCGGCAGTTATGGTCGCAGCCGGTTCAGCTCTTTCCAACGCAGCGGACAAGCCGGCGGGCTGGAACGACTCGCAGATGCAACAGCCCACCACCGAGTCAATCGACCTGAATGCGTACAACGCAATTCGCGAAGAGGGCCTGCAGCACTCGCATGTGATGGACTACGCCGGAGGTCTCGCGGACGGAATCGGCCCGCGCCTGACCGGTTCGCCCAACATGGCGAAGGCCAACGCATGGACGCGGGACCAGCTCACCAAGATGGGCTGCGTCAACGCGCATCTGGAAGATTGGGGCGAGTTCGGCATCGGCTGGCAACAGCTCAACACCTGGGTTCGGATGACAGAACCGGATACAGCCGTCTTCTTAGCCCAAGCCACGCCTTGGTCGCCCGCCACGAACGGGCCGGTGTCCGCGCAAGCCATCGCCGCCATCATTAACGACGAGAGCGATATTGCCAAATACAAGGGCAAACTTTCCGGCAAGATTGTCTTGCTCGGCCCAATGCGCGATGTGCCGGTGCCCGACAAGCCTTTCTTCGAGCGCTACACCGATAAGGACCTCAAGGATCTCGAGTCTCTTCCCGTGGAGGGCGGCGACCCGGATATGCAAGCCCGCATCGACCGCTATGTCAAGCGCACAAAGCTTACCGGTAAGCTCATTCCGTTCCTGATCGAGGAGAAAGTCGCAGGCGTTATCGTTCCCAGCCGCGATGGCAAGAACGGGGGAGGCACAGGGATCATCTTCGACGACAACGGCGCTGCACTCGGCCGCACTCCTTATCACCGGGATACGGCTGTCCCATTTCCTGTGGTGGTAGCGCAGATTGAGAGCTACGGCCGGGTCTTTCGGCTACTTGAGAACCATGTTCCGGTAACGATCGAGATGAACGTCGAAACCAAGTTCACTGGAGACCACGAGCATGGTTTTGACACGGTTGCCGAAATCCCCGGAACCGATCCCCGGCTGAAGGACGAGATCGTCATGGTCGGCGGCCACCTGGATAGCTGGATCGCGGGTACCGGCGCTACGGATAACGGGGCAGGCTCGGTTGTTGCTCTGGAAGTAATGCGCATCCTGAACTCGCTCAAGGTCAAGCCGCGGCGGACCATCCGCATTGCTTTATGGTCGGGCGAAGAAGAAGGACTCTTCGGCAGCAAGGGATACGTCAGGCAACACTTCGGTAGCTTTCCGCTCTCCACTGCTCCGGACCAGATGGAACTGCCGGAATTTTTGAGGAAGCCGGGGGGGCCGCTCGAGCTCAAGCCGGAGCAGAAACTCATCTCCGCCTATTTCAACGTCGACAACGGAACGGGTAGAGTTCGAGGCATCTACACCCAGGGCAATGCCGCTGTAGATAGCATCTTTGCGCAATGGATGGCCCCGCTGAGGGACCTGGGCGTAACCACCATAACCAACCGTAATACAGGCGGCACAGACCATCTATCGTTTGACGACGTCGGCATCCCCGGCTTCCAGTTCATCCAGGATCCAATGGACTACGAGACCCGGACGCACCATTCCAATATGGATACCTATGAGCGCCTGCAGCCGGCGGACCTGAAGCAGACCGCTGTGGTTGAAGCGATCTTCGTCTATAACGCGGTCATGCGCGAACAGATGATCCCGCGGAAGCCTTTGCCTCGTCCCGAGCTACGCGACCAGCAGAGCAAACCGCTCCCGGACCTCTACCCCACCGCGGTTCTTCCGGACGCAGGCAAGGGCCCAGAGACAAAATAAATTGCCGGCATCTGTGAAACGCACTTAGCAGTTTTGATATTTCCAGTTACGCTGCTTGCCCTCGGCGATCCACTCCACAGCGGTCGTGATCCGCTTGTCCCGTGTCTCCGGGCGTTTTGCGTCGGCGATCCATTCCGTGTACTCACGTTTGCAGCTTGGGCTGAACGACGCAAAGACCGCTGCGGCTCTCTTATTTCTTTGCAATGCGGTCGTGAACTCCGCCGGCGGCCTGACAGCCGTTTTTGGCGATTTCACCACTTTGCGTCTGGCCGCGATCGGGCTCGTATACTGGCCGCTGTCCACGAAGACCGCGGCCTGACGGATCCAGCCGAGCATCAGCTTGTCGGAGGGTAGATCTTTCACGCTGGTGATGCGGCCGAGCGAGCCCATGCCGTCCTCCTGCAGAACCTTGGCCTGGCGTAGCACAGCGCCGATCTCCTCGCCCCAGAAGCCGAAGCTGCAGTGCTCCTTGAACGCCGACATGTTGCAGAGAATTGCACCGCGGTATTCGAAAAAGGGCCGGCTCCACTTGATCGTTTCCTCGACCTCGGGGCAGCCTCTGTGCACCAGATCCCGCAAGTGCGTCATAATCGGTTGCGCGAAGGGCCGCGCCTTCACGAGGTATGCGTCCACTTTGGAGTTCAAGTTTTGAGTTGCTATCACGTTCGGCTCGTGTGTTTTCGAGAAGAGCAGTGTACAAGCAGTTCCGGGCCGTGTCGCCGGGCTTTGTTCGATCGCGTTTGGGTTTTATCGCCGCGTGCCGATTAATTCCAGATATTCATTGTGAATCCTAGTCGTTCCGTCGTGGGCTTCGTTATGCTCGGACCACAGCCTTGCCAGGTCGTCGGCATATGCGGTTTGGCCAGCAACGTCCAACCTCGCAAATGCAGTTTTGGTGGGTCCGAAATATTCGCGAAAGAACCGCACGGTTTCGCGGGGCGGAAATGGGTAGTCAAATACAACGATGCGCGGTGTGGTTTCAACCTCTATCCCGTTGACGTTCAGCCGTTCCCGAACGACGGTCTCATCCCCCCAGAGGACGGGTGCTGGGATTCCAGGGGGAGGCGGCAGGTAGCGGTTGGTGAGCTGGAACATCTTTCCTGCAAAACCATCCGGTGTCCAGTTGGCCATGGCGATTTTCCCTCCGTGGCGGCAGACCCGGGCGAGTTCGGACGCAACCAGTTCCGGGCGGGGAGCGAACATCGCACCAAACATACTCATGACCACATCGAAATGCGCATCAGGAAAAGGCAATTGTTCTGCATCACCTTCCTCAAAGGTTATCTGCAGGCCTTCGGATGCGGCCCTTTGGCGCGCTTGCGCTAAGAGGTTGGGTGCGATGTCGACGCCCGTGACCCGCGCCCCTTTACGCGCGGCAGGCACGGCCAGGTTGCCGGTGCCGCAGGCGACGTCAAGCACCTGCATCTCTGGGGTGATGGCAAGGCGGTCAACAAATACTTCAGCGTCTTTTGCGGAATATTGCGCGATCTTCCCGAAGTCGCCCGCCATCCACGTGGTGCGCATTCTCTCTTTGAGCTGCTCGAAAGCTGGTGGTGAAGATTGCACAATATTTACCTCCGGTGCGACTGGCCATCGTACCAAGGCGTTTCTTCCGAAACAAGGCGTAGGTTCCAACCTGCATTTCTCACCAGTTCAGAGCGAATGTGGCGTTCCCAGGGCGAAGAAGAGAACCGCAGATCCCTCCACTTCCCCCAGATTTCCTGCCAAGCTTGGTGGATCGGCGAACTTCATGCGGCTTTCCCCAATGAAAGCCGCATACGTGGTCATTGGTGGCGCCGCGTAGTAGGAAATCCGGGGTTCGGTCGGGATGACAAACGGGAGGGCAGAGCTTCGGTCCAAATCAGATGCTGGTTGAGAGAACCGCAGATCCGGGACGACAAGTGTCAATGGGTCATCGTGTCGGCACGAAAACCGTAAGGTTCTAAACCGAAGTAAGATTTTGTCATCCTGAATGGATCAGGCTTCGCCGATGCACTCTTTCCACAGATCTGGGCGGATCCGCTGGAACTCGGCAATCATGTCGATACACTCCTGCGAGTGCAGATCGACGATGTCGATACCTTGCTCACGGAGCCAGTTCACGCCACCCTGGGCGTTGACGCTGTCGCCCACAATCACCTGGCGGAAGCGGAATTGACTAGATCAGGCCGGTGCAGTACCAGCACGGAGCCAGCGTCGTGACCAGGATGGTGTCGTGCCAGGTCGGGCGGCGCCCCGCAGCGCGAAAGGCGTCGGTCTCTCCGTACAGCGAGCCGTTGCCTTCTTGCACCAGACGATTGCGCCCTACGCCCAGCAGGGTGCCGTCGGTGTGAAAGATAGCTCCGCCCACCGGGACGCCGCCCTCAGCGATTCCAATGCGAGCTTGTTCCAGAGCGACCGCCAACATGCCATGGGCACCCAGAATAGGTGCGACGACAGGTTCCATGCCCCGAGCCTAACACCCGCAATCCGCTGGACTCAACCGCGGTTCGAAGACGAGATAGAGCGGCTCATGATCGACAATCTTTGTTTGTAACCTTATCCTGATCCGGACCGCGCGGACCGAACCGTGATGTACCAAGAGGACACGATGAAATCACTTTCGACACTTCTGACTTTGGCCGCACTCTTGACCGCCAGTGCACGCGCACAGATGAGCCAGCCGATGGTTCATGAGGAAGCGACAAAGATTTCCGACCATGTCTGGGCGATCATGGGTTTCCCCAACATTGCCATCGTCGTCGGCAGCCGCGCGACGCTCGTCGTCGATACCGGCATGGGCCCGAAAAATGGAGCTACCGCCGCGCGCGTGGCTGCCAAGCTCGCGCCCAATAACTCCAAGCTCTTTCTTACCACCACGCACTTCCATCCGGAGCACGCGGCCGGCGAGCCCGGTTTTCCTCCCGGCACCATCCTGATCCGCAACGCGGTGCAGCAGCAGGACATGGAGCAGCACGGGCAAGAGATGATCGATATGTTCAGCAGCCGTTCGGCGCAGAATAAAGAACTGCTCGCGGGCGTGGTGCTGCGGCTGCCCGACGTGACGTTCAACCAGGAAGCGACGGTCGACCTGGGCGGTGTTACCGCCCGTTTGCTGTGGTTCGGCGAAGCGCACACCAAAGGGGACGAGCTGACTTTTGTCGAACCGGACCGCACGTTGATCTCGGGCGACGTGGTGCAGAACAAGACCATACCGAACATCGTTGGCGGCGGAACACCGACAACCTGGCTTGCCGTGCTGGATAAGGTAGACGCCCTTAACGCCACACATATCTTGCCCGATCACAGCGTTCCCGGCGATGGTTCGCTGGTGGCGGCGGAACGGAACCTGATCTCCGCAATTCGCACGCGAGCGCTCGCGCTCAAGGGTCAGGGCATGTCAGCCGATGACGCCGGGAAACAAATCAGCGCCGAACTCAAAACGCAGCATCCCGACTGGCCCAATACGAACGCTGCCGGATTCGTCAAGAGCGTTTATGCCGAACCTCAATAGGGAGTGTTCTTAACCTAGAACTGATAGTCCGCCAAGTGAATACCGGGAATATCGATCTCGTCAGAGCCGTGAGCCATAATTCGCTGGGCCGTGCAAGTCCACAGCTGTTGATCGCCGCCGGCAAAACAGGGACACTCTTTTACCAGCTGATAGGAGACGGGATTCACCGAAACCCTCCCGCTCGTTGCCAAATAGTTCAAAGTTAGCGTGCACCTCGTGCCCATCCCATGCCAGCGATACCATTCTGGCCACTGCGCGCCGCAGTTCTCGAGCGTCCCGTTGGGGAGCATGCCCAAGGGGCACCGTCTCCGGCATCAAACACCACGCCGGCAGGCCCAGGTTATTGTGTCCTGGCTGCCGGAACCTGCACAAACCAGCCCCCGGCAGCAGGAATTCGTCTGCCGGTTGCAGCGTGGATTGGCCTGTCTCCTGCGTGAGCACCAAGGCTAGGGTGAGATGAACGGTTGCCGGAATTGCCGCTTTCGCGTCAAACAGCGTCCGCTCCATCAGAAATGCAGCCACTGTGTCTCCTTCCGGTAAAGGAGTTCCCAAACCCAGTTGCTGCCCAAACGCGAGAAGCGCCAGTCCGAGTTCCACGTGGATCCATCCGCGAACTCGATCTCTGGTTTTACCGAAAGCGCCGTCAGTTTGTAGCCGACAGGAAGGTTCACGACCTGAAGCGGTATCTGGACAAGCGCCCATCTTCGGTTGCGAATGGTCGCTCGCGGAGGCGGCAGCGCGATGGTATCGGAGGGATTGAAGGCTAGCTGTGGCATCGCTTCATCCGAGGTTGCTGGCGTCATAGCTCGCGCATCGCGTCCTAATACCGATATGAGGTGCGCGGCAAAGTAGAGCGCCATGAACACCACGACATACCTTCGATATCCGCTCAAAGCATTGCCTCCCCTCGGAGGGTTTTCCCGCACCGCGCCATTTTAGTCCCGCTGGCGCCATGGGGCGACTCAAGGCCGCTTCAATCCGCTGGAAATCCTGCGCGCTTGGCGTCTTTAGTGAATCCAATTATTGTTGCCGTGTCTCAAGCATGCGCGCGCAGGCGTGGCTCAAGAACCGCCGGTCTGGAGCAGAGCACAGTGGAACCCCTTGGAAGCGCATAGGATTTTCTTTGCGGAGTTGATCACGGCAATCGCGGGCGTGCCTCACAGCCGGCTCACGTCCGCTTTCGCTTCGACTCCCCGCGAGCGGTACCTTGGGCCCGGCCCGTGGAAGGTATTCAACGGGCATGGATACACGCGGACGCCATCTGCCGATCCGACGTTGGTCTATCAGGACGTTGTCATAGCGCTCGAAGAGGAACGTGGGCTCAACAATGGCCAGCCCTCATTGCATGCACACTGCCTGGCCGCCCTCGATGTGAGAGAAGGGGAAAGCGTCGTCCATATCGGCGCCGGCGTCGGCTATTACACAGCCGTCCTGGCAGCGCTGACCTCTGTCTCGGGAAAAGTCTTTGCCTATGAAATCGGAGCGGATCTGGCGCGGAGGGCAGCCGGCAATCTCGCACATCTGTCCCAGGTGACCGTGGTTCCGCGCTCTGGAACGGAAGGCTCGCTTCCGGAGAGCGACGCCATCTATGTTAGTGCCGGAGCCACCGCGCCATTGGATCTCTGGCTCGACGCCCTGCGTCCGTCCGGACGCCTGCTCTTCCCGCTCACGCCCAACGGTAGCGATGGAAAGCTCGGGGCGGGGAACATGTTGCTGGTGACACGGGTTGGGGAAGGACGATTCGACGCACGCTTCGTGTGTCCGGTGATGATTTTTCCCTGCGTTGGTGGGCGCGATGAGGAAACCGGGAAGAAGCTGGCGGAAGCCTTCCGGCGCGGGCATGTCAGTGCGGTAAGGTCGCTGCGGCGGAAGACACCGCCGGATGAAAGCTGCTGGTGCTCGGGGAACGGGTGGTGGCTCTCAACCTCCGAAGGTGTATAGCGCGACACGACCGCCCCCGAATTTCAACTCGGATGGGATGACCCACACACGATGTTAATGTTAGGGCTGCGCAACGGGTCCCAGGGTCTCCGCCACTCCGGAAGGAACGCCGTTACGCAGGAAGCCTCGCATCGCGGGCATTCCGTAGTGGGCGCAGAGCACCGCGGTCATGCGCGCCGCAGCAAGGTGGGCGCGGCGCGACGCGGCGGCGGATGCGGGATGTGCCAATGCGGCATCCACTTCGCTGGCCGTGAGATCCATTGTCGCCCGCGTCGCCTCGGCTGGGCTCGCCAGAATTTCGACCAGGCCTTCCCGTAACCACAACGGAGCTTTTTCCCCCGCCTCCTGCTCTACCAGCACGTGCAAAAACTCATGTAGCAGCAACGTCTCCGCCCCGCCATTGTTTTGCCGCACCGCGGCCGGTTGCAAAAACACTGCGTTGCCCCGCGTCGAAGCCAGCAACCAGCCCGGCTCGTTCGTCGTCTGGCGGAATAGCTCCGTGTTAGGCAGCTCCTGCACCATGGGACCGGTGGAACCCGCAGGGGAGGGAAGCAGCGACTGCGCCTTAACCCAGGCGGCATTTCCATCGACCAGCAACCCGGCACGCGGGTCCGTGGTCAGCAACGTCCATCCGATGCCCGCAACCTTCTGCCATCCATGATCTGCCGCCGTGATGCCGGTGACGCTGCCGGGGAAGTAGAAGCTGAGAATTTCCGCTTCGCTGTGGCCTTCGACCGCCATCTCGTAGGCGCCCGCCTGGCACAGCCCCACGCCGTGGCCGTAGCCTCTACCCGCAATCTCCAGCACACCGCCCGAGACGCTCACGGTGTACCAGTCGCTGCGCATTTGGTTCCAGCCGAGCGCCCGGTCCACGGCGAATCGAAAACTGCTGGCCGAGAGCTTGGCCGTTGCACCTCGGCCCGTTACTTCGAGCAGCACCGCACGGCCTCCCGCGCTCCGCCTGGTTACGCGGATGGACTCGGCCGGGAAGGGTATCTGCCAACCCTGGGCGCGAAAAATCCCGCTGAGCTGATCGAGCGCAATCCGGGCGTGCCACTCCGCCGAGGACCGGCGCAGGCAATAGGGATCGGCACGATGTTCCGCCAGGTAGTTGGCCCGCTCCGCAGGCCAGACGCTGCGCGCGGACTCGCTCATGCCGCCGCATTGCTGCGTGTAATAGACCTGCGCCCGCTGGCCGCCGAACCACAGTGTCTCTCCTGCTGTCTCCCGTACCGCGCGCTCCACCTCCGGGCGCGCTCTGCCCAGGCGAAGCGCCTGGCAATGGGTGCTGTCGCAAAGCCCAAAACCTTCCGCGCCGTGACGGTTCGCGTTCACCAAGGCAAAGGTGCGCATGCTGATCGCCATCGCCTTGAGCGAGGCCAGAGGCTCGTCCGGCGCGGTCTCGCCGTTAAGCGCCGCGGCGACATAGTCTTCGCTGGGCAGCGTCAGCAGCACGCGCAGGCCATCCTGCCGCCAGGCGATCGTCCACTTTCCCGCAGCCAGAATTTCCTGGGCGCCACTTGCCTGCAGACGAAAGCCGCCGCTCAGGGCAAGCTGCTTTACCGTGGTCTCGGGTGAGAGCCAGAGGCCATCGTGCGCCCATTCCACCTGTAGCGGCGCGGTCATCGGCTGCAGCGCTGGCTGGCCGTCGACGCGCCTTGTGCTTCCTGAGCCCAGCGGCGTGACCGTGAGGGCCCTCACGGATCGCGTCGAGAAGAGCTCCACGGTCAGCAAACGTGCGCTCTCTGGCGCAAGCGGGGCCGCCGCGCCGGGGATCGCCATGAGCAGCACGAACATCCATCGGTAAATCATGGTGCGGAGACGGCCCGGCCAGATGCCGCGGATACTTTCGTGGCGAGAAAGAAGCGCTGTGCCAGGAGGGCGGCGTCGGCTCCGTTGCCGCGCGGAAGATAGATCACAACCACATACTCTTTATGACCGAGGTAGCCGGTGCCGGCAAACCATCCATGGCTCCATGATTGGCCTTGGTCGCTGGCCGTCCCCGTCTTGCCTGCGATCTCCATTCCCGGCACAACAGCATTGTGCGCCATGCCATAGTTGACCGAATCCTTCAGACCCTCCCGTACCGCATCCAGCGCGGCTGGGGCTTGGGCATCGGCGAGCTCGAGCGCCAGCTTTCGATAGGCGATTGCCAACTGCGTGGGGGAGACCGTGACTCCGGCAACGCCCAACACCAGGAGTTCTTTCTGCTCCTGGCTTGTTGGTGTAGTTGGCGCCAGACCATAGCTCTCGAGGATTGCCGCGGCCTGCCGCGGCGGAATACGGTCGGCCAGGGCGGCGAAGTATCGGTTGCAGGAATAGGCGAGCGCCTCCTTCGCGGCGAAGGCGGCGTCACTCCGCGGGTGCGTGCAAGCCAGGTTCCACTCCCGGTTTCCTTCGCGGATGTGCAGGTCGCGCCGGCAAAAGACCTTGGTTTGCGGAAGCACTTCCCGCTGCTCCAGCGCGGCAGTTAGAAACAGCGGCTTGAGGATCGAGCCCGGTGTACTGCGCTGCCTCGCCGCCTCGGGTGCCTTCACTGCCGCCACCAGCCGTCCGCTCTTTACGTCGAGCACCACGCCCACTGCGGGAGTGGCCCGTAACGCGGAAGAGAGAGCAACCTGGGTAGTTGTCTGCGCTGGCAATGATGCAGGAAACAAAAGCAGCAGAGTCGAGAACAGCAAGCTACGCAGATCTGTCCGCGTAGCTGATGATGGGTGCCACAGCTTGTTCTTGTAAAGTCGAGTCGGAAAACCAGGCTTCGCGTTGGCTGTATGAACGAGAAAAGAAACCGCAGGTCCCTCCNNCGCTCCGGTCGGGATGACAAATTTTAGCTTGGTTCAGGACCTTAGGGTTTGTGGTTCTGACAGGGTGACCGGCGCGCGTGGCCGTTAGCGCTATTTTGTCATCCCGACCGCAGTGGAGCG
>PLZN01000556.1 GCA_003152195.1 Acidobacteriaceae bacterium
TGGGTAGAGAGCTGGTCGATGTGGGCGGTATCAGGATGGCGCGTCTCCGTTAGCAGGTGCTCAAACTTTGTCATTGCCAACCATAGTAAAGATCGTTTCGCCCATGTTGATCCGCTTGTATAAAGCCTGTCCGCATGTCGTGCCGGGTCGCCGGCCGTAGCTCTGCAGTAGGAAATACACCCGAACCAGACAACATTTTTGACTTTGAGAGATGCGTTCAGCCGTCCCTTTCGGGACTNNTAAAAGTCCCGGCATTGCCGGGACGGTTGAAGGTAGCCCAGGACGGCATTCCTGGGTAGGCTTAGGAAGCGCGCCGAGTCCCGCAGGGGACGGCTGAATCATCATGCTACTCGTTTGACTGCATCTGGGGCGAAGTACAGAAGGGAAACACCCAGGATCAGTCCAAGGGAAATGGCCGGATGGAGATAAGCGGCAGGAATGGCAAGAGCATATAAAAGCATGGCAATCCAGTTTCTCCGCTTGGCAGTTTGAACCATGCTCTTCAGCTCTGCCCCCTCTCTCATTTGTCTGGTAATCGCCAATTGAAAGAGGTTAAAGGCCACCGTGATCAGGAGAAAGACCACCGCGTAGAGAGCCGTGGTAAAGGAATTCATATGATTCTCGGCCATAATGCATTGCGGTGGCCCCACCGAGCTCCACAGGAAATCCGGCTTTCAGCTCCAACACCATAATTGTGATGATGACCGCAATGACTCCGTCTGAGAATGCTCCGAGGCGTTCCGGACTTGCTCTCCTGATTGCCACCGAGGCCTCCTTTCCACAACATCATTCATCTTCAACACTGAACAGCGTTGAAGCAAAGAAATCGTCTGCGGGATGCTACGCTGTGCCCTAAGCATTTCAACGAGCCGGCGAGCTTTCTCTCGCCACCGTGAATGGAGAAGCTTTGGAGACTGACTCCGGACCCGCATTGCCCCGCCATCCGCGGTTGAGCCAGATTCTCGAACAGAACTGGCAGGCGGAGATGGCCGGCTCCCACACCTATCGAACGCTCGCCGAGAGGGAGCCAATTCCGGGGCGCAGGCAAACGCTCGAACACATGGCCCAAGCGGAAAGGGATCATGCCGCACTGTGGGCGGGCCGCTTGCGGGAATTGGGCGAGCCGGAGCCGGTCTACCAGGGCAAACCAACCGGCGATGCCGACAGCCTCAAGAACCGCATCGGGGGCGACGATCTGGCCTTGCGCCGCCTGGAAATCGAAGAGAGCCGCGACATCGCCAAGTACAGCCAGCAGCTGAAGGCGCTTGGCGATGCGCCCAGCCTGGCCATCCTGCAGCGGGTGATCGAAGACGAGCAGGAACACTATCGCGAGCTTAGCAGCCTCATCCGGCGGCAAACACCCCTCCGCGGTTCCCGCGTTCCAACCACCGATCCAAAGACCACCCTGGAGCAATTGCTGACTAAGCGCAACCAGGGCCGCTCGCACACCGCGGGATGGATCGGCGACGCCATTTACGGGGTCAACGACGGGCTCGGCTCCATCTTCGGCATCGTTTCGGGAGTTTCGGGCGCTACCCTGGGCAACAGCAAGTGGGTCCTGCTCTCAGGTATCGCCGGCATGATCGCCAGCGCGCTCTCCATGGGCTCGGGCGCTTACCTGGCGGCCAAGAGCGAGCGCGAGATCTACCAGGCGGAGGTTAGCCGCGAACGGGAAGCCATTGCGATGAACGGCGCGGAAGCTCGCGAGCTGCTCTCGCTTTATTACCAGGTCAAAGGCCTTCCTCAAGAGGATGCCGACCATATGGTGGAGCACATCGCCAGCGATCCGGACCAGTTGCTGCGCGCGCTCGCCGCCGAGCGGCTCAACTCGACAGAAGAGGCTCTCAGCAATCCGCTCACCTCGGCGTTCTCGGGAGCCCTCTCGACCGCGGCCGGAGCGTTTATCCCCATAGTGCCGTTTTTCTTCCTCAGCGGCTACAGCGCCGTCATCGTCTCGGCGGTGGTTTCGCTGCTGGCGCATTTCGCCGTAGGCGCGGCCAAGTCACTGGTCACCGTGCGTTCCTGGTGGAGCAGCGGTTTCGAGATGACCCTGGTAGGAGCGGTGGAAGGCATCGTGACCTATGTCATCGGCCTGGGTCTCGGACGCCTTGGCGCATGAACGGCACGCAGCCTCAAACGCGGAAAGTGTCCGGGCGCCAAACTTGAATGGAGGCTTTGATCTGCTTTTGCGTCAGGCCTTCATTCAGCGCGCGCATGGCAAGAGCGGGGAGTTCCGCATCGGAGGCGAAACGAAGTCCAATCAACTGAGACTCCTTCAGCTCCGCGATGCGTGGTCTTACTGTTTCGGGCAGAAGTTGCGCCAGGCGCAGACGCTCCTCCAGCCGAATGACACGGTCCTGTACCGTGAGGGCGTAGCTCCTGGTTTTTGTGGCATTCATTAACAATGCGACGGCCAGTACGACCCACAGTGTGGAAGGAAGACTGGGGTGGCGCGTGAAAACGATGATACTCAAGACGACCGACATGACGGCCAGCGGCCCAAGAACAAAATGGAAGGTGGGGTCGAGCCTGGCGTGGTTCGCATAGGACTGGGGCGCAGCATTTGCCATCGAAAAGCCTCTTTCAAGAACCCTTCCATCATGCTTGCTGCAGGTCTTTTGCGCTAGTGCGCTGGAACCTCCGATTCGTAATTTCTCGCATGTCTCCGGGAAAAAATAGTGGTGGCACGTAGCTCTCAACTTCCGTTATGGAGAATCGAGAGGCGAGGCTTTCGTGATGGCCGGGAAAGAGTTTCGGGACTAAGACCGGTCCGCACCGCGGCCGCTGTGAAATGATTTAGAGATGATGACACGCGTTACAGGCCGCATCCTCTGCGGCTGCCTGCTCACTCTTCTGGCCGGGCGTTGCCATGCGCAAGAACAGCCGCAGCATTTTGCCGCCCCTATTTTGTTGCATGTGGATCTCAGCGATGCGCCGCGCCACCTGCTGCATGCCCGTCTGGAGATACCGGTGAGCGCCGGTCCTCTTACTCTCGAATATCCGCAATGGATTCCCGGCAACCACCGCCCCAACGGGCCCATCGACAATCTCGCAGGCTTGTTGATTCGCGCCAACGGGCAGGATCTGCCGTGGCGCCGTGACGATGTGGATATGTTCGGTGTCCATGTGGAGGTGCCGCGCGGCGTGAGCCGGCTCGAGGTCTCGCTCGATTTTCTCGCCGTTCCGGGCGGCACCGGCGCTAGCGAGGATGGGGCCACCAGCGCCAACATGGCGGTGCTGGAGTGGAACTCCGTCGTTATGTATCCAGCACACGTCCCCGTGGCGCAGATTCCCATTACGGCTTCGCTGACGCTACCGGCGGCCTGGAAGTTTGGAACCGCGCTGGGCGTTGCCGGGCAGAAGGACGCGGAGGTTTCGTTTGTGCCGGTTTCGGTGGAGCAACTGGTAGATTCGCCGGTGATCGCGGGCAGATATTTTCGCGAGATTCCGCTGGCCCTGGAGGTGACCCCGAAGCACTATCTGGATGTGGCCGGCGATGCCGCGGAGGATGTCGAGCTAAAGCCGGAGTTCCTCGCCGCGCTCACCCAACTGGTGCGGGAGACGGGGGCACTCTACGCGTCCCGGCATTATGGAACCTACCACTTTCTCCTGAGTTTGAGTGACGTCGTGCGTGAGGAGGGTCTGGAGCATCATCAGTCGAGCGACAACGGGGTTGGGAAACATGGCTTCTCCGACCCGAAACTGGCCATGCTCAATGCGGATTTGCTGCCGCATGAGTTTACCCACTCCTGGAACGGGAAATATCGGCGGCCTGCAGGGCTGGCCACGCCGGATTACGCAACCCCCATGAGGGGTGACCTGCTCTGGGTTTATGAGGGAATGACGCAATACTGGGGTGACGTGCTGGCGGCGCGCTCCGCATTCCGTACGCCGGAGATCTATCGCGAGAAGCTTGCCCTGAGCGCCGCCAGGCTTGACGTCAAGCCCGGGCGCACCTGGCGCAACTTGGAAGACACCGCCGTATCCTCCCAGATTCTGCGTATCGACAGCCCCAACTGGGCCAACTGGAGGCGCGGGCAGGACTACTACCAGGAAGGGGAGTTGCTGTGGCTGGATGCAGACACAACCATCCGCCGGATAACTCAAGACAAGAAGTCGTTGAATGACTTTTGCGTCAAGTTTCTTGCCGTGGGCGGCAATACCCCGCCGGAGGTCGTGCCCTACACCTTTGACGAGATCGTTGCGGACCTGAACTCTGTCGCGCCTTACGATTGGCGGAGTTTCCTCACGGAACGACTGGAGTCCCATGCGGCCCGCGCGCCGCTCGGCGGCATCGATCACGGAGGTTATCGTCTTGTCTATAACAGCGAGCCATCGGAATACGAGCAAGCCTTGCTCGATTCCTTGAAGGACATCGACGCGTGGTTTTCCGCTGGCCTGACGGTGAGCACAACCGGCACCATTGAGGATGTCAGGATGGGTTCGCCCGCCTTCCAGGCTGGACTCGGCCCCCGCGCCAAGCTGGTTGCCGTTAATGGGCACGCCTTCACAGGCGAAGTGCTGAAGCAGGCGATCCGTGGGGCAAAAGGAACGGCGGTCCCGATTGAGCTGATCGTCTCCAACGACAACGAATTCCGCGTGGCGCGCCTGGACTATCATGACGGCGAAAAATATCCTCGCCTCGAGCGGGTGGAGGGGACGGCGGCGTTGCTGGATGAGATTCTCAAGCCGCTGGCTGCCGGCAAGGGAAGTGGCCTATAGTGGGGGGGGGCCCCCCCGGATTTCCTGTTGGGCTTGGTGGGGTCAGCGAACTTCATGCGGCTTTCCTCGAAGAAAGCCGCACACGCGGCCACTGTTGAAGCCTCTAGCAGGAAATCCGGGTCATATAGGAGATTCCATGCTCAACGCATTCTGCGCCCTGCTGCTTGCTGCTTTCCTCGTGCCATCCACGCTATTTGCGCAGACCAGTACGCTGGCCGCAACTCCGCCCATGGGCTGGAATAGCTGGAACCTTTTTGCTGGGAAAGTTGAGGATAAGGATGTCCGCGCCACGGCGGATGCGATGGTTTCTTCGGGCATGAAGGACGCCGGCTATCTCTACGTAAACATCGACGACACGTGGCAGGGTGAGCGTGATGCGCAAGGCAACATCCAGGCCAACAGCAAATTTCCCGACATGAAGGCGCTGGCCGGCTACGTTCACTCCAAGGGCCTCAAGATCGGCATCTATTCTTCGCCTGGGCCGAAGACCTGCGCCAAGTACGAAGGCAGCTACGGGCACGAAGCGCAAGACGCGAAGACCTATGCGGCCTGGGGCTTCGACTATCTTAAGTACGACCTCTGCGGCTTTCGCCAGAACATGATGGCGGAGGCCCCGAATGATCCGCAAAAAGCCAACCAGATGATGAAGGATGCGTATGAAAAGATGCAAAAGGCGCTGCTGGCGACCGGACGCCCCATCGCCTACAGCTTCTGCCAGTACGGTTGGGACGCGGTGTGGGAATGGGGACCATCGCTTGGAGCCAACCTGTGGCGGACCACTGGTGATATTAACGCCACCTATGATCGCATGACGCTGATCGGCTTCTCCCAGGCTGGCCTGTCAAAGTACGCCGGTCCGGGGCACTGGAATGATCCCGACATGCTGGAAGTAGGCAACGGCAAGCTTAAGCCGGACGAAAACCGCACCCACATGAGCCTGTGGGTCCTGCTCGCCGCGCCGCTGCTGGCCGGCAACGACCTCTCGCAGATGAAGCCCGAGACGCTCGCCATCCTCACCAATCGCGAAGTCATCGCCATCGACCAGGATCCGCTGGGAAAGCAGGGCGATCGCGTTTCCGAGGTTGGCCCTATTGAAATCTGGGCCAAACCGCTCAAGGGTGGAGATACAGCTGTGGGGCTGTTTAACCGCAATGAATCCACGCTGCCCGTCACAGTGAAGCTGAGCGATGTGGGTTTTGCCGGGGGCGCGAAGGCGCGCGACATCTGGCAGGCCAAGGATGTGGGAAAGATCCAGGGCAGCTACACGGCAAACGTGCCGGGTCACGGGGTGGTTTTGCTCCGGCTGAGCAAATAAGAAAGAAACCGCAGGTCCCTCCACTCCGCTACGCTTCGGTCGGGATGACAAATCGTAGATTGGTTCCGGACCCTATGGTTTGTTGGTCCGGCCGGGAGCCACGTTTGGCACTTGCACTAACCTTTGTCATCCCGACCGGAGCGCACCCGGATTTTCTACTAAGCGGCACCGACAATGGCCTCGTGTGCGG
>PLZN01000004.1 GCA_003152195.1 Acidobacteriaceae bacterium
CCCTATTTTCAGTGTCTCAAGTTTGGGGTCCACACCATCATGTCACCGGATTTCCACCCCGGAGCATTGACAAACTGATCCATCGCGTTCATTAGGTTGCCCCGGCCATTGCCCATCTTTCATTTTTCCACCGTCCAGTAAGGCGCGTAGCCATAATGTTGGTGCAGGTGCAGTTCGTATTCCCGGTTAATGGGCGATTCTGGGTCCCAATCGGGGCTTTTTTCGATAAGAGCACGGGTCATGTTTGTTTGAATCTTCCGCTCAGCCCAATCGATGCTCTCGATCCATTGCGGTCTCAGCAAGACCCTCTTACCCGGCCAAAAATTTCTCGTGTCAACGATCGCGTAGCGAATTGCCCAAGTCTCGTCGTCGAATAAGAAATCTTCAACATGCCCAATTTCGCCGTCGGTCGCCTTCACATGGTAGCCCGAGACTTCATGCGTGCTTCGGAGATGAGTGTCAGGTAACACGTCCTTCGGTCCAGTTTTCGACCCAGTTCGCGGAGCATTCAGGAGTGCCTGAGGATGCGGCCATGAGCCCCATACACTTGCTCCCTCCCAGTAGTAAGGCAATTCGTAGTGTCCGAGATGTTCCATCTCGTGCTGCCGAGAGACAGGTTTATGGAGATCAATGCCGGGACTGTTATGGACTTGGTTCCGGGTCAGATTCACATAAATGTGCAGCGGGCTCCAGGCAGGATGCCGCAAAGCCAGGGGAGAGATCAATACCTTGCGTCCGGAGAAGATGATGCCGGTTGCAACGACGATGTAGCGGATGGTCCACTGCTGGTCATCAAAATAGAAATCGCAGACTGATCCGATATCTGTGTCGATTGCTCCGATCGTGTACTCGGTTATGTCTTTTGTCCTTCGTAGACGCATCGCTTTTTCGTTAGCCGCCGAATATTTCGCGACTCTTCGGATCAGGTCATTCTACTCCTCCCTGAATCCAATGGAGTGTGGGCCAAGGCCCGAATGGCGGATGCGCGGCCCTTTTGCGCGGGTCTCGTATCCTGTATTTGTCCGTCGATCTTGAAAGGATGGTACAACATTATAGTGAAAACCGGAGACAGGCCGCGACTCCTTGTAGATTCGGTTGTGCTCGGTATCATTGGTGGGCTGAGCGCGCAGTTGTTTATTTGGACGTTGCGGTTCTGTCAGAAGATTTTCCTGTTCTCGCTCGCCGGATACCACCCTCCAGGACTTCAACAAGAGGGCGGAGTTCTTCGAGAGGTTATAGGTCCTCATGGGTTGTGGCTGATACCACTGTCCACAACCGTCGGGGGACTGCTGTCGGGAGCGCTTGTTTACGGCCTCGCACCCGAGGCAGAAGGCCACGGCACAGATACGGTTGTAAAAGCACTTCACTGGACAGGAGGTACAATCAGGGCGCGCGTGGCTCCCGTAAAGATGCTTGCCTCAGCGATTACCATCGGTTCAGGGGGATCAGCAGGACGCGAAGGCCCCACCGCACTCATAACCGCTGGCTTTGGATCGGCATACGCAAAGTTGCTCCACAGGCCAGAGTATGAACGGCGATTGGTGGTCTTAATGGGGATGGCCGCCGGGCTTTCCGCGATCTTCCGTTCCCCGATCGGGACCGCCATCTTCGCCGTCGAGGTTCTTTACGGCGGCATGGACTTCGAGGCGGGAGCTCTCATTTACTGCATGCTGGCTGCGATCGTCGCCTATGCCGTCAACGGATGGTTTGTCGGATGGCAGTCGCTCTTTCAGGTCCCATCGCACTTATATGCCGCGGGCCTGACAGATTACGGTTGGTACATTGCTCTCGGCGGCGCCAGTGGCATCCTCGCTTCAATTTTGCCCGAGGTGTTTTATCGTTTTCGAGATGCGTTTGCAGCTTTACGTATACCCGCCTGGACTAAACCGGGCCTCGGTGGTTTACTCGTAGGCATCATTGCGCTTCGCTTGCCTCAGGTATTGGGCGGTGGATATGGGTGGATTCAGGAAGCGATCGACGGCCGGTTGGCTTTGGGGTTGCTTCTCGTTCTTGTCGTTGCCAAAACGCTCGCACTCTCCTTTACCGTCTCCTCCGGTGGATCGGGAGGCATCTTCGCTCCCAGTCTTTTCGTCGGTTCGATGCTGGGTGGGGTCTTCGCAGCAATCGCCCACGTTCCTCCAGCGGGCTTCGTGATTGTTGGCATGGCGGCGGTGTTCGCAGGTGCGGCCCGGGTTCCCATTGCGACCTTGCTGATGGTTGTCGAAATGACCGGCGGTTATCAGCTTCTTGTTCCCGCCGGACTAGCTGTTATGCTGAGCTTTGTGATTCAAATCAATCTCTCGTCGCTTTTCAAATACAGCAGCCTGTATGAAGCCCAGGTAGGCGGACGTTCAGATTCACCAGCGCACATTGCCGAGCACGTTCAGATTGCACTACGACTGCTGGAACAAGGAAAAATAACCTTACCCCAGCCCATCACCCATCTCCACCTCGCAACTCTGTTGCAATCGGGGGTCGCGCTGGATCTTCCGGATGGTTCACAGCTTATGATTGGTGCGCTTCGACCAGAGAGTCCATGGGTGGGAAAGCAGCTTCAATCTCGCACGCTTACCGGCTCGATTGTGGATTCGAAGGTTGCCGCGATACTGCGGGGCAAGACGGTTTTGCGAGCTCGGCCCGAAACCGTCTTACAGCCAGGCGATCGGCTCTTAATGATCGCGTCGCAGCAAGCTCAAGCGGAGTTGTTAGAGCATCTCGAAAAGAACCCGGTAAGAACCCGGTGACAGACGGGACGTAA
>PLZN01000264.1:0-189 GCA_003152195.1 Acidobacteriaceae bacterium
GAACCGCTGCTATGACCTGTTGATTCTGGATCTAATGCTGCCGGGATTGGATGGTCTCGGGCTGCTGAGGAGGGTAAGATCTCGCGGGGATTCCACCCCTGTGCTGGTCCTGACCGCCAGGAGTGAGGCCAGTTCCATCATCGCGTTGCTCAATGCCGGCGCAGACGATTATCTCAGCAAGCCTTTCGA
>PLZN01000264.1:262-8669 GCA_003152195.1 Acidobacteriaceae bacterium
ACGACTACAACTGGGAACACCACTCCAACGTTATCGAAGCGCACATCTCGAATCTGCGCCGAAAGCTCGAAGCGGCGACGCCACAGCCTAGCATTGAAACCCTTCGCGGACGAGGGTACCGCCTGCTGATGGGCCTTGAGGACGGCCGATGAAGTCCTACTCCATTACCCATAGACTCATCATCACCGTTCTCCTCGTCGAACTGCTCTCCGCAATCTCGCTATCGGGAGTGGCGATGCTGTACGAACGGCACGTGCGCTTTCGTTCTTTTGACATCATGCTTCGCGGCCGGGCCGATTCGCTGCTCGGCGCCGTGCAGGATGCGGAAGACACACAAGACAACGTGATGCTCGACGGAACGGAAAAGAATCTTCCCACCGAGGATATCTACCAGGTGCAAGACGCAAGCGGCCGCGTCCTGGGCCATTCGCCAAACTGGATCGGACCTGATCCAGGTTTGTTGACAGTGAAGACCGGCCGATTTCTGCGGCTCTCTGTCAATGGCGCGCATTATCGGGCGCTGAGGATCGAGGGCCTGAGGATCGTCGATCCGGGCGATAAAGGCGGCGGAATCCCCCGCCGCGTGAGCATCTTTTACGGCGCCCCGGTCGATCGCGTTTGGAAAGATATTTGGAAAGCAGTGGGTTTTTACGCCATCACGAGCTTGTCCTTGCTGGCAGTTTCAGGGATGTTGATCTTCTGGCTTCTGAATCGCGGCCTGGCTCCTTTGCGCGAGTTGGCGGCGGAAGCAGCCGGCGTCTCGGTGGATTCCTGGAACTTCGTTCCTCCCCAACGTGCGCGCATGATCAGGGAGCTGGCTCCCCTTACCGGCGCGCTGGAGACTGTGCTCACCGGCCTGGAACACTCCTTCGTGCAGCAACGCCGATTTGTCGGCGATGCCGCGCATGAGCTCAAGACCGCCGTCGCCGTCGTAAAGTCTTCGCTGCAATTGCTCACCTTGAGGCAACGGACAGCGCTCGAGTATGAGCGCGGAATCGAGCGATGCCAGATGGATTGCGAGCGCATGGAAGATGCCGTGGCCAAAATGCTGACGCTGGCGCGGGTGGAGACAAACATCGAGCTGCCTTTATCGCGCTTCGCAACCGACCTGTCCGAGACCCTGGGACAGGTGTCGCAGCAATTTGAATCCATGGCAGAACTGAAGCACCTGCGGATCCTTGTGTCGACTCCGGGTCCAGTGATGGTCAACGTCGAGCCGGAACAGCTACAGCTGCTCTGCTCCAACCTGCTCTTGAATGCCTTGCAGCACAGTCCTGCCGGCTCTGCGATACGCGCTGTGGTGCGGCAGGTTGGGTCGGCCGCGGAGCTGGATATAGAAGATGATGGCGATGGCATCGCACCCCAGGATTTGCCCCACGTCTTTGATCGTTTTTATCGCGGGGACCCCTCGCGCAGCCGCAATACGGGAGGAACCGGACTTGGGCTGGCTATCTGCAAAGCAATCGTATCCAGGTGGCAAGGTACGATTGAGATTGCGAGCGGCTTAGGGATCGGGACCAGGGTGATGGTGCGCTTCCCTGCTTCCGGCGACCGCCTTCAGCTTCCGTTAAGGTAGCTGTGCGAAGTTGAAACCCGAGCTTGACTGGAGATCCCGATGACATCAAACCCCATTCGCAGCATCTTGCAGACCCTGGCGCTTACCGTATCCTTCGCGGGCGCCCTTCTGGCGCCTTCCACCGCAGCCGCGCAGAAGCCTTACAGCATCCTGAGCCGATGGACAGTTGGCGGTGAAGGCGGCTGGGACTACCTCACCTCCGACCCAAAGGCACATCGCCTTTACATAACCCACGGACCGCGGGTCGAGGTGCTGGATACCGGCTCCGGCAAAGTGGTGGGCAGCATCACGGGGCTGAAGGGCACCCATGGCGTGGCCCTGGACGAGACGGGGAAGTATGGCTATATCAGCGACGGAGGCGCGAATGCAGTGGTGGTCTTCGACTGCGGCTCGCTTGCGACTCTGGCCTCGATTCCCGCCGGCACAAATCCGGACGGAATTGTCTTTGAACCGGTAACCAAGACTGTCTGGGCCTTCAATGGCCGCAGTAACAATGCCACCGTGATTGACACGGCGCAGCGCAAAGTCATCGCCACCATCCCGCTTTCCGGGAAGCCTGAGTTCCCGGTCGCGGACGGCTCCGGCGCCGTCTTCGCCAATATCGAGAGCAAGAATGAGATCGTCCGTTTCGATGCCGCGGCAAAGACGATTACCGCGTCGTGGCCGCTGGCCAATTGCGAATCACCCTCCGGCCTGGCCATTGATACCTCGGGCCACCGCCTCTTCGCCGTGTGTGACGGAGGGAAGATGGCGGTGGTTGATGCGAATTCTGGAAAGACTTTAGCCAATCCGGCCATCGGCGACGGCCCGGATGCGGCCCGCTACGATTCCGCGCACAAGCTGGCTTTCTCGTCCAACGGCGGCGGCACGCTTACCATCATCGATGCCGGCAAAGATAGCTACCCGGTACTGCAGAACCTGGCCACCCAGCGCGGAGCGAGAACCATGACACTGGACTCGGCTACAGGCCGCATCTACCTGGCCACCGCCACTTTCGGCGAGCGGCCCGCCGCCACGGCGGATAACCCACGTCCGCGGCCGGCGATTGTCCCCGGCAGCTTTACGGTGCTGGTCGTCGGGCGGGAATGAGGCTCTCCGAGTCTTTATGCGTCTTACCTATCTCATGCTGAGAGTACCCTTCATCGCCTTCGCATTCTCCCTGACCACGGCGCTCGCGCAGCAAGGGAGCATCACGCCCGCGGCAGGCCCCGCGCCCCCGTCGCCTGCTGCCGCGTCGATTACATTGGAGCAGGCCATCGTCCGTGCCCGTGCCAACGAGCCCAACTTTGCCGCCGCGGTGGCAGCCAGCCGCGTCAGCGCGCTTAACTTGTCCATCGCGCGTGCCGCGCTGCTGCCCAGTGCGGTCTACCACAGCCAGATGCTGTATACGCAGGGTGGCGGGCCCACGAACTTCTTCGGCTCTGCCGCAAGCCCGTCCGCTCCGCGTTTCATCGCTAACAATACGATCCACGAATACACCAGCCAGGCTGTCATCAATGAGACTCTGGGCCTGCAGCAAGTAACCGCGGCCTCACGCGCCTCCGCCGCAGACGCGGTGGCGAAGGCGGAGCTTGAAATAGCTCGCCGTGGACTGGTCGCTACGGTAACCGGCTCCTTCTACCAGGCGCTGGCCGCGGATCGCAAAGTCGCTGTAGCCCGCCGTGCCGCCGGCGAAGCGGCCGGCTTCACCAACCTCGCCCAACAACGGGAGAGTGCGCGCGAGGGAGCGCATGCCGACGTGGTGAAGGCGCAGTTGCAGCAACAGCAGCGCGACCGCGACCTGGCCGATGCCCTGCTCGGGGCGCAGAAGTCGCATCTTGATCTTGGAGTGCTCCTCCTACCGGACCCACGCACTCCTTATACCCTTGCGCCAGGTTCTCTCTCGCCTCTGCCGACCCGTGCAGAGGTGGAAGACTCCGCGATGCGTTTCAATCCCGAGCTGAATCATGCGCTTGCTGCTCTGCGCGTCAGCACGCTGGACGTAACGGCAGCTCGCGCCGCCTATCTTCCGGATCTTGCCCTCAACTTTACCTACGGCATCGATGCCGGGCAATTTGCCTTCAACGGCCGAGACGGCGTAAAGAATCTTGGCTACTCTGCCAGCGCCACGCTCGATATACCCGTGTGGGACTGGCTCTCCACGCAGCACCGGGTCCGCCAGAGCGAGATCCTCAGGGATGCCGCGCACACTGTGCTCACCGCGACCCAGCGCCTGCTTATCGCCCAGCTGGACGAGTTCTATGCTGAGGCCAGCACGGCACGCAACCAGCTTGAGTCTCTCGACCAGAGCGTCCAAACCGCGGCCGAAAGTCTACGGCTCACTGGTCTGCGCTATTCCGCGGGAGAGGCAACCGTGCTGGAAGTTGTCGATGCACAAAATTCTCTTACTGCGTCGGAGATCTCACGCGAAGATGGGACGATCCGTTATCAGGTGGCTCTCGCCAATCTCCAACTTCTGACAGGAGCGATCTGAGCCATGGCCCCTATTCGCCCACAGTTGCCTCTCTCCAGAAAACGCTCTACCGTGCTGCTCTTGTGCGCGTCTCTGCTGGCCACGGGATGCAGCAAGCAGCAGGAGGCGGCCCCGCCCCCAGTGTATGTCCAGGCCGTCCATCCGGTACGGGGCACCATCTCCCAGCCGATCGCCGCCGACGCTACGCTCGCGCCGCTGGCGCAGGCCGCGATCTCTCCCAAGATCACGGCGCCGGTGAAGAAGTTCTTTGTCCAGCGCGGCTCCCGCGTCAGAGCCGGCCAGCTGCTGGCGACGCTCGAGAACAGCGACCTTGCGGCCGCTGCACTCGACAATAAGGGTACTTACAACGCAGCCCTGGGAACGTTCGATATCGCCACCCAGGCCACGGTGCCCGAAGACGCGGTGAGGGCAGAGCTGGATTTGACCCAGGCGCGCGCCAACCTGAACCTTGCCCAGAGTATCGTGGACGGCCGCACCCAACTCTTTGCTCAGGGAGCGATCCCAGGACGCGATCTGGATACAGCCAAAGCTGCCTTGGTTCAGGCTAAAGCCGCTCATGAGATTGCCAAGCAGCATCTCGAAGCGGTGCAGAAGATCAGCCACAAGGCCGCACTCGAGAACGCGCAAGGGCAACTCACCTCTGCCAAGGGCAAGTACCTGGGCGCTGAGGCCCAGTTGAGCTACACGGAGATTCGCAGTCCCATCTCGGGGGTGGTGACCGACCGGCCTCTCTTTGCCGGCGAGACGGCCTCTGCCGGCAACCCCGTGATCACGGTCATGGATACTTCAGCCCTGTTAGCCAAGCTCCACCTGGCGCAGACACAAGCCCAGCAGCTCTCGAATGGCGCATCGGCCAGCGTCGTCGTTCCCGGCGTCGCCGATCCGGTGGAGGCGAAGGTCTCGCTCATCAGCCCTGCGCTCGACCCCGGAAGCACCACGGTCGAAGTGTGGCTTCGCATCGAAAATGCTCATAGCGCCTTCAAGGCCGGCACTCCCGTCCACACCACCATCACTGGCCGCACGGCTGCCAATGCGCTGCTCATTCCGGCGGAGGCGGTGCAGACCGCATCCGATGGCGCCACGAAATCCGTCATGATCATCACTCCGGAAGGCACGGCCGCTAAGCGTGCGGTGAAGCTCGGCATCCAAACGGCAGCGTCAGTCCAGGTCCTCAATGGCCTAACTTCCGCCGATACCGTTATCACCACCGGCGCCTATGGGCTCGACGAGGGGACCAAGGTCAAGATCGGAACGGCTCCGGCGGAAAAGGACGATTCCGGGAAGAAGGCCGCGGGAGGCAAGGACTGATGGCCGCCTCGACCGCACAGGCGGCCCGCGAGACGTCCTTCTGGCTCGCAGGCGCCGCAAAACCCGTCTTTTTCTTCCTCGCGCTATTAACGCTGGCTGGCGTCTACGCCGCTTTTCAGGTCCCGATTTCCGTCTTTCCCGAGACCAACTTTCCCCGTGTTGTCATTGGCGTGGACAACGGAGTGATGCCCGTCGAACAGATGCAGGTCACCATCACTAAACCGATTGAAGATGCCATCAACAGCGTGCCCGGTCTGCTTACCATCCGCAGCACCACCAGCCGTGGATCGGCCGAGATCAGTCTCTTCTTTGACTGGAATCTAGACATGTTCCGCACGCTGCAGCTGACCGATGCGGCGCTCGCCAAGGTTTCGCAATCCTTGCCCGCAACCGCACACATCACCACCAACCGCCTGACCTTCGCGACCTTTCCCATTCTCGGCTATGCACTCACGGCGGATGACCGCGGCAAGGATACGGTCTCACAGACCCAACTGTGGGAGATCGCCACCTACGATTTGAAGCCGCCGCTCAACCGGGTCAATGGGGTCAGCACTGTGATTGTGCAGGGCGGCCAGATCCCCGAGTTCCACATCGTGCCCAATCTCGCCCGGCTGCAGGCGGCCGGTGTAACCCTGCTCGATGTGGTCAGTGCCGTGCAGCAATCCAACATCATTGATTCGCCCGGCCTCTATGAGGCGAATCATGAATTGATCCTTGCGCTGATTGGAGCCCAGGCGCACAGTGCAGCGGAGTTGGGCAACCTGGTCGTGAAAACCTCAGCCGGCGGCGTGGCAATCCGCGTCGCAGACATTGCTGCCGTAGAGCCCTCTACCATGCCGGTCTACACCGCGGTCACGGCGAAGGGCAAACCTGCTGTCCTGCTCAACATCGCCCGTCAGCCCACGGGCAATACGGTTGCTGTCGCCAGTGGCGTGGCCGCAGAGATGGCGCAGCTGCAATCGAAGCTACCCCCGGGTGTTCATCTCGAAGCCTTTTACGACCAGTCGGAGCTTGTTCGTGAAAGCATCCTAAGCGTCCGCGACGCGATTCTCATCGGCCTTGTCCTCGCCTGCATCATCCTCTTTCTCTTTCTTAGCGACTGGACTTCTTCTCTGATCGCGGGCCTCGTCATTCCTGTCACCGTCGCGGTGACTATCCTCTTTCTCTGGATCGTGGGACAGAGCTTCAACCTGATGACCCTCGGTGGCCTTGCGGCGGCGATTGGGCTGGTCATCGACGACGCGATCGTAGTGGTCGAGAACATTGCTGTACATCGCGAGGCAGGCGAATCTCGCATGGATGCGGTGAAGAAGGCGATTCGTGAGATAAGCCGGCCGCTGGTGTTTTCCACGATCACCCCGGTCATCGTTTTTCTTCCTCTGGTCGCCGTCACCGGAGTGACGGGGAGCTTCTTCCGCGCTCTCGCCGTCACCATGACGGTAGCTCTTCTGACTTCGCTGCTGCTGGCGCTCACATTCACTCCGGCGCTCTCGCTTCAGCTGACCGGCAAAGTCCACTCCGCGGCTTCCACACACTCCAGCGCCGAGACCGAGGCCAAGCGACAGTCCGCCCTTGCCGCCGCGCAGCGGCGGATCGGCAACATCGTTCGCCGCGTTCTTCAGCTTCACGAGCGCGTACTCGATTGGTCCTTCCTCCGTCCGGCCGCGTTGGTTGCAGTCTGCGCCGTTCTGATGCTCGCGGGCTATTTCAGCTATCGCGCCCTGGGCTCGGACCTTCTACCAGGGATGGATGAAGGTTCCTTCGTCCTGGATTACCTCACCCCCGCCGGCACCTCCCTCACCGAAACCAATCGCATCCTGCAGCACGTGGAACAGATTCTGCAACGGACTCCTGAGGTGGAAATCACCTCCCGCCGGACCGGTCTGCAAATGGGTCTCGCTGCTGTTACCGAAGCAAACTCGGGGGATTTCACGGTCCGTCTAAAGACTGACCGCTCGCGTTCCATCGATGAGGTAATGGCCGACGTGCGCCAGCAGATCCTGGCCGCCGAACCGGCGCTCGATATCGAGTTCATTCAGGTTCTGCAAGATATGATTGGAGATCTCTCCAACTCGCCCGAACCCATTCAGATCAAGCTCTTCTCCAATGACCGCGATCTGCTCTTCGGCCTCGCTCCACGTGTCCAGCAGGCCATCGCCAAAATCCCCGGCGTTGTCGACACCAAGAATGGGGTGGACGACACCATCAGCGGCCCCGCAACCGATTTCAACATCGACCCCGTCGTAGCCGGCAGGCTCGGCTTTACTCCGACGGAGGTTGCGGAGGATGCTACCTCAATTCTTGACGGCCTGCCAACGAATGATCCGCTCATTGCGGGTGGCCGGCCTTACACCATCCGGGTGCGCCTGCCTGATGCCAATCGCGCCTCGCTCGACGCTATCCAGAATACGGTTTTCAACAGTAGCAGCGGTCACACCGCTACCCTCGGCGCCATGGCTTCGGTGACCCAGCTGCCGCCACAGAACGAAATTCGCCGCGAAAACCTGCAGCAGGTCGTGCTGGTGAGCGGCCGCCTCGAAGGCTCCGATCTCGGCGGCGCCATGGCTTCGGTTAAATCCGTAGTAAGCCGGCTGCAACTTCCCTCTTCGGTCCGCGTCGAATACGGCGGCACATACCAGGAGCAGCAACGTTCGTTTGCTGACCTTGCCCGCGTTCTGGTGCTCGCGCTCGCGCTCGTTTTCGGCGTGCTTCTCGCCGAGTTTCGCAACTTTGCTGCCCCGATTTCCATTCTGACCAGTTCCGTTCTCTCCCTCGCCGGAGTTGTGTTCGCTTTGCTCATTACGGGCACCAACTTCAATGTCGCCAGCTTCATGGGTCTCATCATGGTGATCGGGATCGTGGCCAAGAACGGNNCATCCTGCTGCTCGATGCCGACGAGCACTTCCGAGCCTCCGGCGTCGACGCGCGCGAAGCCATGCTCCAGGCGGTCAAGCGGAGAAGGCGTCCGATCCTAATGACTGCCATCGCCACCGTCTGCGGAATGTTTCCTCTAGCGCTGGCCCTGGGCGCCGGCTCGCAGATGTTGC
>PLZN01000043.1 GCA_003152195.1 Acidobacteriaceae bacterium
ACCATCTTGCCGCCCTCGAGCAGGCGCCGGGCCAGCGGAGGCTCTGTGAACGTTTGAAAGACATGGTGCGGGTCGGGCCGCGGATCCTGATAATCCAGGCCGACCACGTAGCCGACCGAGAGAAGAGTGTCGGAGATGCCATAGATCCAGGCGCCTCCATACTCTTCCATGGTCAGCGGGTAACCCAGGGTGTAAATCACTTCGCCTTTGGCCACGCGGCCTGCAGGAATCTCCCACAGCTCCTTGATCCCCACGCCATAGGTCTGCGCATGCTCCGGATCTTCAAGTTGGAAGCGCTCGATCAGTTGCTTGCTGCATGAGCCGCGCGCGCCTTCGGCCAGGATGGTGATCTTCGAGTGAAGATCGTAGCCGGGTTCGAAGTTGGCCTTGGGATTTCCCTGTTTATCGACTCCTTTATCATCGGTGCGCACACCGTTCACTCCGCCTTGGTCGACGCCACTCCGCTCAGGATCGAAAAGCAACTCACTGCCGGCAAAGCCAGTGAAGATCGTAATCCCGGTCTCTTCGACCTTGGCGGCCAGCCACTTGACGAACCTGTTGATGGAGATGACATAGTTGCCATGGTCGCGCAACGGCGGCGGCACGATGGGGAATTTGTACTGGCCCTTCTCCGTCAGGAAATAGACCGACTCATCGCTGACTTCCGCGTCAATGGGTGCCTCGGTCTCAAACCCGGGCAGCAGCTCGCGCATGGAGCGCGGGTCGAGCAGCGCTCCGGAAAGACAGTGCTGGCCGGGTTCACGCGACTTTTCCAGAACGTAAATGTTTTCTTTGGAAAGGGGCGGGGCGGTTGAACCTTTGAGGGCAAGCTGATCATTGTAAGAGTCGATCAGTTGCGCCAGGCGCAGCGCACAAGCCATCCCGGCGGGGCCGCCGCCAATGATGACCACATCCGCCTCCATCTGCGGCCGTTCGATTCCTTCGATAGGTTGACGGAAGTGAATCATGATCTTTGGCGTGCCGTTTCCAGTTCAGGCCCCGGCCTTCGCTTTCTTGATCTCTTCGGTGAGCGTGGGCACGATATCGAAGAGATTGCCCACCACGCCGTAATCGGCGATCTCAAAGATGGGCGCCTCGACATCTTTATTGATGGCCACAATGGTGCGCGCACCCTTCATGCCGACGATATGCTGAATGGCGCCGCTGATGCCGAGCGCGATGTAGAGCTTCGGCGCCACAGTCTGGCCCGAACTGCCGATCTGCCGTTCGAGCGGCAGCCAGCCGTTGTCGCAGATGGGCCGCGAGGCAGCAACTTCACCGCCCAGCGCCTTAGCCAGATCTTCGGCGATGGCGACGTTCTTCTGTTCCTTGATGCCCCGGCCAATGGCTACGATGACCTCGGCCTGCGAAAGGTCTACCGCCTGCTTGGCTTCTTGAAAGACCTCGTGCGGCGTGATGCGCAGCATCGCCGGCTCGGCCGCTTGGATCTTCTCCACCGGGGCAGAGCCTTTCTCCGCCTGATCCGCGCGATAGGTCCCTATCTGCAAGGTCGCGAGCCAGGGGGCTTCTCCGGCAAAGGCGACATCGGCGACGAATTTCCCTTGAAACATCTGCCGCGTAAACAGCAGCTTGCCGTTCTCGTGTTTGTAGCCGATCGCGTCGGAGATCAAGGTACGGTCCAGGGCCAGCGCGAGCCTGGGTGCGAAGTCGCGTACCTGGTAGGTGTGGGGAAAAAGAACCAGTTTCGGCTGTTGGCTGGAGACAAACTGCTTTAGGGCATGTACGTATGCGTCCGAGGTATAGGCCTCGAGCGAGGGCGCTTCGAGATCGTAGACCTTCTCGACTGCGTATCCGGCCAATTCCTGGGCCAGCGCAGCCGTATGGTTGCCCGGCAAAACTACTTCCACTGGCCAGCCCGTCTCTTTGCCAATGGCCTGGGCGGCGGCCAGCGTTTCCAGAGAGACGCGGTTCAGCTTGCCTTCCCGCTGCTCCGCAACAACCATGATCCGATCTGCCATCACTGCCTTTGCTGGCGCACTATCGGTTAATGACAGATTCTAGAATTCCGGGGCGCCGTGGCGCAGGTAAGCGCCGGCTAGCCCGCAGATTGCGGAGACCGACAGCGCGAAGGCGAAATAGTAGGCGACCGGGTGCGCCCATCCCGGCGCATAGGTCAGATCCTGGACAAGCCAGAGCAGGAGGACAACGGTGATGATCCCGAACTGGCCGGAGACGACCATCAGCATCAAGCCACGGTTCCTGCGCTTATCGAGCACCTCGACCTGATTGGGTGTCAGATTCCGTTCTTCCATCGCAAGTAATGTATTGGCCATGGCGTCTCCCTCGCGCGTAACACTGAATTGTACGAGATCGAGAGTGAGGGCGAAAGATCTACCTTGCCCTAAATCACTCGGGCTTGATTTTTGAGTTGCTCAACCAGCTTCCGCGCCACCTCGGCGGCGGGGCCAGTGAGCATCTCGGTCTTCTTCTGCTTCAACGGCACATAGAGCCGTTCGATCTGCTGCTGGTTCTTGCTCAGCTTCGCCTCAACTTCAGCCCAGGACACTTTGCGCAGCGGCTTCAGCTTGGCCTGTTTGATGCCAATCAGCGTGGCATAGCGCAGCTTGT
>PLZN01000270.1 GCA_003152195.1 Acidobacteriaceae bacterium
ACTTCTACTCTGTACAGGCAAGTGTGGCGAATGCGGCTTTTCTCGGGGAAAAGCCGCGCCGGATTTTGGTCACTCTGTATACACCAGAAGCGAAAATGCTCTAGGCGCGTTTTCCGATCGCCAGAACCGCCCGCGTGGCGTTTGGCAGACGGACCGACTCAAACCACTGAAGTTCGGGCGTCAGCTTCCGGTAAACCGGAGTAAATTGCTCGGTTGTGAGCAGGACCAGATATCGTTCGACTCGTCGAAGTGCTACTGGTAGAAAGAGGTCCATCTTTTCGACTGCTCGCATAGAAACGGCATGGAAAATGCGGTCCCGCGGCATCTCTTCCACTCGTCCACCGTAAACTTCGGCAGAAATGTCCAATGAACGCACGGCCTCCCGGAGAAACGATGCCTTTTTCCCCTGGGACTCGGCCAGCGTCACCCGAATCTCAGGGCGGCAGATCGCAATTGGGATCCCTGGGAGCCCCGCACCGGAGCCAAAGTCCAGAGAATTCTCTATCTCTGCTGGAAGATGCTGGGCTGCAAAGGCACACTCGACAAAATGCCGGAGGATAATTTGCCCCGGCTCCCGAATCGCCGTCAGGTTCAGGCGGGCGTTCCAGCGCGTCAGTAGTTCGAGATAGGCGAGAAAACGTTCAAAGGCTAGCGGAGGCAGCCCAGCAATCCCGGCTTCGGCAAAGGCTGCCTCGATCTCTTGGGCCGTCCAATTCAGGGAACGCATAACTTGCCGGCGCCCGGAGCAGGTATCCATCCACGGGCGGCGTCCAGAAATGCCGCGAAGAGTGCCCGGGAAGCGGCGCTCCTTTCGTAGCTCCGTTCCGGATGCCATTGCACGGCGAGAACAAACTGCTCCGGTGCTGCACCCTCCAGTGCTTCGATCACGCCATCGACAGGGCTGGTGGCTACAACCTGGAGCTGCTCTCCCGGCTGATCAATCGCTTGGTGATGGCTCGAGTTGACCAAAACTTCCCCACTCTCCTCGTTCTCTGGAACCCCTGCCAATACTGCGGCGAGACGGGAACCCGGTGTCACCGTGACAGGATGTGCATTCTGCACCTCCCGCCCGGGCTGGTGGTTGACTACCGCGTTCGCCGGCGAGCTCCCGCTGGGCGCATCCGCCAGGGAAGTTCGGGGCAAATCTTGTATCAGCGTGCCCTGTCGCCATACGTTCAACGACTGAAGACCGTAACAAACTCCCAGGATCGGTTTACCCCGCTCAAAAGCATCCCGCAAAAGAAGATCGTCGACTGCTTCGCGGGCGGCGTCCTTTTCTGCACACTCATCGACCGCCCGCTGCCCGTATCGCCCGGGATCAACATCTGCCGGGCTGCCAGGCAGCAGAATTCCCGAGCATGATGCAAGAATGCGTGCCTGCTCGGTTTTCGAGTCGTTCAGAGAAATAGGAACGGCGGTTCCTCCCGCAGCTTCTATCGCCCGAATGTACTGCGGCAAGCTCCGCTGGTTGTAAGCCGTGTCAGTAGACGTGGGTTCAGGGATGGCGATACGTGGACGTGGTGAACTCATCGATCCTTCCTCCGGCAAGCATCCCCGAGCCAGGGCACCCAATGTAGAGAAACCATTCGTTATACCCCTAAGCTCATCAGATCCGGTGTAACGTCACCGGGTGCGGCATAGCTCTGATAGAGCCGCAAGATCTCGACGTGGAGCTTGGACGTAAGCTCGTCTACCTGACGGATGGTATATCCGGCGGGGTCGATCGGCTCGCCAATAACGAGTTTGACCGGTCGGGGACGAAAGTGGTGCGTATGTATTGGCAACAACTCATAGGTGCCGATCAACGCCATGGGAATCAGCGGCACCCGGGCCCGAATCGACATATATGCAGGCCCCTTCATGAACGGCTGCATCTCGCCATCTTCTGTTCGACCGCCTTCGGGGAAGATGAAGAGCGGCATGCCGGATTTGAGGACGCGAATAGCCCGGTTCAATCCAGCGATCGAGCCGCTGCCGCTTTCCTCGTCCACAGGAATTTGGCCGGAGCGATTCAAATGCCAACCGATAAAAGGCCACTTCCACAAGCTCTGCTTGGCCAGGATTCGAAACTGGAAAGGCAAGCTGCTGAAGACTAGCGGAGTGTCCATGAACGAAGTGTGGTTGGAGGTGTAAATCGCGAGCGGGAGCACATGCTCACGTCCGATAACGGTGAAAGGCGCCCCTGCGGCCCACAACGAAGCGCGGCCCCATCGACGAGCCATCTCATGCTGCACCCGGCCATCTTTTTCCAAGCACGAGGCGAGCAGCGACAGGCAGCCGAAAAATCCGGTTAGCAAGAAAAATAATGGACACCGCACCATGTTAGAAGTCAGCCGGCTCGTCAGCGAGAGGGCGGTTTGCGGCGATGTACCAGGCGTGGCGCTCATACTTTGAGCGCCTCCGTCGGCGCCGAACGCGAAGCCAGCAGGAGGGGGCGCACTTCTCCGACCAGGTAAACCGAGCCGGTAACGACGACCAAGCCGTGCGCCGGAGTCAGATGAAATGCGCGCTCAACCGCGCTGACTGCGTCGACCGCTGCCTCGACCTCGCTGCCGGTCGGCCGTGCGGCCTCCAGCAGATCTTCCGCTGCTGCACTGCGCGGCGAGTCAACCGGCGTCACCACCACGTGGCCGAAGAGGGGAAAGAGAATCTGGGCAAGCTCCCCGGCCGGTTTGTCTTTGAGGCAGCCGAAAACGAGCGTCAATGGTTGGCCCCGGTCCAGATGCGAGACGGCCGCACGAAGCGCCCAGGCCCCAGCCGGATTGTGGCCGACATCGAGCAGCACATCTGCCCGGCTGCCATTCCCGGCGACGTGCTCCAGCCGCGCCGGCCAGACGGTATCGCGAATGCCGGCCTGGATATCGATGGCGCTGATAGTGTAACCGTGATTGTTTCGTAACTCCACCGCTGTGGCGATGGCCAGCGCCAGATTGCGCTGCTGATGCGCGCCCGCAAGCGGAGAATCGACCCCGATCAGCTCGCCCATAACGGATAGCGGATAGCGATTCCGCGTGTACTGTTCGGGATGATTGTGTACGGGCACGTAGCTGGCCGCGTTCACTCCGCGCACATCGAGCACGGCGGCGGCTTCTCCCAGCGCCTGGTTGGCTTCAGGGTGCTGCGGCAGTGTGACCATGACTCCCCCGGGTCGCAGGATGCCGGCCTTCTCTCGCGCAATCTGGGGGATGGTCGACCCCAGCCACTCGGTGTGGTCGAGCGAGATATCCGTAACCACCGACACCAACGGCTCGATAATATTGGTCGCGTCCAACCGCCCGCCCATACCCACTTCCACCACTGCCGTGTGCACCTGGCGGGCAGCAAAATGGAGAAAGCCCATGGCGGTAAGTATCTCGAAAAAACTCGCCGCCGCGGGCAGCCGGCCATCCTGTACCAGGGTCGAGGCGATCTCCTCGACATGGAAGAAGGCGGCTGCTAAGTCATCGTTGTCGATGGGAGAGCCATCCACCTGGATGCGCTCATTGACGCGGCTCAAGTGGGGTGAAGTGTAAAGGCCAGTCCGATAGCCGGCCCGGGCGAGAATGCTGGCCAGAGTCGAGGCCGTTGATCCTTTGCCGTTGGTACCGGCAACCAGTATCGTGGCGAAGGCACGCTCGGCGTTGCCCAGCGCTGCCATGAGCGTACGCATGTGCGCGAGCTCAAATTTCCGGCGGGGTGTGCCGGGCGCTGTATGCAGTTCCTGACCGAGAGCATGCAGGCGCTCAATGGCCGTAGCGTAGGACATAACCCCATTTTAGAGTGGATTCTTATCCCTATGCATCCAGGTCACACCAACTCTGAAATGCTCTACGCTGACGGGACCATAAAGTCGAGTGCGCGATCCAGATAGGTTTTCAGATCGCGGCGAGCGACGATTGCGTCCAACATGCCGTGCTCCAGCAGAAACTCCGATCGTTGAAAGCCCTCCGGGAGCTTCTGGCGAATCGTTTGCTCGATCACCCGCGGGCCAGCGAACCCGATCAGCGCGCCGGGTTCGGCAACGTTCAGATCCCCCAGCATGCCAAAGCTGGCGGTCACGCCGCCGGTGGTGGGGTTGGTGAGCACCGAAATGTAGGGCAAGCCCGCATCGTCCAACTGCGCCAGTCCGGCGGAGACTTTAGCCAGTTGCATCAGACTGGCAACCCCTTCCATCATGCGTGCGCCGCCGGACGCGGCGACGATGACGAGGGGTTGCTTGCCGGCCAGCGCGCGGTCGATGGCGCGCGCGATCGTTTCCCCTACCACGCAACCCATACTCCCGCCGATGAAGGCGAACTCCATGACACTGAGGACGATGCTATGAGAACCGAGCATGCCCAGGGCGTTAATAATCGCGTCATTGAGGCCGGTCTCGGACTGGGCTTTTTTCAGCCGCGCCGAATACGGCTTCACATCGACAAATTCGAGTGGGTCGGTTGACATGAGTTCCATGTCAACCAGCTCATATCCTGGCTCGAGCAGGCTGGCGATGCGGCTGTGCGCGTCCAGGCGCAGATGGTGGCCGCACTTGGGGCAGACCTGGAGGTTGGCTTCGAGATCGGCTTTGAAGAGTAATTGAGCACAGCCGTCGCACTTCTGCCACAGCCCCTCGGTGCGAACGCTCTTCTCCGCTGGATTCGGTTCAATCTCATTTTCCTGCCGTTTAAACCAGGACATATCTTCCCTTTCGCCGCGCCTTCGCGGAGCCCATTGCTGTCGCCTCCAGACCTTGGAGCATTTTTTACCGCGCCTGCCACCTGCCTGAACCGGCTGAGAGTGCTGGCGACGCTCGCATCAGTGCCTGGTGTGGTACGGATGCCCAGAGAGAATTGTAAATGCCCGGTAGATCTGTTCGGTCAGTACGAGCCGGGCAAGCTCGTGAGGCAGGGTCATCGGACCCATTGACAGCAACATCTGTGCCTGCCGGCGCGCTTGGTCTGACCAGCCGCCTGCCGGGCCGATGGCGAAGACGACCATCTGCTGGCCGGAATCCCGGCGCACGCCGAGCCACGCCGCCAACTCTTCCGACGAGAGAGCTTTGCCCCGGCTGTCAAGCAGCACCAGCCAGGCAGATGTGCGTGTCCGTTGCCGGGTCACAAAAGCGAACAGCGCCTCTTCGCTCCGGAAAGCAACCGCTTCGATACCCGCATAGGGTGCGATGCGATCGAGATACATGTCTGTGGCTGGCCCAAAGAGATCGTTTCGGGTCCGCTGTGCGACGAAGGCGACGGTAAGGTTCACGCTGGTATAGCCGAATTAGGCGACGAATGGAGAAGAAACTGCAGTTCCACTTTCGGTTGCAAAGAAGCTGGCATGAAAATAGGCGCATTCACTTGCTGGGAAAACGGTTAACCGCGGCCGCTCTGGGAACTCACTGCAGCCTGCTCCCGGACCGCAGCCATGCCGGCTCCGTCAATCACGGCTTGGATCATCGCGTCACAGCCCATGCATGAATTGATCATCATGTGATAGAGCCGCCGGTCGGTCCAGTCCCGGTCGTAATAGCGCCGGACGTAGCTCTCCCGCCGGCTATCGGTGGCCTCAATCTCCGCCCTGGCGCGCCCTGCGTGGTCCGGGAAGTGTTCTTCAAGCCAGCGGATCTTCCGCGCCATCGACGCGTAGACGAAAATGTTGAAGACGCCGGGAACTGTCGCCAACGCGCAGGCGGCGCCCCGGCCAACAATTACGCAATTGCCGTCAACCGAACACTGCTTCAGGTAGTTGCGCACGAATTCGACCATGCGCTCGCTGTCAAAGACCTGGTCTTTGGGCGGGGCAGGCATGCGGTCCACGCTGCCATGCCAGAAGGACTTGCCCACCATGTGGTACCACGGATCCAGGCGTTCATCGCAGTGCTCAGCCATGCTTGTGGGCACCCCGGCTTTGTGGGCGATTTCATCGATGAGGCAACGATCGATGAGCTTCCAGTTCAGCCGGTTGGCCAAGCGGTGCGCGAATTCTGCTCCCTGGCTGCCGTACTCCCGTTCGACGGTGATGACCTTAACCATGGGGCGTATCTCTCGTGAAACCGCTAGAGCGGTTTCACAATTGGTGTAGTCCGAAGCGTAAGGCCTTTTCGTGGTTTTCTCCCAAGGAAAACCACACCTCGCGATCTTTATCAGGCCACCGTAATTGTGAAACCGCTCTAGATCTGCCGGTTGCGTGATGCTAGCACCGGCAAACGGAATAATCCAGATGCAGAACGCCCCTGACCAGGCGGATAAACCAGCGGGTTTGATCCAAATCAGGGTTCGGCGAGGACAGGGTTTCGTAGGCTGCCGATCCCGGAGACCTCGATTACCACATCGTCGCCGGGCTTGAGCCACCGCTGCGGGGTGCGACCCATCCCGACGCCCGCTGGCGTGCCCGTACTGATAATGTCTCCCGGCACCAGCGGCATCATGGTCGAGATGTAAGAGATAAGCTTAGGCAATTTGAAAAGGAGCTCACGGGTATTGGACTTCTGCAGGGTTTCCCCGCTGATGGAGAGCGAGATATCGAGTTGGTGCGGATCGGGCACTTCGTCTTTGGAGATGATCCAAGGTCCCATCGGCGCGAAGGTCGGGAAGTTCTTCCCTAGAGTCCATTGCGAGGTCGCCAGCTGCACGTCGCGGGCGCTGACATCATTGTGGATGGTATATCCGAAGACGTAGTCCTCCCACTCTGCCTCAGGTATATTGCGGCCACCCCGCCCGATCACAACCGCAAACTCGGCTTCGTAGTCGGGTTGCTTGCTGGCGCGCGGCAGCAGGATCGGCTGCCCAGTGCCGATGAGGGCTAGTGGGTATTTGGTAAAGACGGTGGGAACCTTGGGCGGCTCCATCTTCGATTCCACGGCGTGGTCGCGGTAGTTGAGGCCGATACAGAGAATCTTGGAAGGGCGCAGGAGGGGGGCCTCCAGAGTAACGGAGGACAAGGGCGCGAGCAGATTCAAGCCGGTCTCCTGGAGCTGGAGATTAACCTCGGCCCACCTTTTGGGGCCGGCATTGATGAAAGCCAGCGTGTCCTGGTATCCGAGCGGAGAAAGGGGGAAGACATGGCCGTCCTTGAGGAGTGCGGGGGCCGTCGTAGCATCGCGACGATAGGTGATAAGGCGCATACTCCGATTGTCCAACGGACGGCGAAGGAATGGGAAAAAATAATGGAATGGCCCAGAGTAATCGACAGCAGGGCTCGATGTTCCTCGCAACAAATCTGCGGGGCACCCGTCTGTCGCTGTGCTTCCTACCGTGCCTAACCACAACATCGTAGCTCTGGGCCCTCCACATCGATCGACTATAGAAGGAAAGCCACATGGCCTGTGTTTGCCTACATCTCTCGCTCCATCGGGTGCGGGGCCAAGCGCCATCGCAGGAAACCGCATCTGCCTACAATGGGGTTGTACTTAAAGCAGTCATCACACTGAACGTAAGCCAGTCACCGAAGCCGGGCTGGCCGGTGGCACATAATCGATTTTGCCTTCACAAAGCAAATATGTGATTGCCTTAATCTAAGGGGAACGATGGCGAAACCGATCAAGGGACGAAGCCGGGTAGTGATTGAGAACGTAGAGCCAGCGGTGAACTGCGGGCGCTTCCCCATCAAGCGGATCGTTGGCGACATGGTCATCGTGGAGGCGGACGTCTTTGGCGACGGGCATGACGAAGTGTGGGCGCGGCTCCTGTGGAAGCGGGAAGGGGCCCGGGCTTGGCAGACGACGGAGATGCGCCCGCTGGGAAACGACCGCTGGCAAGGGGAATTCACTGTCAAGGAGGCCGGACGGTATCGCTACACCATCGTGGGTGAGGTCGATCATTTCGGAACTTGGCGCAGTGACCTCAAGAAACGCGTGGCGGCGCAGCAGGATCTCAAATTGCCGTTTGAAACGGGTGCAGCCCTGCTCGAGCATGTGCAGGCCCGGGCGGGCAAAAAGGACAGCGCGAAACTGGCAACCTGGGCCAAGGCACTAAGGACCGGGAGTGGCGAGGCAACGGTTGCGGTCGCATTGCAGGCCGAAATTGCAGCCACGGTGAAGCGCTATCCGGATGCCGCGCGCGAGACATGGTATGACAGCGAGCTGGAAATTGTCGTGGACCGGGAGAAGGCACGCTTTTCCACCTGGTATGAAGTCTTCCCACGTTCCTGGTCGACCACTCCAGGCCAGCATGGNNACGCTGCGCGACGTGACCGGCCGGATGGACTACGTGGCGGAAATGGGTTTTGACGTCCTCTACCTGCCACCGATCAGCCCCATCGGAAGTAGTTTCCGCAAGGGTAAGAACAACGCGGTCGAAGCCG
>PLZN01000032.1 GCA_003152195.1 Acidobacteriaceae bacterium
GCCTAAAGGCCCAATGATTCTGTTCAGTCTACGTACGGCCTGAAGGCCGTACCCTTCATTTCTTGAATCATAGCGCTGCTCTCACAAAAGGAGCGCGCGTTACTGCGGCGCGGCAGCAGCGTCACCGGACACTTTCTGGATCAGCGAATCTTCCGTTTTGCTGTGCAGTTCTTTCGTCTTGGCGAACTCCTCAGCGGCCTTTTGCTTTTGTCCCACCAGCGAGTAGAGTCGCGCGAGCCGATAGTGAGCGTCGGGCTGCTCGGGATCGAGCTTAACGGCGCGCTGGAAAGCGGCTATAGCTTCCTGATTCCTATTTTGATCGGCGTAGATGCGACCGAAATCGAAGTAGGCGAGCCGGAGGTCATTTTGCAATTGCATCGCTTTGGTTAAGAGGGGTTCGGCTTTCACGTTATCATTTGTGCGCAGCGCGATGTCGCCCAGATACAGGTACGCCTGGGCGTAGCCCGGGTTGTTCTTGACCTCCTGCTGCAGCTCCGGCAGTGCCTTCTCATAATCTCCCTTTTTATAGTAGAGATAGCCCAGCTCGAAGTGAAGGACCGGTTCATTGGGAGAAATGATCGCGGCGGCCTCAAGCTCCTTGATCGCATCCTCCGTCTTTCCCATGCCGTCCAGCGCTTCGGCCAGCAGCATGTGAGCTTGTACAGCGTCCGGGTTGGCCGAAAGAATGTTCTTGAACTCGGTCAGAGCACAGTCATACTTGTGGCTCCACAAACAGCTTTGAGCAAGCACATTGTGCAGTTCCAGATTGGACGGGTCATTCTGGCTTGCCAGCTGCAGATAGGGATTGGCCATGGCGTATTGCCGTAGGCCGTAGTAACTCATGCCCAGTAGCAGAGCGCTGCGGTTGTCATCCGGTTTTAGCCTGGCCACAGTCTTGAACGCCGGGATCGCCTGGTTGAACTTTCCTTGCTTGAACTCGGCGACACCCAGATTGAAGGCGACTTCCGGTTGCTTCGGACTCAAAGTCAGCGATGCACGGTACTCAGCCGCAGCCGGCTCGAATTGCCCTTGCTGCGCGAGCGCGACTCCCAGGTTGCTATGTATCGCGGGGTTTTTTGGATAGCGTTCTTTCAATTGACGCCAAAGTATTTCGGCATCGTGAAACTTACCCGCTCGCATGAGCTCCAGAGCCTGCTTTGCGAGATCATCCTGTCCGTGCAGAGGGATGGCTGCCCAAAGCAGGGACAGCAAAATCCATCGCAAACAGCCAACCCGAAGTCTCGGGAGTGAGATCTCTACCAGCGGCATCATCTCTTTCGGATTATCACGGAAGCTGACCGTGATTGGAAGCGTCAGGGTAAGGACGCTACGTCAGCGTAATCGTCAACCGCGTCACCGAAGACGGGGGCAAGGTGAATTGAACCACCTTACCTGAAACCTTCGCCGCCGCCTTCCTGGTCACGACTGCATTTGGCTGCTCGAAGGTGTTGTGGCCGTGCACGTCTTCGCCACCCAGTACTTCCGTCTCGGCTGAGGCGGCGCTGGCGTCCCCTCTCAGCATAATCTGCGCAGGGTGAGACTCGGTCAGGTGAGGGTTGACAACCGTAAGCGTCAACACTTTACCGGTAACCGAAGCAGAGCCGTTTAGCCCCCACAAACGCGCATCGGGGCCACCGACGACAGCCTCGTCGCCAGTAGAGCTGAGCCGCTTCCTAATGGCTTTACGGGGGAAGGAGATATCGGGCACGGAGAACTGTACGCGTACCGCCTGCCCTCCCTGGTGCCCCTTGTACATGTCGAAGACATTGAAAACCGGTGTGGTAATGAAGTGCTCCTCATGGGAGAGGAAGAGCGAATCGATGCAATTGATGAGCTGCGCACAGGCTGCGATGGCAACTTTTTCCGGATGGCGGTTGAACGTATCGAGCGTGAGCGCAGTCATCATCGCATCGCGGACCGTCAGCTGCTGCCCGAGCACGTGCGTGGGGTCGAGTTTCGTATCGCTGAAGCGGTACCATGGCCCGTATTCGTCGACCACCAGCTTGACGCGATGGTTCCGGTCGTAGACGCCCATCGCTGTCCAGTGGTCCAGCATGATCTTCTCCATCCGGTCGGCCAGCTCGTAGCCGGGATACACATCCTCCGCAGTGAATTTGAGCGCATCCGGCAGGTCGGTATAGTAGTGCATCGACCAGCCAAAGGGTGGTTTGATCGGGCGGCCTGCGGTGAAGATGTTCTGAAAGAAGCGTGTGGTCCAGTCCACATCGTCCTGGTTTGGCCCCGAGGCAATCAGCTTCAGATCAATGCCATATCTCGGCAGCCATGACTGATAACGGCGGTATTCGCTGGCGTATTCCTCGGGCGTGAAGTTGCCGCCACAGCCCCAGCTCTCGTTGCCTACACCCCAATACTGCACGTTATACGGTTCGACCGAGCCGTCAGCCGCGCGCACGTCAGACCAGGAAGTGCTGCCGGCCGGGGAGTTGCAATATTCAACCCACTGGTCGAAAGCGTAGGCATTCAGGCTGCGAACATTGGCCGCGAGATACGGTTCCGCGCCGATTAGTTTGCAGAAGCGCACGAACTCGTCGGTGCCGAACTGATTAGGATCGTAGCTAGGTATACCTTTCTTGGGAAGGTCCTTCGAATCCGGATCGTCGACCCAGAAATCCGTGCGGCGCGGGCGCTTGTCCTTTGGGCCAACACCATCGCGCCAGTCGTAGCTGTCGGC
>PLZN01000267.1 GCA_003152195.1 Acidobacteriaceae bacterium
CGCCAGTCCTCGACCCTACAAGTTCGAGTAGCGAATTACGCTCTGGTTCGAAACTCAGTGATGAAAACTAGGGTGATCACTTCCCACAAGACTTCTCAGGACTAATCGCGAATTGTCGATGAGTGCAATGGCGATTTATCACCCAATAAGCAGAAAAACCACCAACTTCCGGTTGGCCAGCCACACGTCCGCAATCGGGTTCGGTGTGTTTCTGGCGCGCGTGTCCCTCGCGTCACACCGCAGACGTAACCCATTCACACGTTGATTTGGGTGATTATATACCTGACATACCATGAGCAAACCCCTATATTTACTGCATGGACAGCATAAAGACACTTCAGGAAGCAATCTTACACTTCAGCGAATTTGAGAACTGCAAGAAGCTAATGATGGAACTTCGCTGGGCTGACGGTGTAGTTAAGTGCCCGCACTGTGGTTCCGAGAAAGTCACCTACCTCGCAAAGAATCGCGTATGGAAGTGCTATACCGGGCACCCGATGCCGAAGTTTTCTTTGAAGACTGGCACCATCTTTGAAGACTCTCCTCTGGGTCTGGAAAAGTGGCTTCCGGCTCTTTGGCTGGTCGTGAACTGCAAGAATGGAATCAGCTCTTGCGAGCTGGCCCGCGATCTTGGCGTGACCCAAAAGACCGCATGGTTCATGGCGCATCGTCTGCGTTTTGCTCTGACTGAGGGTGGATTCGGATTGCTCTCCGGCGAAGTCGAAGCAGATGAAACCTTCATCGGCGGTAAGGCGCGCAACATGCACATCGACAAACGCCAGCGCCGTATCACCGGAAGGGGACCGAAAGACAAGATTGTCGTCCTGGGAATTCTGGAACGCGGCGGGAATGTGCGTACCACCGTTGTTCCCAGCCGTGAGAAGAAAGTTCTCCAGGCTGAGGTCCGCAAGCATGTTGAAGTGGGATCTGCGCTCTACACCGATGCGCTCAAATCCTACAATGGAATGGCGAAAGATTACGCCCATCAGGTTATCGACCATGCTGTTGCTTATGTTGATGGCAAGGTTCACACTAACGGGCTGGAGAATTTCTGGAGTCTCTTGAAGCGCGGCATCAGCGGAACCTATGTGAGCGGTGAGCCCTTCCATCTTTTCCGCTATCTTGATGAGCAGTCATTCCGGTTTAATAACAGCAAGGACATGAACGATGGAGACCGTTTCAGATTGGCGCTCTCCCAGATCACCGGCAAGCGGCTGAGCTATGGGCATCTGACTGGCAAGGATCGCGAGCCAGATACGGCAATCATCTAAAACGGCAGAGGAGGGGAAAGCGTTTTAAATAAGTCAAGACGATCAAGCTACCGGCCTGCTTGATCTGCCGATCTTATCGTGGGAAATAGGCTCCGAACACATCAGCTAAGAGGCTCTGGGCCAACCTTTGATAATCGGGGTATGAGCGAAAGTGAACGACGCTTTCGTTATTCATAGAGAAGGTTAGCCTGTCATGGTCATCTTTCGGTGCGCTGTGCCCATCGCTACTCCGCTTAAATACGCTAACCAGGCATTGGTCCGAATCAAAATGTAGCCGCAGGTGCCTTGTGGGGATGGATTGCTTGGTTATTTCTATGCTGTCCTGTTTCTGCTGGCAGTCGATAGTGTGCTCGCCGCGAGCCGCGTTAAACTCTGCTACATAGGTCGAGATTTGACCTGAGAGCCCCCGGAAAAGCGATGGTTACTCTGCCTTGATCCTGGCACTGGCATGAAGTTGCCACTCGCGATCTATGCGAACCTTTTCTTCGGCTTTGGCGATTGCCTTAGCCTGATCTTCGGCCCATCCCATCGTCAAAATATCCCCCCGGAAGCATTTTTGCATATCGACGAAGTGCTTGGTTTTAGAAAAGCAATCGCTCCTACGGTGACAGCACACTCACAATACATTCCGGGCCTTCTTGTCGGTCGCCTTGTAACTCAGATCGAGAGTGTTGAAATCGATCTCGTTCTCACGTAACCATAACAATTCGATCTCCGTTGAAGGGAACACCCATGCGGCGGAATTGGACTCTAGCCTGCATTATTCATGAAGGCGGTGNNTGCCCATCGCCATACTCGTTAGACGCTTTGAATCCAGTCTTGTGCTGCATCAACCGCCGACTTTAACCACGGGCTGCTAGGGTCCCCGATGAAGCGGCTTTGCAGTCGGAATTCTGGCGGGTCGGCTTGCCATATTTGTGAGTAAGAAGGTTGAGGAGTTCGTGAAACGCTCCGTTTGCCTCGGTTACCCCGTCGGGCAGCTGGAGGCGCGCCTCTGTGATGTGGTCAGATCCAGCGTCCGTGTAGAGGGAGGCTCGCAAGCTAATGTCGCCTATAGGGAGGCGATCGACTACCAAGCGTTCGATGGAATGCTGCGAGCTGCGCTCGGTTCCAACCAAATCGTGCAGGTCTGGACCATACGCGGCCTTCGCTTGGGTAACCGTCATGCCCCACTTGATCTTGCCCCAGCCGTAAACATCCTTCGGCGCTGTTTGCGCCAGAGCGAAGCTGGCAAAGACCAAGGCCACGTATAGACGAAGGGCGATTTTCATTCGGCCTTCTTGCGCGCGGAGGTTTTTCTTCTTGTGCGAGGCTTCTTGAATGGGTTGGGAACCGCGCTTTTCGGTATGGATAGCACTGTCTTGAGCGCGCTCACGAATCGCGTCTCCGCTTCTGGCCCTTCGATCATTTCCGTGTGTGGCTTCATGGGTTCACCTGCTCCGGCAGGTTATCTGCAAGGTATCGCATTAGTCCAGCAGTCGCGCCATAAATATCGCGTGCTTCCTCCATGGTGTGTTTTTTGTCTATATGCATGGTGGGGCCGCGCCATGCCACCTTGACCGCATTCAAGTGGATGGAGGCATGCGACAGTACTTCCCTCAGCCCTTTGAATTTTCGGTCTTTGTATTCAGCCTTTAGTTCGGTATCGCCGCAACCGGCTGCCTGGCGTTCAACCGAGCCTTCGGGGAATCCCAGGATTTATCCGCGTTGCCGCTCAGGCAGGCTTCGGAGCTGCTCCGCAGCAAAGATGTATCGCCCGTTGATCTGACCAGGGCTTGTCTGAGGCGAATTGAGACTTACAACTCCTCACTGAAACGCTTTCATCACTGTCACAGGCGACCAGGCACTGGAGACAGCGCGCCTGATGGAGGCGGAGCAAAGGCAGGGAAAGTGGCGGGGTCCTCTGCACGGTATTCCGATCGCATTGAAGCATTGAAGGACAACATCGATACCGCAGGAGTTCGAACCACTGCGGCGAGCGGGCTGTTCAAAGACAGGGTGCCCTCCGAAGACGCTGAAGTTGTCCGCAAATTGAAACAAGCCGGCGCAGTCTTCCTGGGGCAAACTCAACCTCCACGAATTTGCCTACGGAGGAACCTCCGACACCAGTTACTTCGGCCCGGTCCACAATCCCTGGGCCCCGGACCGCATCTCCGGCGGCTCTTCCGGCGGTTCCGCCGCCGCCACCGCCACCGACCTCTGCTTTGCTTCCCTGGGTACCGACACCGCCGGCTCCATCCGGATCCCATCTTCCTACTGTGGAGTGGTCGGATTCAAACCCACGTATGGTCGCGTAAGTCTTCGCGGAGTCATCCCGCTCTCCTGGTCGCTCGACCACGCCGGTCCCATCTGCCGTACTGTTGAAGACGCCGCAATGGTGCTCACGACAATCGCCGGTTACGACGAATTTGACCCCGCGACAGTCAATGTGCCGGTCCCCGGCTACACCCGAGACCTCAACCGGCCAACCGCCAGCCTCCGTCTCGGCATTCCGCGCACGCCCTTCCTTGAGAGGCTCGACCCCGAAGTCGCCGCCGCGGTACAAGTAGCCATCGAGGTGCTACGCAAGCTGACTCGCAGCGTCATCGACATAACGCTTCCACCCATTCCGCCATTTCTGCCCGTCTCGGCGACCGAAGCCTACGCCTACCACGCGAAGTGGATCGTCGAGTCTCCTGAAAAATACCAGCCCTTCACCCGCGACAGAATCATCGCCTTCGCCGCCGGTACCACCGCTTCCGGCTATGCCGAGGCCCTTCGACAGACAAACCTCGCTCGCCGCGACATCACAAAGGTATTTTCAAACGTGGATCTGCTCATCACACCCACCATGCCTCACACGGCGGAGACCCTGGCTCAGAGCAAGGACTTCGACAAGCTCGACGAGTCTCTCGTTCCGATTGACATTCGCAACACCTCTCCCTTCGATCTCTTCGGACTGCCAACCATCACGGTTCCATGCGGCTTCTCGACTACGGATTTGCCGATCGGCCTCCAGATGAGCGGAGCTCCCTTCGCGGAGTCGACAGTTCTGACATTAGCGCACGCCTATGAGCGGGAAACACAGTGGCACACCAGGCATCCCAAGTTAACTCCAGCATAGAAGTCTCGTCGACAATTGGTAACGGTAAGTCTTAGTGCTGTATCTGAAGCGCCCCCAGGGAGAGGCAGTCGTTGAGGTGCTCTCAAGGCTTCATAACCGCATAACGAAGTCCTTTCGCCATGGCGAAAGGACTTCGCGAACAGCTTGTCGGAGCGTGTGTTCGGGTCATCGTGACAAACTCGAATTGCACATCCCGCTTCGGGGGTACAATTGCCCAACCCGGGAACGGCAATTCAAAGCCCGGTGAAAGAGGAAGTTAATTCATGCTCGGAGAACAGATCGGCGAAAGCATGGGCAAGAGAGTCGTGAGACGGGTCATTTCCACCGACCCCCCAACCGTAGAAGTGTCGTTCGAAGACAGCGGCCACATGTTTGGTGTTCCCACCACCGGCATGGGGACCTACACATCGGTCATCCGTCAGGATGGCTCCATTTATGGCGAAGGCGAAGGACTGAACATGACGCAGGATGGCGAGGCCATCACTTGGAAGGGAACGGGCTTGGGTAAGTTCGGGCCCGGTGGTGCCGTCAGCTACCGCGGCATGCTGTTCTTCCGAACCGATTCCCAGAAGCTTGCGCGGCTCAACAGCGCCTGCGGAGCCTTCGAATACGAAGTAGATCCCTCCGGCAACACAATTTCCAAAATCTGGGAGTGGAAGTAGGACTGAACTGAATAGGTCAGGGCTGGTAGGCCAGAGGTTTTAACGTTGGACTGCATAGCCTAGTCCCAAATGGTGCGCATATGCAGACGGCACGCTTCGCACTAATGAGTAAGTTCGACTAAACCTCACGGAATCAGATTTTACTGTGTTTGCGGGAGGACTGAGACTGGAAACCACCCACATGCCGCCGGCCAGCCGGAGACCTTAGAAAGAGGTTCCAATGAACATTCCCCGTTCGTTATTGAGTGTCGCGCTTGCAGCGGCATTTTCTGCCACTCTGTTGGCCCAACAGGCACCGAGTGGCTATCACAGTGTTGCCTGCATCAAAGTGAAGCCGGAAAACGCCCGCGAATTTCGCAAGTGGGCTGCGGAAGACGCCCACAAATTTGCCCAAGCCAGAGTAGATTCGGGTGCAGTCTCCACATGGTTCATGTTGCGGACTGTAATACCTCAGGGAACTTCGGCGGAGTGTGACTATCTCAGCATTTCAATGTATCCAGGGGCGCCACCAAAACCCTTGGATATAGACGAACTGGGTGCGGCGTTGAAAAAGGCGGGAATGACGGTTAGCGCACAAGAATATGTGGACCGCCGCACTTCACTGACCCAGTTGGTTTCAAACAACTTATTCCAGAACAAAATCTTCGTAGGCGCTGCGAAAAAGGGGGACTACCTCATGGTGAATGAAATGAAGGTCTCCAACATGGACGATTACCTGGCCTACGAGAAGAAGGTTTGGCAACCGTTTGCGGAGGCGATGGCAAAGGATGGCGTGAGAACCGGGTGGTCGCTGAACGTGCAGGTTTTGCCGCGCGGAAGCGACCTGAAGTATCAGGCTGTAACCGTGGACATCTTCCCGAGTTGGGACGCCGTTTTTAAAGACATCCCGATTGAGGATACCTTCAAGAAGGTCCACCCTGATATGGAAGTTGGCACAACCTTCGAGACTTATGAGAAGCTTCGGACGATTTTGTCGAGTAACCTGTATCACGTTGACGATATGGTGTCGTCGACGAAGTAGTGGATGAGCAAAAATGATCGGACGACAGGAAGGCACTCATCGCCGTTGTGCGGGTACGGTGGGGATCTGGCAGAGCGTACCACAGGGCAGTGCGCTTGATTGACCTCTGCGAAGTGTTCCGCCAGACTGAGCTGGCGGGCGGAGCACCTCGGAGGTTGAGTCTTAGGTAGGTTCGAGGCCCATTCCTCCTGGATGACGGTCGATCCGGACAGAACATCTAGGACGAACACGGATCAGGGCTTGGTGGCATGGAGGCCACCAGCCATGAAACGCAAATTACCCTATCGCGGAGCGCGAAAACCGCCGAAGTCTGTTCTGCGCCTGCCAGACCTCGAACATGCCAAGAACATGCACAGCGCGGCTATCGACACGCCATCGGCGAATTCCACTCTGACGTTATCGGATTGGGGAAGAGTGGCCGACTAGACAGGATTGTGCGAGCTTAGCGGCTGTTATTCTTCAGCTCTCTGCGGAGCAGGCGCTGTCCAGATGCCTGGCTCCGATATTGCCAAACACAATTGCATTCGATTCACACAGAAACGTTCCCGCTACTGAACGCCACGATGAACCAGCTTGAGGTGGGACTGGATGAAGCGTAGAGATTTATTGAAGAGTTTGACCATGGCAGCGGGTGGCGCACTTTGCTCCGGACCGAGCTGGAACCGTGTCGGCGCCGAAGTGGAAAGCAAGACAAAAGCTAAATTGGCGAAATCGATTCGTGGGTTGGCACGAAGAGACGGAACCTTCTTCCAGCCGTTGCAAGTAACCGTGCAGAATGGGGGCCCCAGCGCCGCGGCGGTCACGAAACTGGACGGGGTCGAGATCGATCGGCGTACGGTTCAAAGCGGCTCCAATGTTTTCGAACTGTACCTCAAACCCGCCACAGGGACACAGAGTTCCACGGTCTCGGTGCACATCAACGACACATTGCAGACAGAGACCGTGGAGTTCAAGCCTGTTCGACAAATGCTGGTCTACATCCTTCCTCATTCTCATCATGACCTTGGGTATACCGATTTACAGGCCAATGTTGAAGAAAAACAGATCCGCAATATAACTCGCGGGATCGAACTCGCGCGTAAGACCGCGAGCTACCCCGAGGGCTCTCGATTCGTATGGAACCTCGAAGTGCTGTGGGGCGCCGATTTGTACATGCAGCGCAGCTCGGAAGCTGCAAAGTCTGAGTTGATCGAAGCGGTTCAGAAGGGCTGGATCGGACTCAACGGTGCCTACGCAAATGAGTTGACCGGCTTGTGCCGTCCGGAAGAGCTGCTGCAGCTCTTCCACTATTCAACGCAGCTAGGCAAGCGCTGCGGCGTGCAGGTGGACTCGGCCATGATGAGCGACGTACCGGGGTTCTCCTGGGGAACGGTCACGGCGATGTCTCAAGCCGGCATTAGATATTTCTCCGCGGCCCCTAACTACTTTGATCGCATCGGCACTTTCATGGTCACATACCAGGACAAGCCCTTCTGGTGGGTTTCATCCTCGGGAAAAGAGAAGGTACTGTTCTGGGTGCCGTGGACCGGGTATGCCATGTCCCATGTCATGAAGGTGGGACCCGGCTTCGTCGCAAGCTACCAGGACAGAATGGACGAAGTACACTACCCATACGACATCTCCCACATACGCTGGTCGGGTCATGGCGACAACGCGGAGCCCGACCCCGAAATCAGCGAATTTGCGCGGTCCTGGAACGAGAAGTACGAGTGGCCGCGCTTTGCAATCGCATCGACGACAACGGCATTTTCAGCATTCGAGAAACGCTATGGAAACCAGTTGCCGCAATTTCGCGGAGACCTGACGCCATACTGGGAAGACGGAGCCGCCTCTTCAGCGCAGGAGACGCGATTGAGCCGCCTGGCTGCCGATCGCCTAAGTCAGGCAGCCGCACTCTGCACGATAGACGCGCCGACGTCGTATGTCTCCTCGGCATACGAGGCCGCATGGCGAGACGTGCTGCTCTATTCCGAGCACACATGGGGAGCATGGTGCAGCGTTTCCGACTCCGAAAATCCTTTTACCAAGAAGCAATGGGAGGTAAAGCGGCAGTTCGCCGTCGACGCCGAGAAAGTATCGAGGGACTTGCTTTATGGTTTGCTAGACCAATCCGCATCGTCCGCGGGAGCGTCCCAGGTCCAGATTCATAACTCTACGTCGTGGGACAGGACAGAGATCGTCTGTCTCTCGCATGACTTATCCACGGCAGGTGATCATGTGGCCGACCACAAGGGCAAGCCTGTCCCTTCCCAACGGCTCTCAACGGGCGAGTTGGCGGTCCTCGTCACGAATGTGCCGGCCTTTGGGGCCGTCCGGCACACGATTTCCGCAAAGAAACCCCATAGTGCAGAAACGCCCGCGTCGATCAAGGATGGGACTCTTGAGAATGGATTCGTCCGCGCCAAAATCGACGCACTTACCGGAAACATCATTGAGTTGAACTTGCACGGCACTTCCCAAAACCTGGTGGACCGCCGGGAGGGGAGTAGTGCCAATGAATATCTGTATCTTTCGGGAAAAGATCTGGAGCATCTCGGACGAAGCGGACCGGCGAAGATCGTCGTTGAGGACCACGGGCCTCTCGTTGTCTCGGTGCGAATCGAATCCTCCGCGCCGGCCTGTAACAGCCTGGTCAGGCGAGTGCGCCTGACTGCCGGGATGCAGCACCTGGAACTCTCCAATGTCGTCGACAAGCAGCGTGCGCCACTGAACCCGCACCCCGGCGCTGGTGGCCCAGGGGATGAATTCGCGCAAAGAGGCTCCAAAGAGAGCATTCAGTTCGCTTTTCCCTTCGCGGTTCCGGAGGGGAAAATGTCGATGGACATTGCACTGGGCAACATGCAGCCGGAGATCGATCAGCTTCCCGGCTCCTGTAAAAACTGGCTGCCGGTCGGGCGCTGGATCGACGTCGCCAATAAGGACTATGGTGTGACGTGGGTCACAATGGACGCCCCGCTGGCCGAGGTCGGCGGCATCACCGCAACGATGCTGGGTTCCCAGAGAGACCCGAGCGTTTGGCGTAAGCACATCGAACCGACACAGACGTTCTACTCCTGGGTGATGAACAACCATTGGGGCACGAACTATCGCGCTTATCAGGAGGGACCGGTTGAGTTTCGTTATGCATTGCGCCCCCATCAGGGATATGACGCAGCAGCAGCGAGTCGTTTCGCAATTGGGCTGACCCAGCCACTGCTGGCGACGCGTTCGTCGAATCGAGAACTTCCGTCAAACTCTTTCCTGCGTGTCGAACCAGCCGATGTGCTGGTGCTCGCGCTGAAGCCCAGCGAGGACGGAAAAGCATGGATCGTTCGCCTCTTTGGCGCTTCAGGCGAAACGCGGAAAGCCACGTTGACCTGGTCCTCCTCCGCCATCGCGGGCAAGACATTTCAAAGCAATTTAGCCGAAGAACAACTTGGCCCTGCGCCAGGCGAGGTAACGGTCGTCGGATGGGAACTGGTGACGCTGAGGGTTGAGCGTGCTTAAGCCTTGAGTTCAATATCGATGACAGCATCGCGACGGATCGACGCCACGCGGCAACGCCACTGTGATAGGTCACCCGATCCGTTCCGCTTCCGTCGCGGTAGTCCGGGTCCGAACGCGCTCTTCCGTCCGGATAGATGGCTTCAAGAAATTCGCCGGAAACCTGGCGCAAAAATTGATTCCCTTGCCACCCCCCTTTGCAGGGTAAATTATCTTTGCAGGACGTCTATGTGAACAAAGCTCTTGTCGCAGGAGCGCTCGGCGTCAGCGGGCGCGCGCTGGTCAACCACCTCGTCTTCTTGCAGGACTGGGAAGTCATTGGGCTATCCCGCCGGTCGCCCGAGTTCCAATCCCCGGCACGCTACATCGCCATCGATCTCCTCAACCAATCCGACGTTGACGCCTGCGTCAGCGGCCTCGGCGGCGTTACCCACATTTTCTACGCGGCGCTGCAGCCGGGCGGCAACTTCTTCGACGAGATCCCGCCCAACCTGGCCATGCTGCAGCACATCGTCGAGGCAGTCGAGCGCACTTCCCCCTCGTTCCGTAAAGCCATCCTCATCGAGGGCGCGAAGTACTACGGTGCGCACCTCGGCCCCTACAAAACTCCTGCCAGAGAAGACGACCCTCGGCACATGCCGCCCAACTTCTACTACGACCAGGAGGACTACCTGAAAGCGCGCTACGCAGGCAAAGAATGGTCATGGACCGCCCTGCGCCCCTCTTCCATCTGCGGATTCGCCGTCGGCAACCCCATGAACATGGCCACCGTCATCGCCGTCTACGCCTCCCTCTGCAAAGAACTGGGTTGCCGCTCCGCTATCCCGGCTCGCCCGCCGCCTACGGCATGATTATGGAGATGACCGACGCCGAGCTGCTGGCCAAGGCGATGGTCTGGGCGGCACTCAACGATCGCTGCAACGGAGAGGCCTTCAACATCACCAACGGAGGCTTCAGCCGATGGGAGCATGTGTGGCCTCGACTGGCGGAATTCTTCGCTATGCCCTACGCGCCGCCACAGCGCTTCCCCCTGGCGCAATTCATGTCCGACAAGGAGCCGTTGTGGCAGGCGATGGTCGGCAAATACAATCTGCTCGACTACACCTTCCGGCAGAGAGCAACGCAAGAAAGACTTCTTCCATACCTTCGATATTAGCGAAGTATCTCCGGACCAATGGTAGGGACCACCTCTCGCTCTAATCACTGTGGCTGCAAAGTCTCGTTTGCGGCAACAACAGCGCATGAGGGATGAAACGATCTACACCTGGTCGTCACTACACTAAGAGGCTCGGTTGTGTACCTCTATATTAGTGGGCAGAATTGTTGGCAGGTCATGGCCTGTGGCGGAAGCGGAATCGAGAGTGAAGCCCAGACGGAGCTCAACGAGGTTCAAAACATGATCAACAACCTAACGTTCCTTTAGCCTGCAGGTTGTCTCGTAGGACAGCGGTCGGTCGATATCGGCGATGCGCCCGTGAGCCTGCAAATCGACGGCGATCACCTGCCGCGCCGTGAAGCAGAATCGACGGTTCCCGGTACCGTAAATTTCGCGCTTAGCATAAACCTGCGCGTGCGGACATGTTCTAAGTGCGCCGATTGAGCTCGGCGATCACTTCGGCCTTTGTCGCATCTGTACCGAGGTGGCTTAGCAGTCGCTCGGCTTCTTGCGTGTAGAAATCGGCGGCGCGAAAATGACGTTCCCAGGCATCAGGGATTGCATCCGTGTGTCGGCTGCCGAGTATTGTTAAGCAATCGTAGAATCTCTCCGCTGCGTTGTGGTCAGTCTTCCTTGAGCTTAGGTAGTACTCGCGAAATGTTTTTAGGGCTTCGGGGAATGTCGCATTTTCTTGATCGGCGCTCATTAGAAGGTCTCCTTCACGCCTCCAGGTATTTTTCGCATCAGTCAAGCATCCGCCGCATGATCGCTAGAGAGTTCTTGCCTTGATTGACGCTGTCCTGCAGTTTCGATCCCTAATTTTAGTTTGTCAAATGCTCTTGGAACGCGGCTCTCAAGCAAAAAGCCGGTTCCACACAGGTTGTGTCCGCTAATCCCAAGCGGACACAACCACACGGCAATAAGGGTTCTACGAGGGGGACGAGTTCCTAGGCTATATCGCCGCACACGACCAATCGAAGTCCCGCTGGGACAACCTGGAGACCGGGGCGTTCGTATTTTGGTATCGTGGCAGCCCTCGTCCGCTCGCGGCTCATTTCTCGCTCTTCTTCACGGACGCACCCATGCTGGGCTCCGTATGGACGTATGACCCGCCGCTGCAGCAATCCGGGATGACCCTGATCAGACTCAACCCGCTCGGTCGCCTCACACAGTTCGTCGCAGTTCCTCCACAGGTTGAGAAGCCGGCAGACGCCGCGCCGTCATCGTCTGACTGGGCGCCACTGTTCTCGGCCGCCGGACTCGATTCCGCCAAGTGGCAGGCAGTGCGGCCCAGTTGGACGCCCCCTGTTTATAGCGACGCGCGCGCTGCATGGACCGGGTCGCCGGTCGTGCGGCCCGGAGATCCCGATGCGGATCGAGGCCGCAGCCTACCGGGGTAAGCCCGTCTTCTTCGAGTTGATTGGTCCCTGGCCTCGTCCCGAGCGCATGCGCAAAACTTCACTGCCTGTTTCAAATCGCGGACACCCCCTGAATTCTCAGAAACCATGCACAATACTGATCCTCTTCACTCCTAGCCGGACAGCGGTGGTATCCTTCCGTTGGTTGGTGGGACCAGGCGAAGAGCGGTGTTGATTCCTTAACGCGAGCTTCATGATCGCATAAGGGCGTTTCTCGTGCGCTTCACAAGAAGAGAGGGCCTCGTATCTGCCAGTGCGCTGGCTGCTGTCAGCGTCTCCCCGCTCGCACAGACAATGGCTCAGGACGCAAATCCGCTCTCGCAGCCGATCTCTGCAGTTGACCCGGAACCCATTTGCCTGGCTGACTTCGAGCCGCTGGCGAAGGCGAAGATGTCAGCGATGGGTTGGGAATACATCACTGCCGGCGCGGGCGATGAACTCACGGTGCGGTGGAACCAGGAGGCCTACCAGCGGATTCGTCTCAAACCCCGCGTTCTGGTAGACGCTTCCAAACTAGTGTAGTGCGTTATAAATAGAA
>PLZN01000276.1:0-8780 GCA_003152195.1 Acidobacteriaceae bacterium
CTTGCGCGTTCGCGGTCGATGTTCAGCGCAAGGCCGGGGTAGTTGAGATCCTGCGGGATGTAAACATCGCTCACATTGGGCATGGCCTTGATCTTCTGCGCCATTTGCTGGGCAAGAGCATAAGCGCCGTGCAGGTTATTCGAACTCACTTGGATATCGATCGGCGCGGGCAAGCCTTGGTTGATGACCGAGTCGACCAGTCCACCGGCTTGAAAGTATGTCGTCAGCTCCGGCATCTCCCGCGAGAGCCGCTGCCGCACGCGGGCCATGTACGTATAGCTCCCGNNCGCCGATGTTGGAGACGATCATGCCAAGGTCTGCGGGCCGGACGACTTGGCGGACAATGTCCTCGACGTGGGCAACATATTGGTCGCTGACCTCAAGGCGCGTGCCGCTGGGCATCTTGACGTTAATCACAAACTGTCCGGGGTCGGTGCGCGGAAAGTACGCCCGGCCCAGGAAAGGGAAGAGGCCGCCCAGGACCACCACGACGCCCGCGAGGATCACGGTTGCGGTGAACCCGGGCCTGACGAGCACCCGCCGGGCCAGAGCCTCATAACGCTCCAGCATGCGCTGGAAGTATTCGTTGAATTTTGAANNNATAGGATGCAAAGATCGACAGCACCACTCCGAGAGCCAGGGGCGTAAAAATGTACTTGCTGACGCCGGAGAGAAATGTTACCGGAAAGAAAACGATCGAGGTGGTTGAGGTAGCGGCAAGCACGGCAAGAGAGACTTCCATGCCGCCTTTTTCCGCTGCTGCACGCGGCGGCTCGCCCATCTCCATATAGCGAAAGATGTTCTCGAGCACGACCACCGAGTCATCGATCAGCCGCGAGAAAGCGAGCGCCAAGCCCCCGAGAAGCATAGTGTTGATGGAACCGCCCATAGTCTTGGTGATGAGCAGACAGACCAGAGCGGAGAGCGGAATGGAGAGCATGACTGCAAAGGTGGCGCGAGGGCTGCCGAGGAAGACCAGAATCATGAGCCCGGTCAGGATCAGACCGATGGAGGCTTCTTTAACCAGGTTCCAGATCGCCAGTTTGACGAAGACTGATTGATCGAAGACCACCGCGGTCTTAAGGGTGTCGGGAATGTCGACCAGGCGCGAGATCGCGGCCTTCATGCCGTTCACGATGGTGATGGTGTTGCTCTCGCCGCCTTGCTTGAAGATGGGGATATAGACGGAGCGCTGACCGTCGATGCGGACAATGTTATATTGCAGAGCTCCTGAGTCTTCCGCCTTGCCGACGTCAGCCACCAGCACCGACGAATTTCCCACCGTCTTGAGCGGCATGGAGTTCATCTGTTGGGCGCCGGAAAACTGACTGTTCGCGTAGATGTTGTAGTCCTTTGACCCCACGCGAACATCGCCTGCGGGCAAAATCAGGTTGGAACTGCTCACGGCTTTGACAACGTCCATGAGGCTCATGTTGTAAGCCTCGAGCTTGACCGGGTCGACGTACACCTGAATCTGCCGGTAGGTTCCGCCGTAAGGTTGCGGAACAGAAGCTCCTTTTACATTCGAAATCTGATTGCGAACCTCAAACTGCGCGACGTCTTTCAGCTGGGTCTCTGTTAATCCTTTTCCTTTCAGGGTTACGAGACAAACCGGCTGGCTTGAGGCGTCCATTCCCAGAACGACGGGTGGCAGCGTTCCGGGCGGCAATCGCCGGAGATCAGCCATGGCGAGGTTGGCGATATTGCTCAATGCGGAGTTTGGATCGGTGCCCGCCTTGAAATAAATCTTGATGAGACTTACGCCGGTAAGGGAGCGCGATTCGATGTGATCGATATTGCTGCCCAGAGTAAAGAAGCGTTCGAACGTGTCTGTAATATCGGCTTCGATCTGCTCAGGCGGCATCCCCGAATAGAATGTCGCGACAACTACCACCGGCATATCGATCTTGGGAAAGAGATCGACCGGCATGTTGATAATCCCGACGACGCCAACGAGCATTACGCCCAAACAGAGCATGATGATGAAGAAGGGGTACTTGAGCGCAAACTTCGGCATTACTGCGCGCCCCCCATCTCTCCGCCAGTGCGCGGATTGAACTCACGGCACTTCCTCATAGCGCGATTCCCCCGCTGGCCGGGAGCTTTCGCTCGCTGCGTGTGTGAATCACAAGATAGACCGCCGGGACCAGGAACATCGTGACCACCACCGAGACGCCCAGGCCGCCGATGATCGCGCGCGCCAGCGGAGCGTATTGCTCGCTTCCCGCTTCGATTCCCAGCGCCATCGGGATCATGCCGAGCAGCGTGGCGAGCGATGTCATCAGGATCGGACGGAGGCGCATCTTGCACGCCTCCACAGTCGCTTCCAGCAGAGGCCGGCCCTGGTTGCGCAAGATGTTCGTAAAATCGACGATTAGAATGCTGTTCGAGACGACGATGCCGGTCATCATGATCGTGCCCATCAATGACATGATGTTGAGCGTGCTGCCGCTAAGGAGAAGAATCAGCACTACGCCCGCCAGACCGGGCGGAATCGCCATGAGAATGATAAAGGGGTCAATGAACGAGCTGAACTGCGCCATCAGCACGAGATAAACGAGCGCGATGGCAACCAGCAGGCCGAGCCCGAAGTCCCGGAAGGCCTCGTTCATGCTGACGACGGCGCCGCGCACGTTAATGAGAGTGTTCTTGTCGCGCGGCATCTCGGAGATAAGGGCGTTCACGCTCTTGTCGATCTTCTCCAAAGCCTCGGTCTTGGTAGAAACATATACGTCAATGACGCGGCGAATCTGATAATGATCCACCTCGGTAGGGGTGTTGATCTCCTTGATATCAGCGACCGACTGCAACGGCGTATAACCTTTGCTCTCCTCTCCGCGCAGCGGGATATTCTCAAAGTCCTCCATACTCATGTTTTCAATCTGGTGATTGAAGTACTGAACCGTCACCATGTAGTTATTTCCGGTCTTGGGATCGATCCAGTAACTGGGCGCAACCATGCCATCGGAGGTCAGGGCAGTAATAACGTTATCCACTACGTCCTGAGTGGTGAGGCCGACTTGGCTGGCACGCTCACGATCGATGTTCAGGGCCAGGCCGGGATAATGCAGGTTCTGGGGAATGTAGACATCGCTGACATTCTTCATTTGCCGTACTTTGGCGGCGAGTTTCTGCGCAATGGCGTACGCTTCGTCGAGATTGTTCGAGCTGATCTGGATATCAATCGGCGCCGGGAGCCCTTGATTGATCACCGCGTCGACCAGGCCCCCCCCCTGAAAGTAGGTGGTAAGCTCGGGCATCTCGCGGGACAATTTTGTCCGGACACGATCCATGTATGCGTAGCTGCTTGTCTTGTGGCCTTCCTTCAAGCTGACCTGGACGAAGCCGGTATCCATCGTCGAGTTACTGGTGTAGATCGACGAGAGATCCGGTGTGATGCCAATGTTCGAGACGATCATGTTGAGATCGCGTTTGGGAACCACCTGGCGAATGATGTCTTCCACTCGGGCGACGTAGCTGTTGCTCAGCTCTATCCGAGTTCCGCTTGGCATCTTTACGTTGATCACAAACTGGCCGGCATCGGTGCGCGGGAAGTAGGCCCTGCCCAGAAAGGGGAAGAGCGCGACCGTCACCACAACCACGCACGCAAGAATGACGACGGCTGTAAATCCAGGACGCGTCAGGCAGCGCTTGGCGAGGCCCTCATACCAATCGAGTAGCCGCTGGAACTGTACGTTGAATTTTTTGACGATTTGTTGAAACCATGACTGTTTTTTTTCTTCGTGCCCTTCCTGATGAGTGTGGATGAATGTGGCGCAGAACAGGGGCACGACCGTCATGGCGAAGACATAGGAGGCAAAGATGGAAAGAACCACGCCGAGAGCGAGCGGCGTAAAGAGATATTTGCTCACGCCGGAGAGAGAGGCCACCGGGAAAAAGACGATCGATGTTGTGACGGTCGCGGCAAGCACTGCAAGTGAAACCTCGGTGCCCCCTTTTTCCGCCGCAACTTGGGGCGTCTCGCCCATTTCCATATAGCGGAAGATGTTCTCCAGAACGACAACGCCGTTGTCAATGAGGCGGGAGAAGGCCAGGGCAAGACCGCCTAAAATCATGGTATTGATGGAGCCGCCCATCAGATCGGCAATAAGGAGACACACAACCGCCGACAACGGAACGGACAGCATCACCGCCACTGTTGCCCGGGGACTGCCGAGAAAAAGCAGGATCATCAAGCCGGTGAGAACCAACCCGATCGTCCCCTCGTTCACCAATTCCTTGAGCGCCTGTTTCACAAAGACGGACTGGTCGAAAACAACGGCGGTCTTCAGCGTGTCCGGTATATCCACCAGGTGCTTGATGGCCGCTTTGATGCCGTTGACGATGGTGATGGTATTGCTGTCGCCGCCCTGCTTCAGGACCGGCACGTACACGGAGCGCTGACCGTCGATGCGAACGATATTGGTCTGGAGCGCCCCGGCATCCTCGGCCTTACCGACGTCTGCCACCAGTATTGAGGCATTTCCCACCGTCTTAAGCGGCAGAGAATTGATTTCCTGAACCACCGGAAACTGCGCGTTGGCGTAAATATTGAAGTCTTTCGTGCCAATACGAACGTCCCCCGCGGGCAGGATCAGGTTGGAGGTGTTCACCGCGTGGACTACGTCCATGAGAGACAGGTTGCGCGCTTCGAGTTTCAGCGGATCGACGTACACCTGAATCTGCCGGTAAGTGCCCCCGAAGGGCTGGGGGACTGAGGCGCCCTTTACATTGGCGATCTGGTTGCGCACTTCGAACTGCGCCAGATCCTTGAGCCTGGTTTCATTCAGTCCCTGGCCCTTCAACGTCACCAGGCATACCGGCTGGTTTGAGGCATCCATGCTGAGCACAACCGGCGGCAGCGTTCCGGGAGGCAGGCGCCGGAGGTCGGCCATCGCCAGGTTGGCGATGTTGCTGAGCGCGGCGTTCGGATCGGTGCCCGGTCGAAAGTAGACCTTGATAAGACTCACTCCGGTGAGGGAGCGCGATTCGATGTGGTCGATATTGCTGCCTAGGGTGAAAAAGCGCTCGAACGTATCCGTGATGTCCGCTTCAATCTGCTCTGGCGGCATCCCGGAATAGAAGGTAGCGACCACTACGACCGGGATATCGATTTGCGGGAAGAGATCCACCGGCATGTTGGCAATGCTGACCACGCCGATGAGCAAAGCCACCAGGCAGAGCATGATGATGAAGAAGGGATACTTCAGTGCAAACTTGGGCATTACTGCTCGCTCCCCTGCTCATTGTGCAAGTCGATCTCGCCGCCCTGCTCCTGGGTTACGTCGATGCTCGGCGGACGGGTAAACACCGGCTGGACTCGTTCGCCGTCCTGAAATTTTTCCTGGCCACCCAGAATGACACGGTCTCCTGCCTGGAGGCCGCTGGTGATCTCCGCCAGGAGCGATCCCTGGAGGCCGACCTGGACCGTCCGTTGGTGAATCCGGTTCTCTCCATCCAGGACGTAAACCACCTCATGATTACCCTTCAAAATAAGGGCTTCCACCGGAATAGTGAGAACGTTCGACACGTGGGCAAGCTGAAGCTGCGTGTTGGCATACATGCCGGGATCGATGGAGAGGTTCTTGTTTTCGACATCGATTTCCGTTTGCATGGTTCGCGTTTGCAGGCTGACATTGCGAGTAAAGCGGACCACCTTGCCGGTAAACGAGCGGCCGATGGCGTCGACGCGCACCTGCATTTCGTCGCCCACGTGCACGTATTTCACCGCGTCTTCCGGGACAGGCAGGCGCAATCGCAGCAGACCGCTTTGCGCGAGTGTAACGACGGGCAGAGACTGGGTGTCGGAGCCAGTGCCTGACTGAAGAAGCGTTCCCGTGTTGGCGTCGCGCCAGACGACCACGCCATCGAACGGTGCAGTCACTCTGGTGTAGTCCTGGATTGCGCTGACGCGCTGGTTGTCGGCTCGTGAGACCTCGGCTGTCTGTTTTGCCGCCGCAAGCGCCGATTTGGCCGCGTCTACTTCCGCGGACGAGGCCAGATCTTTCGACTGTGCGTCGTCCAGCTCCTGCTGTGCGATCAGTCCCGGCTGCGCCTTCGCCGCGGCTTGCAGACGAGCGTTATCCGCACCCAAAGCGGAGTAGTTGGACTCCGCCCGGGTAACCTCATGTTCGGCGCGAACGATCTCTTCCTTGCTTTCGGCTACCTGCGCTACGGTGCCCTGCAACTGGGCAGCAAGTTCGGGCACTTCGAGCACAGCGAGCGTCTGCCCTTGGCGTACTCGGTCTCCAATATCGACCTTAATCTCACGGACGAACCCCGATACTTTGGGGTGGATCTCGACAACCTGATAGGCCTCGAACTGACCGGCCAGGGAGAGCGTGCGGGATATCGCTCCACGCTGAACCAAAGCGACCGAAGCGGAAGGGTTCTCCTCCGCACTCGCTTGCGAGTTTTTGGCCTTGGAACTACATGCAACTACGCCAACCACGGCAGGCAGTACCAATCCCGCGGCGAGAATCAAAGAGATTCGCTTTCGCATATATGGAATGCACCTATTTCAATGGATTTAGCGGCGACGATCACTATAGCGGGAGCCGTTCCCCGCAAGAGTGGACGCCATGCGGCACCGGCCGTTGGGCCTGAGCCGAATGCATTAGTTTGTGGCTGTTGGGGCCGAACTAGGTAAGGGCGGGAGGGGGACGGAAGAAGAAGGCGTTCAAACTTGGACGGCAGGAAATGCGCCACGGGCGCTTAACTTCCCCATCCTTTTCCCTGAACATCGGTGCGCACAGGAGGTTTAACGCCAGCAGGAAAAACGCAAACACATCGAACAGCAACGCGTACACAATCACGGCCCAAGCTGTGGTGCCCCTTACAAGCGGGCTCTCACTTGCTGTGGCCTCCTCGTTCCTCGAGAGCAGCTTTGCTTCGGGAATCTGATGGGAGGTGGAATGGGGTGGATCATAGAGAGACAGCTTGTACTGCAGACCCCATGTAAAGACGCAGATTGCCAACCCCAGGAATACAAAGGTGAACCTGGAGCGGTTCAGCCGATTTGTGTGTGAGAGACTCACAAACCCCTTATCTTTCAACGATAGCCAGCCTCGAAAGGCGACCCCGTTCGTGGAGATATCTTTCCTGCATCTCCTTTGATAGCATAACGGACCCAAAAGGAAGCCTAAGTCTTTTTATTTTCCATAAAATTGGTTGTTCCAGTGGGTACATCAGAAGGACCAATGTACCAATTCCCGGAAGTTTAGCGTACTCTTTGGCGTGAACCACCCTCATCGCCGATTCCCTTGCCCGGTTCTCACCATCCCCGACGAGGCCGTCCGCTCATAGAAGTCCCCCCCTGCTCAAGCCGCTGACCCATTCTGAAACACGCGAATGCATATCTCCTGTTGCTAGGTCCTTTCCGCCAAGCGGGGATTGAGCCCGGTCGCCCGGATCCGTCTCCATCAGGCGCTTACCGCCAGATCACTCCAGCGGTGGCTCCCGGGCTATGTTTGCTTTGCGTCTCCCCTGAAAGGGTCACCCCTTTGGGGCATGCCAGGGCAAAACCCGGTGCTATACTCACCTTTCAACGGCATTGCCAAGGCTGATCCTCAGCGAAAAATAAGGCGCAGGTTGGCGCGAAGTGAGGCCTTTGGCATGAACTGAAGTACGTAACTCTGTGTCTTTCCTCGACTGCTGCCCCACTCCTGATGGAAACAAAAAACACGCATGATGGCGCGGTAGTCTCGTATGGCCGGGAGAAGCAACGTGAGCTCAGGTGGGTTGATTGATAATGGTCAATGGTTGGATAGCAGTATGTCGCGAGACGATCCGAGACCCGGCGCCACGTTTGATGAGTGCGCAAGAACCACGCACCTGCTGGTCGGCAATCGAGAACTGAAATCTCGCCTGGCGGAGATTCGCGATCTCCGCCGGCGCTGTGGCCAGGAGGATGATCTCACCACGGACCCGGAGTACTTCATCGCGGCAAACACCCTGAAAAACAGAAAATGCGCGGCGGTGCTGATTCGCCGGGATCATGAACTCGAAGCCTGTGTCCTGTTCTATGAGCATTGCCGGTTTGGCGTTGGGCTAGGACTATTCCGCGGAGGCGATTACATCGGGGAAAGCCTGGTAGCCGGTCGCGAAGCATTCCGCGTGCACTATGTGCATTTAGCGACGCAGGCACTGCTGAAGCATTGGCGGATTCACGGCGTAAGCCTCTGCATCAAAGCTTCCGCTGCTTGCTGCATCGAGGTGATGGGGCCTCCGAATAACTTCAGAAGAATTCGCGGAAACCAGATCCAGCACAAGCTGCCCCTGGAGAGCACTTACGAGGGCCTGCTCGCCAGGCTGGGACCGCGCACGCGGCGGAGCCTGGCAGGCAAGCGCCAACAACTGGAGAAAAACACCAACGTCAAATTTATACCTGCGCTGGAGCCGGAACAGTCCCTCGAGGTGATGTTGGCACTGGAAGCTAAGTCGACCCCGCAGCGCGTAAGCAAGTTCTTTCACGCCCGGTTTAACCTGCTGCGCATAAACACGGAGTTTTTTTGCATGGGTCTGCGCTTGCCGGACGGCCCCTGGCTGAGCATCCTGAGTGGCTGGCGCCGCAATGGAGTGACCTACGTGGACTTGCAGATGAACGACATGACTTTCAAGAAGGAATCCATTTCAGCCGTGATGCGGGCCTTCATGTTAGAGCATGAGATTGCGTGCAAGCAGGTGTCCATCAACTTTGTTGGAGGATCTTCCTTGTTGCTTAGAAGATACTGCGAGCCCATCGAAGAGTCGACGGAGTGTTTTATCTGGAGGCCTGGGCT
>PLZN01000276.1:8836-9164 GCA_003152195.1 Acidobacteriaceae bacterium
CCCGGCTTCGGCGGAATGGCCGCGTTGGATCCAGTTTCCTCACTTAGACCAATAGTAAAAATGCTTTCGCATCTCAATGCTTTGCCGGAATCGACAACTCCGTACCCGGCGGAATCTTGTAGGTCTCGGAGAAATTCCGCTGATTGATTCCCAGGCTCAGCCGCCCCCGCGAATCGATATAAAACAGCGGCGCACCCACCGCCACATCGCTGAAGGTCTTCACCAAAGGAAAGTGGTATTCCTTGCCGCCCAGCACCACCGGCACGGTGTCGCCGATCACATAACCCAGCCTGGCAAAGGTTTCCGCCGGGACATTCAGCACCAGGTT
>PLZN01000545.1 GCA_003152195.1 Acidobacteriaceae bacterium
CGCACGTTCAGATCGAAATACTTGTCCCGATATAAACCCAAAACCTGCTCCACCTGGGCCATCGGCACGCGCTTACTGCTGGGCACACCGCGTCGCCGGTCCATCAACCCGTCGTAGCCGTGCTCCTGGTAACGCTCCCGCCAACGACGCATCTGCCGGTCGCTAATGCCGATGATCTCTGCCGCCTGCCACCAAGTAATCTTTCGCGCCATGGCCCGCAATATCACTTCCTGAACCTTCATCGCCCGCTCCACCGCGGCCCTCGGATAGCTCTCCACGCTCAATCGCATGGATCCATCCTCGCCGCACGCTAAGCGGACACTTCAGTTGCTACCACTACCGGACATATCATGTGCTAACGACAGATTCAGGGAATTATGAGGCCGCCGTTGGCTCTCGCGGCTATACTCTTGCTACCTTGGAAATCAAATTATGCAAAAAATAGAAGCTGTCATTCAGCCGTCGAAGCTCGACGCAGTCAAAGATGCTTTGCTCGCCATCGGCGTCGAGGGCATGACGATCCTTGAAGCACGCGGCCACGGACGCCAAAAGGGCCATACCGAGTTCTATCGCGGACGCGAGTATACAGTCGATCTCTTACCCAAGATCAAGATCGAAACCGTGGTCCCGGACGAACTGCTGGAAAAGGCGGTTCAGGCCATCATCACAGCGACCAGAACGGGGAAGATCGGGGACGGCAAGATCTTCGTCTCCGGGATCGACGAAGCCATCCGCATCCGCAACGGCGAACGCGGCGCGGCTGCTCTTTAAAGGTTCCTGCAGTGGGCACCGAACCGCTGGACGCCCTGGTGCTACAGGCGCCAGGGAAGGCGCTCTAAAGCGTTTTTACTAATGCTGTTGTCTGGTGGGATCCGCCAGTGCGGCCATGCTTTAACGGAATCGCCGCGTCAAGCTCGGTCCCGCGGACTAGACCATTAAGAAAAACGCCCCATAATCTTCATTCGCGGCTGACATGAAACCTGCATTCACGTCTCACCAGCAGTTGCGGGAGCACTACCAGGCCGAGATGGTGGCCATGCGGCAGTCCTTCGACCGGACGGGCAACGGCGTGCTCTGCATCCGCCGCCGCGCACTGGTCGTAGACTCCCTGCTGGAGCCGCTGTGGCGGTTCGAGGGCGGTTCCACGCTGCCCCCCGGGCTTGCACTGGTAGCCGTCGGGGGCTTCGGCCGCAAGGAACTCTTCCCTTCCTCCGACGTCGACCTCCTCTACCTTTGTGCTGACGAACAGGTGGAGCGCGATCTCCGCGAGACCATCCGCGGCTGCAATCAGGCCATGTGGGATCTCGGCCTGCGAGCCAGCCCGATGATCCGCACCCTCAAGGAATGCGACCGCTACGACCCCGCTAACCTTGAATTCACCCTCTCCCTGCTCGACCGCCGCTTCATCGCCGGCGACCACGGTCTCTACCAGGTCCTCCAGGCACAAACGCTACCGGGGCTCGCGCTGCGCGAGTGGAGCGCCATCGTTCATGAACTTGCCGACCTGGCCCGCGCGCGCCATCAAAAATTTGGCAACACCATCTTCCATCTCGAACCCAATATCAAAGAATGTCCGGGGGGCCTGCGCGATCACCAGCTGGCCCACTGGCTCAACCTGCTGCGCCACATCCACGAACACAAGGCTTGGCCTTCTTCCCTCGGAAACTCCCTCTCCGCGGTGCATAACGAAGCCGCATCGGCGTTTGATTTTCTCTGTGCTACGCGTTGCTTTCTCCACTTCCGCACCGGCCGCGATGACAATAGCCTCGATTGGCATGCGCAGGATGAAGCCGCGGCCCGGAGTATCGGGCTGGAGACCAAGGGCACCTCGGATCCAGCCTACTGGATGCGGACCTACTACCGCCACGCGCGCACCGTCTATCGTCGCGCGGTTCTAATCATGGAGGGCTTGCCGCCGGCACGGCAGTCTTTCTACCGGCCACAACGGCGCAAACGTGTTCCGATTGCGGGAACTGACTTCGTGGTGCAGGACGGGCGCATCGATGTCTCCGAATCCGCGCTGCTCACCGGTCCGGAGGGAATTCTTCGGGTCTTCGCGTTGGTCGCGGCGCACGGCTACCGGCTGACGCAAAATGCCGAAGATCGCCTGGCCGATGCTCTCCCGGTGCTTGATGTGCACATCCCCGAGGGACCATTCCTATGGAACGGTCTACGCGAGATCCTGCTCGGACCTCACGCGGCGCACGCTCTGCGCACCATGCATGCTCTTGGCATCCTGGAATTGCTAATCCCCGAGTTTCATGGCATTGACGCGCTGGTCATCCGCGACTCCTATCATCGTTACACCGTCGACGAGCATACCTTTCTGGTCATCGACAATGTTCACGCCCTGCGCCAGCCACAACTTGCCTGGGAACGGCGCTTTGCGACCCTGCTCACGGAGATCGATCGCCTCGACCTCTTCTTCCTCGCGATACTCATGCACGACACGGGGAAGGCCCGCCGCAGCGGCGACCATACGGTACAGAGTGTGGAGCTGGCCGATAGCCTGCTTGCCCGGCTGGAGCTGGATCCCGAAGAGCGCGATATGGTAAGGCGGCTCATCCGCAATCACCTGGAAATGTCGATGGCCATGCGGCGCGACATCTTTGCCCCGGAAACCATTCGCGCCTTTGCCGAAAAAGCAGCTTCGCAGACCCAACTCAAGATGCTGTGCCTGATGACCTTCGCCGACATCAAAGCCGTGAACCCGGATGCACTGACCCCATGGAAGGCCGATAACCTCTGGCAACTGTACATCGCAACATCCAATTTCATGGACCGGAGCGTCGACCAGGAGCGCTACCGCGCCGCCGTGGACCCCACGCTGCTCAAACGGATTCTCCCCCTCGCCCCGGAGCGCGCCCAGGAATTGCGCAGTTTTCTTGAAGGGTTTCCGCAACGCTACCTGCAAACGCGGCTGCCGGAGCAGATCCGCGATCATTTCCAGATGGCCTTGCAGCTCTCCGGATCGGCCGCTCAGCTCAACCTGCGCAACCTGCGACAGCTTTTCGAGCTCACGGTCATCACGCGGGATCGCCCCCTGCTGTTTGCCGACATGGCCGGCGCGCTCTCCGCCTGGGGCATGAACATCGTCAAGGCCGAGGCTTTTTCCAACGATGCCGGTATTATCGTAGACACTTTTCAGTTCTCCGATCCCTTCCGCACTCTCGAGCTCAATCCCTCCGAGGTGGATCGGTTCCGCGGGAGCCTTCTGGACGTCATCTCGCTTAAGACCCCTATCGAGGTCCTGCTGCGGCGCTGCCAAGCCGCCCGCGGCGCCACCATGGTCAAGGTCGCGACCCGCCTTGACTTCGATAACACTGCTTCTACACACAGTACTTTGCTGCAGGTAGTCGCCCAGGACGGCACCGGGCTGCTGCGCCAAATCGCCACTACGCTGGCCGCACACGATTGCAATATCGAAGTGGCGATCATCGATACCGAAGGGGAGATCGCCATCGACGTCTTCTATCTCACTATCCGCGGGGCCAAACTGGACGAAACCACGCAGCAAAAACTCCACGCAGCCCTCGCCTTGGCCATCGAGGAGCTTCGCCCGGCGCGGGCGACGTGAAAAGGATTGGTTCCTGGTCACGATTCGATTGCGTACGTGCTGGAAAGCAGTGCTATGCGGTCCCGGCAAGCCGGGACTCTTTCGATCTCTGATTTCTGCTTAGGGGTAGCTGCTCGGCCTACGGCAGCTGTAAAAATGCTCTACCATCGGACGAGTGCAACGTGAGACTGGGCCGATCCATCCGAAAGTACTTTCGCCTGCGTCAGCATTCGCAGCAGCGGCCCGCCTTCGCCCGCGCAAAGGACGAACTTCGTGCCCGCACCAGGGCATTTTCCGCCTCGGCTAGTGTTGATACGCAAACTGCCGGCTTCACCCGCCTCTTCCGCTTCATTTGGACCGGCTCGAGCCAGAGGGCCTTCAACGTCCGCCTGCTTTGCTGGGTCCGTATGCTGGAGCACGACGATTTGCTGCGGCTCGATTTTCAGGAAGCTTTTCAATCCATGCTCGCCGGGCTCGACTCGGTGACGTTGCTGGCGGAAGCCGGCTTGCCCAAGCATCATGCGGTCTTCTCCGAAGGCCTCCGCCGCCTCTTTAATCGCATCTTGCCTTCGGCGCTGTCGGTATCCGATAGCTCCCGCCTACTGGTCTCGCTCTTCGCCACCTCGCGCGATGTCGAGCGCTTTCTCGAGTTGCCGCAGCCCCTCTTTGAACGCCTCCGCATGCTTCTCGCTCCGCCTGCCACCGCCGGTGGGCCGCGGCCGTCCGCTCGCTTACAAAGCGATTTGCGCCAGGCGCTTTGCCTGATCGCGACGCGCACCGCAGGACGCGGCGCCACCGGTGCCATGCGCGAGCGTTGCGGCCAATGCGAAGTCGAGAACTCACCCTTTTACCAGTTGATCTTCTCTACCCAACAACTGGTGCACGCCAACGATGCCAGCTCCGCCGTCACTGCCCTTGAAGTCTGGAAGGCCGGCGTGAGCAGATGCCGCAAAGAGCTCGGCCACGTGCGGCTGGACATGGAGACCACAGGTGTCAGCGCGGACCTGGTGCTCGACCTGCGCAGCATCGAGCTGGGCCTCATGCGCATGCACGGGCTGGCCAGAATTCTGACCTTCGGCACGGTCCCTGAACTTCCTGAGCGTTCGACTGCCGCCCGCAACCTGCTGAACCAGCTCATCCAAGGGCGTCTGGAAGATAAGCGGGTTTCCGACCTGCTCAAACAAAATCTCAATTTACTGGCGCGCAAAACTGTCGAGCGGACGGGCCGCAGCGGCGAACACTACATCGCCCACAGCCGCAAGGAGTACTGGCAGATGTGGCTTGCCGCCTTAGGCGGGGGATTGCTCACCGTGCTTACCGCCGCCATCAAGATGCGCATCGTGGAGCAGCAATTCCCGCTCTTTGTCGAGGGCTTTCTAACCGGCACCAATTACGCCATCAGCTTCATCCTGCTGCAGGTCTTCGGCTTTGTGCTCGCCACCAAACAGCCTTCGGCCACGGCAGCTACGTTTGCCGGCATTGTCCGCAACAATCCCGGCAACGCGAGCTGGAGCAAGATCTCGGACTTCACCGCCCGCATCAGCCGCACGCAGTTGGCGGCGGCGATCGGCAACGTGATTGCTGTCTGCATCGGCGCTGTCGCCCTGGAACGTCTCTGGCGAGTGATGTTCTCAGAATCCTACTTGCCTGCGCCAAGTGCCCAGCACGTCTACCAGACGCTTCATCCCTTCACCTCCGGGACCATCATCTTCGCTGCAGGGACGGGCGTGATCTTATGGCTGGCCGCGCTCATTGGCGGCTGGTGTGAAAATTTCGCGGTCTTTCATCGCCTGACCGAAGCCGTTTCCCAGCATCCGTTTGGCATTCGCGTTGGGCAGAACAGCATGGCGCGCCTGGCCGCCTGGATTGAGCTCAACCTTGCCGGCTGGAGCACCAGCATCGCGCTCGGCTATTTGCTGGGCTTTGTGCCGGTGATTGCCCGCTTCTTCGGCATACCGTTCGACGTACGCCACGTGACCCTGTCGACCGGTACCCTGGCGCTGGCCGCGGCCCGCTTCGGTACCAGCTCCTTCGGCCACGACTGGTTCTACTACGCTGTTGCCGGGATCGGCGTGACCTTCGTTCTTAACCTCGGCGTCAGCTTCTCCATCGCATCGTTTGTCGCCCTGCGTGCCTACGACGTCAGCCGCCGTGAGCAACTGCTGTTGCTGCGCTTTCTGCTAGGCGAGATCGTCCGCTCTCCGCTCAAATTCCTTTATCCAGTGGAACGTGACAGCCCCCCGCTCTCCGCCCTCACCGCGGTGCCGGAAGAAAAATAGGGTTGGAGTGATGGGGTGAAGGCTTTAGGTAAGGTGGAGAAAAGAAACCGCAGGTCCCTCCACTGCGCTCCCCCGGATTTCCTGTTGAATTTGGTGGGTTGCGCGAGCTTCATGCGGCTTTCTTTANNTGGCACCGGGCAATTCCTGAGCTGCTTACTTGCCGGTCTGCTTGGGCTCGGACTTATCGTTGAGTGCGTAGATGACCTCACCCGGCTTGGCGTAGCGCAGAATGACCCGCGCCTCGTGTTCGATGGCATCGGGATCTGATTGCAGATGATCCACGTGTTCCTGCAGGCGGCTGTTCTGCTGTTTCAATTGCAGAATCTCCTTCTGCAGTATCCGGTCCTGATTGCGCTTCTGCTGGTAAGCCGTTAACCCATTGGTGCCAAAGGCCGCATGGTAGCCCAGGAAGACGGCGATGACGATGGCGATCGCGGCGGCCAGCCGCCTGCCCGAACGAAAGAGACCCGTTGAGACTCTTGCCCCGAAACTCAGTTGCTGCGTTTTCTCTTCTGCTCTCACAGTCGCCTCGCAATCCGCTCTATCTTCTCAGTGAACTTCTGCTTTGCTTCTTCCTTCAAGTGGAAGTTTTCCCGCTTCGGGTAGAAGGAACCATACTTGGTAAACATGGCCCGCGGTTGTTCTCGCTCGTCCGGCGCCAAGATTGGACAAGAAATATCTATGACCGATTTTCAAATCATTCTCTGCACCTGCAGCGATCGCGAGCAAGCCGAACGCATCGCCCATCGCCTGGTTGAGCTGCATCTGGCCGCCTGCGTCAACATTCTGCCCGGCGTGCATTCCATTTACCGCTGGCAGGGCGGGGTTGAATCCGCGGCCGAAGTCCTCATGCTGATCAAAACCCGCGCTGCCCACAGCAACGAGGTGCAGTCGACCATCACCAGCCTTCACTCCTATGAAGTTCCCGAGTTCCTGGTGCTCTCCGTCACCGGCGGTTCAGAGCCGTATCTTGCCTGGCTGAACGCGAGCCTGCAGTAGACCGGATTCCCAAAGAGCCGCGCCGCGCTGCGTGGGGTCCATCTCCATCAAATGAAATCCTGTCTGGCCTATTTTTTGTTATCCTTCAAGATGTTCTTGACCCCGGTCGTCCTCTATGCGGCTTTTGTTCGTGGCCTTCGCAATCAGCTTTTGCGCTTTACTATGGGTCGCTTTTTCCGTTGCCCGGCATATTCTGCGGCATGACCGCGGGCAGCAGAGTAGCACGGATGCTTCTGTCGACGGCGCAAACCTCCCGGGCATGGCGCCGGATGGTATCGCCCCTGCGGACTCACGCCGGCCTTGACGCCCGGTGACTGAGGATCAGCTGAACAGGATCGAACAACGCGCCTGGTTGGTAAGGGAGAGTGGATCATGGAAGAGATCAGCTATAAGCCGGGGAGTGTTGGGGCATCGCACCCGCCCCGGATTGCCTTGCGCACGCGCGTCGCCATCGTACTGGGCACCGCGCTGGTCGCGCTTTGTGCCCACATCGCCATACCGCTCGGCTTCACTCCCATCCCGATCACCATGCAAACCTTCGCCGTGCTCCTGCTTGGGTTGCTCTTCGGACCGGGCCCGGCCTTTGCCTGCCTGGCGCTTTATCTGGGGGAAGGCGCCGCAGGTTTACCGGTGTTCAGCCCCCACGGTCCCGGCGGTATAGCGCAGCTACTCGGTCCCAGCGGCGGCTACCTGCTCTCTTATCCCTTTGCGGCCGCGCTGGCCAGCCTGCTCTATCGTCGCGGCCATCGCCGATTCCTGGCTGCGGTCGCGGGAGCGGGGCTCGCCAGTATCCTTATCCTTGCCGCCGGCGCGACCTGGCTTGGGTTTCTCAGCCATGCAAAGCTTTCCGTGGTCTTCACCCAGTCGGTCGCACCGTTCCTCGCCGGCGATGCCGTCAAGGTCCTTGCCGCAGCGGCTTGCGCCAGCATGTTGGGATCGTTCGGCGATTCTTCACGCAAGCGAACTCTTTGAGCCGGCCACGTTTCCCTGGAAACAAAGCCGGCCGGCCCTTTACCTATTTCCGCCGCCACACTGTGCAGCCCTTTAGCCGATGTTCTCTTGAAAGGATCTTGTGACTACTACTCCTGTTTCGCTTCAGTCGGATGCTCCGGCCCGAAATCCCAAGACGGGACCGAGCGGGTGCAAGGAGATCGCCATCGCCCACAGTCCGGACTCCGATGACGCCTTCATGTTCTATGGCCTGGCCACGGGCAAGATTCGCGTTCCCGGCTACAAGTTCACCCACACTCTCTGCGATATCGAGACCCTTAATCACAAGGCCATGGACGAGGCCTTTTACGACGTGACCGCAATCTCCTTCCACGCCTATCCCTACATCCAAAAAGACTATGCGCTGATGGCCTGCGGGGGCAGCGTGGGGGAGAACTACGGCCCTATGATCGTCGCCAGCCAGCGCATCGCCATGGATCAGATTGGCCGGGTGCGCGTAGCCGTTCCCGGCACCCTGACGACCGCCTACCTCGCGCTCAAGCTTTTTGCGCCGGAGATTGAAACCGTCACCGTTCCCTTTGACAGAATCATTCCCGAAGTGGTTGCGGGCAATTTTGACGCCGGGCTCATCATCCACGAAGGCCAGCTAACCTACGGAGCCAGCGGCTTGCATAAGGTCATCGATCTGGGCCACTGGTGGCGGGAACAGACCGGCCTTCCCTTGCCACTAGGCGGCAACGCAATCCGCCGCAGCCTGGGCCAGGATGTCATGCTCACGGTTACCCAGGCGCTGCGCGACAGCATCCAGCACGCGCTCGACCATCGCGAAGCCGCCCTGGAGTACTCCATGCAGTTTGCCCGCGACCTCGACCCGCAGATGGCGAACCGCTTCATCAGCATGTATGTGAACGAGCGCACGCTCCATTACGGTGCAGATGGGGAACAGGCCATTCGCAAGCTTCTTGCCATGGGCCATGAGCGGGGACTGATCCCAAATGCGGTCGAGATCGACTTTGTCGGCTAGGATTTTTTCGATCCGGTTGCGCCGCAATGGGCTGTCAACCGCCAAACCTGATTTTCCGCGCATTCTGCAGCAACTCAGCGAGAGCCGCCCGTAATCTTATCGTCATCGCCGCTATCGTGCTCCCGCCGGCCCGCTTCCGGACGCGCCAGCAGTAGGGGTAACGGCTTGTTGCCCATTGCATCCCGCCACAGGATCACGTTCAACAGCCGGGGATCGGCCCGATCTTCGTGCTCGAAATCCATACGGCTGGACGCCTGCGCACCAGGGGCCTTGGGCCCATTCGCCCGGTACAACAACCCGTTGTCCCGATTGCGATAGTCCGCTTCATAGGCTGGTTGATCGCCGGCACCCGTAAACAACGACGCGATGGCCGGCGCAAAGGCATCGTTGTTGTTCATCGGCGGCACATCCAACAGCTCTTCCATCGTCCGTACCACGCTCACCGTCGTGTAGAAGGTGCTGTCCACAACAGGCCGCGCTAAGCGTGGCGAATACTTGCTCACCACCAGCGCAATGCTGCGATGGGCGTCCACGTGGTCCGCACCATTCTGGGCATCGTCTTCCAGAATGAAGAACGCCGTGTCGTCCCAGTAGGGACTGTGGGCGATGGCCTCGACCGCTCGTCCCACCGCCAAGTCGTTATCCGCGATCGAAGCCTTTGGCGTCGGCATGCCCGGCCTGGTTCCCGCCGTGTGATCGTTGGGTAGCCGAAGCTGCACGAACTGCGGCATCGTATCCCGTCCTTGCCTGCGCTCTTCCACCCACTGCCGGAAGTGGGTCAGAAACTCTTCGACGCGCAGTTGATCAGGAAAACTCAGATTGAAGTCTGGATATTGCGGGTCGAAATGCCCCACCAGTTCAGGCTTGGTTGCCACGTTTTCGTGAATGAGCGGAATTGGCCAGGGATAGGGGCTCGTTCCACCGCCGTAGTTCTTCGGGATCGCGTCGCCGGGGCGAATGGCGCCGTGCGCTCCGCACTGCGCCGGCGCCGGTTCCGGCGTTCCCTGCGTGGGGGATGAATCCTTGGCCGGGTGATCGGGATCAGAACAGAACTTGGTCGAGATGAACTCTCCGAAGTGATACAGGCTCTTGCCGTTTCGCGCTAAATCGGTCCAAAGATATCCGCTGCCCGGCTCGTTGACATCCGAAATGCCTTCGCGGAGGGGGTAGCCGTTTTCCACCACGCCTTCGTAATCGTAGACCCTCTCGTGCCCGCGATAGCTCTGCTGCCAGGTCTTCTCGTTGTAGTCGCTCGAAATGGCGGCATTCGACCACACATGCCCGTCGCCCGAGACTTCGCCTGAATCGTAAAAGTTGTCGAGCACGCCGAACTGCCGCGCCAGCTGGTGTTGATTCGGCGTAATCTCCTCGCCGTACATCGTAAGTCCGGGGTCGCCGTTACCCACACCCAGGTCACCGAAGAGCTGATCGTAGCTCCGATTTTCCTTGATGATGTAGATCACATGGCGGATCGGGTTCGCCCCGCCGCGGAAAGCAATCTTCGCCTGCGCGGCCTTCATCATATTCGTCTCTATTACGATTCGCGTTAGCTGCTCGCGTTGGCTCTCGAATTTGGAGAGGTCGATCGCGGCGATCGAGCCATGCAGAAGCGTGGCGATGTAAGTTGAGCTGCCACTTGGTCCCGCTGCCCCTGGGACCTGCTTCTGCGCCATGTTGTTCGGCCCCGTGCCCTCGCCCTTGCCGGTGGTCACGTACAGCACGTTGCCCTGCAGCGCCAGCGCGGTTGGATACCACTCCGTCGGCACCCAGCCCACTGCGGGGATCGCCTGCCCCGCTGCATGCGGGCTGCGGAGGTCAAAGATCGCGACGGCGTCTGAACCCGTGTTCGCGGCAAAGAGCCGCTTGCCGTCCTGCGATACGGCGACCGCATCCGGCATCGCGCCAAAATAGCTCTGCCCGGGCAGCCGCGTGTCGTAAAGAGCCTGGATTTTCAGCTCGTTCCGGCCTACGCGCAGCGCGGCCACGGCATCACGGTTGGCCAGCGCCACATAAAGAATCTTTTCGTCCGGGCTCCAGGCAAAGGCAGCAGGATGGGAACTGGGCGAAGTTGCCTCCCCGGGTGCCAGCAGACTCAACTTCCTGAGCACCTTGCCGTTGCTCAGATCCAGCTCGGCCACCGCCGAGCCGTTCCACAGCGCCACGAAGGCGCGGGTGCCCGACCGGTTGACCGTGACGGCGACGGGATAGGTGGAGGGCACCACACGTCCTTCCGACAGGTCAAATCGCCTGAGCACCTTGCCCGTGGCCCCATTCATCAGCAGAACATCGTCGGAGAGATTGTCAGCCACCAGCAGTTCATCGGTCCCAGCCGGCCCCTCGCGTACCGCGATTCCGGCTGGCGAGGGGATCGCCATGCCCGGGGGCAGCGCCACGCCAATGTCATTCTGCAGCTTTCCATCCGCCAGTTGCTGTAAAGGAACCGCAAGCAATCGTTCTGCCGTCACCTTGCCGTTGCTGAATCTGTAGACTGCGACCGCATTACCGGTCTGCTCGTTGTTGTTCCCCTGCGGCGCACTCAGAGAATCGAAGACTGCATAAAGATGATTACCGTCCCGGCCGAAGGCAAGCCCCGAATATAGCGTCTGCGGCAGACCCGGCGCCGTTCGCGGCTCCGGGAAATCCGTCACCTTGCCGGTATTGATATCCAGCACGGCTATCGATTGCTGATAGCGCGACTCGAAGGTGCCGTATCCAGCGTTCACTACCGCCAGGTACCGGCCATCGGGCGAGATCGCCGCGGTCATGGGCAGGCTGTTCAGTCTTTGCGGAGAGCCAAGCACCGGCTCCACCAGTTGCTTGCCGGTAGGCAGGGCGATGGTCCGGCTCGAGGTCTCGGTCTGTCCCTGAACGACCGGCGCCACAGCAATCAGAGTCAGGAGAGCCGGCAAAAGAGCGAAACACAAAAATCGTGTAGCGTGTTTCAGGTCTGGCATGATCAACACCCCGCAAAAACACGGATTTAGCTGCTAACCGCTGCGTCGAGCCGGCTTGCGACATACTCCAGTGTGACAAACTCGGTCACTCCGCATACCCGCTCGCCATTACAAAACTCTTACGTATGGGCAATCGGCGCCCTGTTAGGTTCATATCTATCGGGCATGTTCTTAAATTACAGGCCCGATCCCGTTGTTGGAATTCGAAAGGGACCCTCAACCAAAACATGCCGATAGAACTCATAGAAACATCCTCAACTATCCCCATCGTCCCTCCCACGGAAATACCCGCGGAAAAGAGCGCTCCGGCGCGGCGCGCGCAAAAGCACAACGACGTGCCGGTGCTTGGCCGCGATGCCCAGGCGAACAAAACCAATTGGCTGACGACCGGCTTCATGGTGGCTTTTCACGTGCTCGCCGTGGTTGCGCTCTTCATGTTTACCTGGAAGGCCTTCTTCTGTTTCCTCGGACTCTACGTACTAGCCATCAATATGGGCATCGGCATGGGTTATCATCGGCTGCTCACGCATCGTGGCTACCGGACGCCCCAGTGGCTGGAGTATTTCCTTTCCATTTGCGGCACGCTCGCACTCGAAGGTGGACCCATCTTCTGGGTCGCCACGCATCGCGTTCATCACCAACTTTCAGACCACCAAGGCGACCCGCACACACCCCATGATGGCGGCTGGTGGGCCCACGCCGGTTGGATCCTCTCCGGCGACGCCCTGCACCACGAGACCGCGCTCATGGCTCGCTACGCACCCGACCTGGCCAAGGATCGCTTCCAGGTCTGGCTGAGCAAATATCATTACGTGCCCCTGATCGTGACCGGCTTGGCCCTGCTTGCCTTCGGCGGATGGTCCTGCGTCATGTGGGGGATCTTCCTTCGCGTTTCGCTTGGCCTGCACGCCACCTGGTTGGTCAACTCCGCCACCCATATGTGGGGCGCCAGACGCTTTTCGACGCGCGACGAATCACGCAATAACTGGTGGGTGGCACTGCTCACCGGCGGCGAAGGCTGGCNNGGCTGGCACAACAACCACCATGCGCATCCCGTCTCGGCAAGGCACGGCCTTACCTGGTGGGAGTTTGATCCTAATTTCTACGGCATCTGGCTGCTGGAGAAGATCGGCCTGGCCAGGAACGTCAAGGTGGCTCAGTTCGACCCCCATGACCCCCGCCCCGCGGGTGTCTCCTAACCGCTGTGGACTAGTCCGGCTGCCAGCCCTGGGCGCGACTTCGGTCGCGCCCTTCTCGACCTTGAAGGAAAAGAAAACCACTCCTTCAGGGGCTAAAAGCCCTTTGATATTGATGGGTATATGTACGGGCTGAACAGAATCATTGAGCCTTAGGCCCTGAGGGAATGCTTCAGCACAACTCGGCCCAAAAGCTGCCCTCAGGGACTAAACAGCCTGTACCCTTCACTGAAGGCCGTTACCATTCACTAGAGCCCGTAGCCTTCGACACAGGGAGACTCCCTGAGAAAAGAAGGGCTTTGTCTGGGCCGCAACGAGAGCATTTCTCAGGGGCCGCTATACTTAGACAAGAGCTTGACTGGTATGCGTATCACCAGACGCAGAAATGCGATCGTGCTTTCCATCACCCTGGGCGCTTGCCTCGTCGCTCTCACGATCACCCTCAACGTCACGTGGGTCATCATCAACTGGCGCAGCATTATCCTGCTGGGTATTGGCATCCCCTTCTTCCTGCTGCTGATCGCCGGCCTCATCCTGAACACTATCTTTCTGGTGCGTGAGGTGCGGCGAAACGAACGCCACGACAGCTTTCTCAATGCGGTCACGCATGAACTCAAGACACCCATTGCCTCCATCCGGCTGTATCTGGAAACCCTGCAGCGCCACGAGCTGTCCGAGTCCAAACGGAACGAGTTTTACGACATCATGCTCTCCGATAGTGAGCGGCTCCTGGCAACCGTGGAGCAGGTACTCAAGGCAGGCGAGATGGGCCAGCGCGCGCAAAACCAGGTCCGCCTCCACCTGCTCTTCGACGACGTGGTCCGCGACTGCATCCGCACCACCCTCCAGCGCTATCACTTGGAGGAGTCAACCATCCACTTCACCGTGGACCCGGATGCCCGGGAGCTCGCCGTTGTCGGCAACCCGGAGGACCTGCGTACCGCCGTCCTCAACATCCTCGACAACGCGGTCAAGTATTCGCCGCAGGGGCCCCAGCTGCAGGTTCATCTCGGCGTCGAAGGCGACGCATGGATGATGCTTACTGTTTCCGATCACGGCCTGGGTATTGCGCCTCCGCACCTGAAGCGAATCTTCAAGCGCTTCTACCGCGTGCCGGCCCGCAATGTCTTCAGGATCAAGGGCACCGGGCTCGGTCTCTTCCTGGTTCGCTCCATCGCCCGCCAGCACGGCGGGGACGCTATCGCCGAATCGGAGGGCGAAGGGCACGGCACCACCATCCGCCTGCAGCTTCCCCGGGCGCTCTCTGGCGACCGCAAGAGGGCCGCGGCCCTGCAATGAGCCATCTGGCCAACATTCTCGTAGTCGAAGACGAGGCGCACCTCGCACAAGGCCTGCTCTTCAATCTGCGCGAGGAGGGCTACACTGCCCAGCTCGCGGTGGATGGCGAAACCGCCCTGGAGATGATCGCCGCCGACTCCATCGATGCCATTATCCTCGACGTCATGCTTCCCGGGCGCGATGGTTTTTCCGTCGCCGCGGAACTCCGGGCACAACAGAATTTCATTCCCATCCTCATGCTCACCGCCCGCGGCCGCCCGGAGGACGTCCTCAGCGGATTCGACGCAGGCGCTGACGACTATCTGCCCAAACCCTTTGAGCTTTCCATCCTGCTGGCGCGTCTCAAGGGTCTGCTCCGCCGCATGGCATGGCTTCGCCCCCCGCTCCCCGCTTCTCCGCCCCAGCCGTTGCGCGGCGGGCCGCCCTCCGCCTTTCACTTTGCCGGGCGCACCATAAACTTCGCTTCGCTCCAACTCACCACCGCGGACAAAACCATCCGCCTGACTCTGATGGAGTGCGATCTGCTCCGCTATCTTGTCCACAACCAGGGCCGCATCATCTCGCGCAAGGAGCTGCTGGAGCAGGTCTGGCGGGTGCACGAGGACACCGACACCCGCGCCATCGACAACTTCATGGTCCGCCTGCGGCGTTACATCGAAGACAATCCCGCCGAACCTGTTTTTCTCGAGACCGTGCGCGGCATCGGCTACCGTTTCCTTCCCGGCGTGGCTGAGGGTTCCCCGGGCTAGAGCGGTTCACGGCCTAACACCTTTTCGCCATTGCCACCCTTGAACGCCAACGGCAGACTCCCAATCAGCAGCATGCACTCCCTCCTTTGGGTGCGCTGGCAAAGTCGGTACATCTTTCCACGTCGAAAGATATCGCCCGTAGAAGCTACGCGCGGCGGCTTTTTCCATGCGCACCCCTTCTCTCTTTTCCCAATTGATCTTCCTCCAAACGCCGTCCTAAACACGGACCGTGGTGGTCATTGCGCAAGAAAGAACGTGGATCTCTTGGGGTTTAGAGGAACCGCGGGTCCCTCCACTGCGCTACGCTCCGGTCGGGATGANNCGGAGCGTACCCGGATTTCCTGCTGCGCGGCACCACAGATGGCCGCATGAAGTTTGCTGATTCCACCAAGCCCGACAGGAAATTTGGGGTAGCACAGTGGAGCGACTGCAGTTTCTTCTCCGCCCTTCGCTTCAACCGGGGCAGTGTAGAGTTGGCAACGCTCCTCTTACCACGTCACAGTCCCAGGAGAAATGCTCTAAACTGTAGCCAGTCAATCGGGTTCTTCTGTGCGTATTTTCACACGCTACATCTGGAACGAAGTGCTCTCGCACGCCCTCATCGGGGGCGCGCTCTTCACTTTCATTCTCTTCATGAAGAACCTCGGGCAGTTGCTGGAGATGGCAGCGCGCAATACCGCGTCGTTGGGCGGCGTGGCCAAGATCTTTCTGTTCACGCTCCCCAACACCTTCACTTTCACCATCCCCATGGCCGTACTGGTCGGGGTGCTGCTCGGCCTCAGCCGGCTCGCCGCCGATAGCGAGGTCACCGCCATGCGGGCGGTGGGCATCGGCGTCTGGTTTTTTGTCCGGGTTGTCTCGGCCATCGCGATTCTCGGCTGGGCAATATCGCTGTTCAATTCCCTCTACCTGGCTCCTAAGGCGACCGCGGCGCTATTGGAGCTGGAAAATTCGCTCAAAAATCAACAGGCGTCGTTTGAGGTTCAGCCGCGCGTCTTCTATGAAGACTTCAAGAACTATGTGCTCTACGTACAGGACATCAAGGCCGGCGCAGGAGCCTCGCGTTGGCAGCGCATCTTCCTCGCCAACCTGAGCGATCCGGTCGCGCCCAAGGTCACCACGGCCGAACAGGCCGTCGTGGTCGACGGGGGAGATAACACCCTGCTGATGCGTTTGCGTAACGGCACTGAGCACGAACTGGCGAGCAGTAACGGCACCCCGCAATATCAGATTTCAACCTTCGTGGAATCGGAGCTTCCGCTGTCGATTGGCACCCAGGAAGATGCGCACATCGGCCACAATGACATCCCTATTCTTGCCATGAGCAACCGCGTGCTCTATGAGCACACCAAGGGCAAGGGCGGCAGAGCCTACCTGATCGAACTGCACAAGCGCTTCGCCTATCCAGCAGCCTGCCTGGTATTGATGCTGATCGGTATTCCGCTCGGCCTCTCGTCGCGGCGCGGGGGCAAGAGTACAGGCTTCGTGGTGACCATCGCCCTGGTCTTCATCTACTACTTTATTTCTTACACTGGCGTCGCACTCGCCCGCGAGGGCAAGGTTCCGGTCTTCGCCGGCGTATGGGCGGTCAACATACTCTTCGCCGTCTTTGGCCTGCTGCTACTCCGCCAGATGGCGGTTGGCGGATCAGCTGGCGCGCAATTCGCCGCTATCGCCAGCAGGTTCAAGAACACGCAACTCCTGAGCCCGAGCGATAAGGTGGCAGGCCGAAGCAAAGGAGAGCCCCACGAGCGCGGCCGTTTTCCGCTCATTCTCGACGATTATGTCTTGCGCGAGTTTCTGACTACCTTTGTCCTCGTGCTGATCAGCTTAGTGATGCTATTCCTGGTCTTTACCTTCTTCGAGCTGCTCGGCGACATTATCCGCAACCGCACGCCCCTGGTCACGGTCGGCGAATATCTCATCAACCTCACCCCCAGCATGATCTACATCATCACCCCGCTGGGCGTGCTGGTTGCCGTCCTGGTCACCTTCGGGGTGCTCACCCGAACCAGCGAGCTCACCGCCATGAAAGCTACCGGCATCAGCCTATACCGGGTGATGGTGCCGATTTTGGTGGTCGCGGTATTACTCGCGGTTGCGCTTTTCATTTTCGACCAATCGTACCTTCCCGGCGCCAACCGCCGGCAGGAAGCGCTGCGCAGCGTCATCAAGGGCAAGCCCGCGCAAACCTTCCTGCGGCCGGACCGGAAATGGATCTTCGGCCGGCAGGAGCCGGGCAAGCCCGGACGCATCTTTTACTACCAAGCCTTCGACCCGGAACATGATCGCTTCGCCAATCTCACCGTCTTCGAATTCAACCCGGAGAACTTTGCCCTCTCCCGCCGCATCTTCGCGTCCAACGCCCACTGGGAGCCACAGTTGCACCAATGGATTCTTGAGCAGGGGTGGGAACGCCGTTTCGATGGCGAAGCGGTTAGCAGCTACAGCCAGTTCAGTGTGGAGAACTTTCCCGAGATCGACGAGCAGCCGCAATACTTCAAGAAGGAAGCAATTCAGTCTCAGGAGATGAGCTTCGCCGAACTCCAGCGCTACATTCGCGACCTGGGGCAAAGCGGCTTTGACACCAAGCGGCTCAGCGTTCAGTTAAACCGAAAGCTCGCCGACCCGCTCATCACCCTGGTGATGGCAGTGTTGGCCATTCCCTTTGCCTTGTCCATGGGGAAAAGCGGATCGCTAACCGGTATCGCCGCTGCCATCGGGCTGGCGGTTGCCTACTGGGTGGTCGCGGGCCTCTTTGAAGCTCTGGGTGTTGTCAACATCCTGCCCGCGCTGCTGGCCGCCTGGTCGCCGGATCTGCTGTTCGGCCTCGCCGGCGCCTATCTGCTGCTGCGGACGCCTACCTGATGTCGTGGCACCGGCTTCTGCACAAATCGATTTAGAATAGAAGTCAGCATGCTTGCCACGCTCCGGCCGCTGTTCCCATACCTGCGCCGCTATTCGCGGGACTTCGTCTGGGGCGGAGTGTCCGTGGTGATCTCCAATGCCATCTGGATCCTCTTTCCGCAGGTCATCCGCATTGCCATCGACGACCTGAACCATGGCGTCACCCGGCAAAAGATTCTCCTCTATGCCGGCCTGCTGGTGTTGATCTCGGCCGCCAAAGGCGTCTTCCTCTTCCTCACTCGCTGGATCATTATCGGCATTTCTCGCGACATCGAGCTTGATCTGCGCAACGACCTTTTCCGCCATCTGGAGCGGCAACCGGCAGCCTACTTCCAGCAGCATCGTACGGGCGACATCATGGCCCGCATGACCAACGACCTCAATGCGGTGCGCATGCTGCTGGGTCCGGCCATCATGTATAGTGCCAACACCGTCCTGTTCTCCGTTGGCGCCTTGTACTTTCTGCTCCGCATCAGCCCCTGGCTAACCCTCGTCGCGCTGGTGCCGCTGCCCCTGGCCAGCATTCTGGTGCAGAGCCTGGGGCGCAAAATTCATGATCGCTTCGAGCGCATCCAGGCGATGTACTCGGAGATTTCAGCCCAGGCCCAGGAGAACTTTTCCGGCGCCAGGCTGGTCCGCGCCTTCGCCCAGGAAGAAGCGCAGATTGCCGCCTTTGAAAAGTCCAACCAGGAGAATATCCGCCGCGGGCTCCGCCTGGTTCAACTCATGGGCATGCTCTGGCCCACACTCGAGTTTGTTCTCGGACTCGCCTTGGCCATCACGTTGCTGGTGGGGGGCCACGAGGTGTTGTCGCATCGCATCAGCATCGGTGATTTTGTCGCCTTCAACACCTATATGGTTATGCTGACATGGCCCGTCATCGCTCTCGGCTGGGTGGTGAACCTGTGGCAGCGGGGCACCGCTTCGGTGGTGCGCATCGATGAGTTGTTGTCGGACAAGCCCACCATCGACGATGCCGTGGCCGACCCCTCCATCGCCGGCGACCTGACTCTTCGCGGCGACATCGAATTTCGCAACCTGGACTTTTCTTACTCCGGATCCGACTCTGGCCGCGCGGAAGTGCTGCACTCGCTGTCGCTCAAAATTACGGCAGGGAGCAGTCTCGCGATCGTGGGCCCGACCGGCTCGGGCAAATCGNNGCTTCGTTCCCCAGGAGACCTTTCTATTCACCGAGACGATCCGAGGAAATATCGCTTTTGGCGCTCCCTCGGCCAGCGACAGCGAGGTTCTCGATGCCGCCGAGGCCGCGCACATCCGCCGCGAATTCGAGGAGTTCCCTGCCGGCTTAGGCACCATGGTCGGCGAGCGCGGGATCACACTCTC
>PLZN01000424.1 GCA_003152195.1 Acidobacteriaceae bacterium
CGCAGCCGCCCCTCTCGGAATGCCTCTTCACGCTCCTCTCGCTGCTTGGCGGGTACTTGGGCCGTGTGTTCACGAGCCTCCAACCCTAGCAGGTGGTGCGCAGTTTCTTTGTAGAAGGAGACGAAGAATGGGTTTGGGTTCCTTCGGCACCCTTCACGACACGCGAGCTGCTCGTGCACATCATCAGGAGTTTGCCTCCGGGTTGGCAAGGGACCCTCCTGCCCGGTAGAGTGATTCTCTACAAAGAGCAGCGTGAGTATACGTTCGGGGAGCTGATCGGGAGATCGTAAGCGCCTGTCGCGTGCGTTCGTGCAAGGGAAGGTTTATGAGACATGCTGATAGGGAACCGCGGAGAATAGCAGACCTGAAATGCCAGCGAGAGAACAAGCCGCTTGTACCTTCTTCGGCACCAGCTATTATTATAAATAATTGATTATTAATGGCTTATAGGAAAGACTCGGGCATAGTCAAGCCCTCAATTTGTCGAGCCAGTCGAGCTACGGCGTCCGATCTGCCCTTCGATATAGCCATCAATGAAGATAAGCTTCTCGTTCGTTGAAAAAGAGCCTTCCACATGTCGCTAGCTGTCGTGGCGATCTGCGCATGCGTTCGCGTCAGAGCCATGACCAATGACTCCTATAAGTTGATCGAACCGAAGTTAGGCTGTTAAGCTCAAGCGCCATGACAAATGCAGAAGAGAANNGAGAAAATCAGGCCGTTGTTGGATTTGTGGCGAAAGCAAATCGATACGATCAATGAGCGAATGGACGTTATACGTAACCCGGCCGCGCAAAGTCCCGCATCTGCACAGAATCTGGAGTTAGAGATTGAGAGGCTTGCAGCGGAAAGACGAATTTGGGAGTCTTCAATTGATGGTCTGCAAAGAGTATTGAGTCAGATGTAGTTCCGCTGGGGCGATTTTCCAGTTATCTTCCAATTTATTTTCCGACTAGACTCTTGAACTCCGGGTTCTTGGCGATGTAGTCCGCAACCATCGGACACACGACATCGACCTTCAGTTTTTGATCTCGTGCGTATTCCAGCGCGGTTTTTGCCAGCATGCCAGCCACGCCACGGTCGCGCAGGGCCTCAGGAACCTCTGTGTGCCAGAGCGTGATCCAGCCACCGCTATCGATTTCAAATTCGAGGTATGCAGTCTCCTGATTCTCCTCGAACTCGAATCTGCTTCTCAAACCGCTTTTACGCTCAAGGTTCATCGCTTTGCCCTTCCGCGGCTGCCGCCGTTTTTTCCAGCGCATGGAAGAAACGGTCTCGCCAGGTGTGGATGTCGGCCTGGCGGATCTGGTGACGCAGTCGCAGCATGCGGCGCCGGCGTTCCTCCGGCGTCATTTCCAGAGCCTGCTTCAGCCCCGCGGCAACTCCCAGTTCATCATTAGGATTGACCAGGATCGCGCCCACGCGAAGTTCAGGAGCCGCGCCGGCGAATTCGCTCAAAACCAGCACGCCGTTCACCTCCGTTTTGGCCGCGCAGTATTCCTTCGCCACCAGGTTCATGCCGTCTTTGAGGGAGGTGATAAGAGCCACATCGGCGGCCCGGTAGATCGCAATCAACTCGTCCCGCGGCACCGACCGGTAGATGTAGTTGATGGGGACCCAGCCCGGCTCGCTGAATTCGCCATTCACATGGGTTACCAGGCGTTCCACTTCTCGCTTGAGCTGATCGTAGCGCGGGATACCTTCGCGGCTGGGTACGACAATCTGGATCAGCTCAACCTTACGGTGGAACTCCGGGTAATGGCGCAGAAAGTAGCCATAGGCCTTGAGCCGCTCCGGAATACCCTTGGTGTAATCGAGGCGGTCGACGCCGACAGTGATCTGAATATCGTGCGTCTTGGCTTTGATCTGCTGCACCCGTTCGAGCACCGGCTCGGACTCGGATTGGTCGGCAAAAGCGCAGTAGTCGATGCTGATCGGGAATGCCTCGATGTGCGTGCGCCCGAGCTCGCTGACCGCCAGGCGGCTTTCCCCCTGGCCAGAAATTTTCACCGAAGGAATGAAGCAGCGAAGGCAGGCGATCAGGTTCCGCTGGTCGCGCCCGGTTTGCACGCCAAGCAGGTCGTGCGCCAGCAGGTCCTTGAGGATCTGCTGCCGCCAGGGCAGCTTGGCAAAGATGTCGGGCGAGGGGAACGGGATGTGAAGGAAGAAAGCGAGCCGTGCGCCGGGACGCCGGCAGCGCAGTGTCTTTCCCACTTGCATCAGCTGGTAGTCGTGGATCCAGATGAGGTCGTCAGCGTTCGAGGCCTGTTCGACAGCATCAGCGAACTTGCGATTGACCCGTTCGTAGAACTCCCAATACCGAGGATCGAAGTTGCAGCGCGATTGCAGGTCGTGGAAGAGTGGCCAAACAATCTCGTTGGAGAAGCCTTCATAGAAGTTGCTCTGCTCCTCGGCGGTCAAAAAGAGCGGCGCGTATTTGTAGGGACTATCCGCACTCGCATCTTCAAGGATTTTGCGGATCTGCGGGGAGTCCTCGGTTCCTCCCGAACCCACCCAGATGCCGCCATGGGCTTTGAGCAGCGGCTCCAGTGCGCTGACCAGCCCACCACTGCTGGGCTGTCCCTTGAGCTTTCCATCCTCCGTGGTGAAGGTGATGGGGAGACGATTGGAAACCAGCACCAGCTTGGGAAGCTTCATCGGGAAGCTCCTGCTGATTCGATCGTCGCCGGGGATTGGCTCCGTGCGGCCGCGATCCACTGGTCCAGGAACTCCAGCAGCTCTTCCGGCGGCCGTAGCCAAAACCGGGCGAACGACTCGCGAACCTCGGTGCGCGCCAGGATGGAGAAACCCCGGTCCCCGATTGCGGCAAAGGCGTCTTCATCGGTGAGATCGTCTCCCAGGTAAGCGACCGGGAGTGTGGCCGGTTCTAGCGCAAGGATCTGCTCCACCGCCGTCCCCTTCGTGCGGTCGGTCGAACGCAGCTCGAGACCGCCGTCGAAGGGCAGCAGGTGCAGATCGTCCGGTTCGCCAAGCTGGGCGAAGACAGACTGAATCAGGGATCGGATCTGTTCCTGCACAGCGGGCTCGAAGCTGCGCCAGTGGACGGCAAGCGAGGTAGGCTTGACCTCGAGTGTTTCTGAAAAGCCGAGGGCTGCCATCTGCTCAGCCACCCGTTCCAGGGTGGCTTGCTGCTCGGGATCAAGCGCAAACAACTTGTAGGAGCCGTCGCATTTCAGCCGCTCCCGCCCGTGGCTGCCCCAGATTTCCGCCTCAGTGGCGGGACGCAGAAGCCCGCGGAGCTCGCGGGCCGAACGGCCGGAGACCAGCACCAGATGGACTCGGGGAAGCCCGGATAAGACTGCGAGCCGATCTTCCACTCCAGGGTATGGAGAGGCTGCAAAACGATCGATATGGAAAGGCGCGAGGGTGCCGTCATAGTCGAGCATGAGGAGGGAGCGGGGCTCGGATTGAAGGCGTCGCCACAGACCTGCCGCTTCTGCCGACTTCGCCCAGGGGAGAGGGAAATGGCTCATCTCTGCAACTAGTGTAATTTGGATGCCGGCACGGGGAGACTTGCTCCGGAAGGGCTGACCTTGGCGGCATATACTGGAATGTTGGGCCATTGCCCCCGGTAATTCTTCAGGAATGATGAATAGCCAACTCACAAAGATCCTGGCCAGCACGCGGCGCGGTGTGGAAGAGAGGAAGGCCGCATCCTCAAAGCGCCTTTTGGAGCAGGCGGCGGCTGAACACCAGCCGCGGGGCTTCGCCCGCGCGCTGCGGCGGAAGGCGTCAAGCGGGCCAGCGGTGATTGCGGAGCTCAAGAAGGCGTCGCCCTCCAAGGGACTGATCCGTCCCAACTTCGACGTGGCCGCCTTGGCCGCGGACGTCGCTCGCGGGGGCGCCGCGGCGCTCTCCGTGCTCACCGAGGAACACTTTTTTCAGGGCAGTTTGCATAACCTGGAAGTGGCTTCCCAATCTTGTGATCTGCCCTGTCTGCGCAAGGATTTTCTGCTGGACGAGTTCCAGCTTCTGGAGGCACGCGCCCATCGGGCCGATGCCATTCTGCTCATCGCCGCGGCGCTGAGCGATCTGGAGCTCCGCGAACTGGCAGCGCAGGCACACGCGCTGGAGCTGGACGTGCTCTGCGAGGTGCATACAGGCGAAGAGCTCGACCGGGTCCTTGACCTTGGTTGCGACGCTATTGGAGTGAATAACCGTGATCTGAGGACATTTGCGGTGGGGCTCGAAGTCTCGCTCGATCTGGCCTCCCGGCTGCCGGCCGGCTCCGTGCATGTGAGCGAAAGCGGCATCGAGACGGCTGAAGACCTGAACCGGTTGCGGGCCGCGGGATTCGACGCCTTTCTCATCGGCGAGTCGCTGATGCGGCAGCCGGACCCCGGGCGGGCACTTGAGAGCCTGCTTCTGGCCGCGGGGGATCGCTTGCCCGTGAGTAAGTGAGAACCCTCCATGTGGATCAAAATCTGCGGCAACACCAATCTTGAAGATGCGCGTTTCGCCGCGGAATGTGGCGCAAACGCCGTGGGATTTGTCTTTGCCCCAAGCCCACGGCAGGTCGAGCCCGGCCTGGTGCAGCGAATCATCGAGAAGCTGCCCCGGCAGGTGGAGAAATTTGGCGTCTTCGTGGACGAGGGCTTCGACGAAATCGTGTCTACAGTAACCGCCTGCGGTTTGACCGGCGTGCAGCTTCATCGCTCACCGGATGCTGGTTTGCCGCTGCGTCTGCGCGAATATCTTACGCAGCTTCCGTATCGGCTCGGCATCATGCGCGTTCTGCACTATAAAGCGCATGAATTTGACCAGGAATTGGCAGAGTCGAGCCGGGACCACGCACTCGATGCGGTGTTGGTCGACTCCTCGACTGCGCGAGCCGTGGGGGGCACCGGCACCACCTTCGACTGGCTTGGGGCGCAGAGCAGCTTCTTGCGGGCTGCGCCGCATCTGCGGCTGATTGCGGCCGGTGGACTGACGCCGGAAAACGCAAAGCAGGCGATCCACACCTTGCGGCCCTGGGGTGTGGATGTGGTGAGCGGCGTCGAGAGTGCGCCGGGCAAGAAGGATCCCGCACGAGTACTGGCCTTTATCCGGTCGGCGCAGCAAGCGGCGGCGGAAATCCTTGAAACTCCAATCCATCAGGCAAACGTGGGGAGATGAGGCAAATCGTGAGCACAGCCACCAACACCGTTCCCGGCCGATTTGGTGCCTACGGGGGGCGTTATGTTCCAGAGACCCTTATGGCGGCGCTGGAGGAGCTGGAGCACGCCTATGCTGAGGCGCAGGCTGACCCGGTCTTTCACGCCGAGCTCGATTTGCTGCTCGGGGACTATGCCGGACGTCCAACACCGCTGTACCTGGCAGAGCGTCTGACCCGGCAGCTGGGCGGAGCAAGCATTTACCTCAAACGCGAGGATCTGCTGCACACCGGTGCTCACAAGATCAACAATTGCCTCGGCCAGGGGCTGTTGGCGCGCCGCATGGGCAAGCACCGCGTCATCGCCGAGACCGGTGCCGGGCAACACGGGGTAGCCACCGCGACCGTGTGCGCCCTCTTCGGCATGGAATGCGTTGTCTACATGGGCGAGGACGATATGCGCCGTCAGGAGCTGAATGTATACCGCATGCGCCTGCTCGGGGCGGAGGTCCGCGGCGTCAGTTCCGGCTCCCGCACGCTGAAAGACGCCATTAATGAAGCGATGCGGGATTGGGTCACCAATGTGCGCACGACGCATTATCTGCTGGGCAGCGTCCTCGGCGCGCATCCTTACCCAACCATGGTGCGCGACTTTCACCGCGTGATCGGGCAGGAGATCAAGCAGCAGATCCTGGAGAAGGAATCCAGGCTGCCGACGGCAGTGCTGGCCTGCGTGGGTGGCGGTTCCAATGCAATTGGCGCGTTCTATGACTTTATCGATGAGCCAAGTGTCCGGCTGATCGGCGTCGAGGCAGGCGGCCGTGGCCCGGCGCTGGGCAGCCACGCTGCCCGCTTCCATGGCGGCAGCCCCGGCGTGCTGCAGGGCACTTACTCGTACCTCTTGCAGGATGATGCTGGCCAGGTCTCGCTGACCCACTCTGTCTCCGCCGGCCTGGACTACGCCTCGGTCGGGCCGGAGCATGCCGCCCTACATGACTCGGGCCGGGCCGAGTATGTCTCGGCTTCCGATGAAGAGGCCATGGAGGCAGCCGTGCGGTTGGCCCGGACCGAAGGCATTGTGCCGGCGCTTGAGAGCGCGCACGCCGTCGCGGAATGTATCCGGCTGGCGCCAAAGCTGGCGCCGGATGACATTCTGGTCGTGAATCTCTCCGGCCGTGGCGACAAGGACATGGGCATCATGGCGCGAGAACTACATCTGGCAGGTGCGGCAAATGCCGATTGAATTCCAACGCAGGCCAGGCCTGGTCATCTATCTCACGGTGGGAGATCCCGATCTCGCGACCACGCGCGACGTGGCCCTGGCGGCCATTGATGCGGGTGCGGAAGTGCTCGAGTTGGGGGTACCCTTCAGCGATCCGATAGCCGATGGTCCGGTGATCCAGCGCGCCAGCGAGCGTGCCCTCGCCCATGGCACACGCCTGGATGACGTGCTGGCGTTGGCCGCAGAATTGCGCGCCCTGAGGCCTTCCGCGGGCCTGGTGATTTTCTCCTATTTCAATCCCGTCCTGCGTTTCGGGCTGGAGCGCTTTTGCCGGCGTGCCCCCAGTAGCGGCGTGGATGGCGTATTGATCACCGATCTGACAGTGGAAGAGGCAGACGGCTATCTAACGGAAATGCACCACAATGAATTGCTGCCGATTTTTCTAGCGGCGCCGACCAGCAGCGATATTCGTTTGAAGATGATCGCCAGCGTTTCCGAGGGATTCGTCTACGCCATCTCCCGTGTAGGCATTACCGGGAAGCAGCAGAATCTGGCCTCCGATGCGCGCCAGCTGGTGGATCGCTTGCGCCGTTTCACGCAGTTGCCCATAGCTGTGGGTTTCGGTATCTCTACCGCGGAACACGTTGCCGCCGTAAGCGAGTTTGCGGATGCGGCAGTAATCGGGACTGCCATCGTTTCCTTGATTGAGAAAGCTGAGCCGGGCACCGCTCCAGCTGTGATCGCATCTTTCCTTGAGGGACTGAGGCAGGGACAACAGACCGCGCCCGCGAGGTAAAGCGCCGGGTGCCCCATGTTCGCACCGGCGTACATGGGACGAAAAAGAAGGGGCGAAGCCCTACCATTGTTTTTGCCCCTAGCGACGCGGAAGCAAGAGCGGTTGCACGTACCGCTAGAATAGTCGAGACAGAGTGCTCTTCAACAAGCTCAAGTAAGGGCCGCGGCACCGTATCATGTTGGTGCACTCATTTTATTGAGGAAGTGCATGGATATTGCTGACTGGCGAAAGCGGATTGATGAATTGGATCTCGAGATCGTGGCGCTGATCAACGCGCGGGCGCTGGCCGCGCAGGAGATTGGCAAGTTGAAGCGTTCCACCGCGCTGCCGGTGTATGAGCCGAACCGTGAGCGCGTGATCTTCGACAATGTTCGCGCCGCCAATCGCGGTCCGCTGCCGGATATAGAGCTGACACACATCTACGAGCGAATCATCGATGTGATGCGTGCACTGCAGAAGGATGAGCTGGCGTCGGCAAAGACTGGGTCAGGCAAGACGAGAGAGACAGGAAAATAATCATGATTGTTGCCATGTTGGAGACAGCTCGCGAAGAAGATATCCAGGGAGTGATCGAACGCCTTGTTCAGGTGGGGTTCAATGTTCACCGCACGACAGGAGCGATCCAGACGGTTTTGGCCGGGGTAGGCACGCCGACATACTTTGACCACAAAAACTTCGAATTGTTGCCCGGCGTTGCCGAGGTGATACGTATCTCGTCTCCGTACAAACTGGCTGGCCGTGGTTTCCGGCCGGAAGGAACAGTCGTTCGATTCGCCAATGGAGTAGCGGTGGGTGGCGATGAGATCGTGGTCATGGCCGGCCCCTGTTCGGTGGAATCGCGCGACCAGATCTTTACCGTTGCCCAGCAGGTGAAGGCTGCGGGGGCCTCGTTTCTGCGTGGAGGGGCATTCAAACCGCGGAGTTCCCCTTATTCCTTTCAGGGACTCGGTCTTGAAGGGCTCAAGTTGCTGAAGGAAGTGGGCGACCGGACAGGCCTGCTGATCGTCAGCGAGGTGATGGAGATTTCCCAAATTGATCTGATGCTGCCGTACGTAGACGTTCTGCAGGTGGGTGCTCGCAATATGCAGAACTTCAACCTGCT
>PLZN01000017.1 GCA_003152195.1 Acidobacteriaceae bacterium
TGAGGTGTGCTTTCCGCCGATTTCACCCGAATCCAGAGTTTTTCCGCAGCCTGTTTAGCCCGTACATAAGTCCCGAATCAAGTGGGCTCTAGCCCCTGAGGGGACCATAAGTGGATAGGGCATCCGCATTTCGTCTTGGGGAGTGCAACTCTGAAGTGAAGGTCTTTCTCACAGGGGCTACGGGATTTATAGGCAGCCACGTAGCGCAAGAGCTTTCCCGGCGTGGGGCCATATTACGTGTCCTGGTACGCCCTTCCAGCCGGCTGGAGAATCTTCGCGGGCTGGCCGCCGAAACCGTTACCGGCGATCTGTTGCAGGTGGACGCGTTGCGCAACGCCATTGCAGGCTGCGATGCCGTGATGCATGTGGCGGCAGACTACCGGCTTTGGGTAACAGACCCGCAAACGATGCGCGCGACCAACGTAACGGGAACGCGTGAGCTGCTGCGCATGGCCCGGGAAACTCACGTTCGCCGCGTGGTGTACACATCGAGCGTGGCCACCATGGGTTTCTTTTCCGACGGGAGGATCGCAGACGAAACCACCCCGGTTTCGCTGGCCAACATGGTAGGGCACTACAAGCAATCCAAGTACCTGGCCGAGCAGGAAGCGGTGGCAGCTGCGCGGGACGGCCAGGAAGTGATCATCCTCAACCCGACCACGCCGGTTGGATCGAATGACATCAAGCCGACTCCGACGGGGCGGATAGTGGTAGATTTTCTCAACCGAAAATTCCCCGCTTATATGGACACCGGCCTGAACCTGGTGGACGTGAGCGAGGTGGCGAAGACTCACGTGGATGCCCTCGAAGCCGGCCGGCCCGGTGAACGTTATATCCTGGGCGGCGAAAACCTGACCCTGAAACAAATTCTGGACAAGATGTCCGCGATCACCGGCCTGCCTTCTCCCACCTTGCGGGTTCCCCATGCGGTGGCCATGATCTTCGCAGTGTGGGATCAGACGATCACCGGAAAGCTGCGCGGGCGAGAGCCGCGTGCTACCGTGGAGGCCGTACGCATGGGCAAGAAAAAGATGTTTGTCTCCTCTGCCAAGGCTGAGCGCGAGTTGGGCTTCCGCGTGGTTCCCGTGTACGCAGCTCTGAGGGCGGCCATCGAATGGTTCCGGGCGAATGGATACGCCCCCTCCGCATGAGGCGCGTGGGCATCATTGCGGCGCTTCCGGGCGAATTGAAGCCGCTGGTGCATAGCTGGCAGCCTGTGCCCCTACCCGGTGCGCGCAAGGGGGAGGCGGCATGGCTTTCCCGCGTGGACGGCGTAGAGTGCGTGGCTGTTCGCGCCGGCATAGGAAGTGAGGCTGCGGGCCGTGCCTGCGCTATCGCAGCACAGGGCAGAGCGCCGCTGGACACGTTGATCTCCGTCGGCTGGGCCGGAGCCCTGTCCTGCGGTATCCATCCCGGCGAAGCGTATGCAGTGAACGAAGTCGTGGATGCCCGCACCGAGGAACATTTCGCCACCGGGTCCCCTTTGCCTCAGGGAAGCGGCGTACCGCTCAAGCTGGTCAGCACCGACCACATCGTGGGCTATGCGGAAAAGCGGCGGCTTGCCGGGCTTCATAGCGCCGTGTTGGTCGATATGGAGGCTGCTACCGTTGCCCACTTTGCGCTCAGCCGGCACATTGCCTTCTTTTGCCTGAAGGCCATATCGGATGAGATCGCAGACGTGTTGCCTGACTTCGGCCGCTACACTGGCTCCGATGGCCACCTGCGCGTTGCAGCTCTGCTGAGCCACGTCGCCATCCGGCCAAAGTACTGGCCAAGTATGCTGCGCATCGGCCAGAATGCGAAGACCGGCGCCCAGGCAATAGCCGGCGCGCTAGGTCCATTCATGGCTTAGCATGCAAATCACGACCGGTCTTCCAGAGATGGTTCGAGAGGAAATGCAGCGGTCATCGACCGTACCGGGGGCCATTCCGGCGATTATGCAGGCGGCTGTCTATCGCGGCGTGAANNCCGCGCCGCGCATCTTCGGCCATGAAACCGTGGGCACCATCGCGGCGGTGGCCGCTGGAGCCGAACCATTCGCCGTGGGCGACCGGGTCGCCGTCTTCCACCACATTCCCTGCGGCAGCTGCTACTACTGCCACAAGAAGACCTTCGCCCAGTGCGCCGTTTACAAGCGGGTAGGCTGCACGGCTGGTTTTGAGCCCTCAGGCGGCGGCTTTGCCGGGTATGTGCGAGTCATGGACTGGATCGTGAAACGCGGATTGGTAAAGATCCCCGACGGCGTCCCCTTTGCCCAGGCGGTCTTCGTCGAACCACTGAATACCTGCCTCAAGGGCGTGCGCAGCCTGAATCTTGCGGCCGATGAGACGGTCTTGGTGATCGGCCAGGGACCCATCGGGATCATGCTGGCTTCCTTAGCGAAGCGTTCGGCAGCGAAGGTGGTCACGGCGGATCTCTATCTGGAGCGGCATGCCGTGGCGGCCACCTTCGGGCTTGATTCGCCGATCGATGCCTCGCGGGAAGACGTGGTGGGGGCGGTTCGCGCAGCCAGTGAAGGCCGCGGAGCCGATGCCGTTATCCTGGCCGCGGCCGGCAATGCGCTGATTCGCACCGCTATGGACGCTGCGCGCCCCGGGGGCCGCGTGCTGCTGTTCGCGCAGACCCAGCACGGGGAGGCAATCATCGATCCCGCTGCCGTATGCGTCGAGGAGAAAACGCTGTTGGGGTCCTACAGCGCATCGGTTGACATTCAGGACGAAGCGCTGCGCATGGTCTTCGATGGTTACGCGCAGGGATACGACCTGACCCGGCTGGTCTCCCACCGCTTTCCTCTAGAAGAGGCGGTCGCCGCCCTCGTTATTGCCTCCGAGCCGAAGCCGACATCGATGAAGATCATGATTGAGCCATGATTGGCTCATGAATGACCAAGGCACATCTCCCCGGATTTCACTCCAGCACGCAAAGACCGCGTGCCGG
>PLZN01000206.1 GCA_003152195.1 Acidobacteriaceae bacterium
GTTGCTCTGACGCTTACCATCAAGTACTGTGGGCCAACCGAACCGCGGGGAACACAAGCCCTCCAGAGATTCAGGCGGTCCTTGATTTCATGAGAAGACTACGATCCCGGGTGGAGGCCAATACGGATAGGCGGAGTGATCCTCTTGAAGGATCGTAGCGAATGAGTCACCTGAGGCTGGCCAGAATGGCCGCGGGGATCGGCAAGAAGCAGAGTCGGCTTGTATTTGCGAGCAGAACCATGGGTAGGGCATCGCAAGCGCGTGTGCCGGTATCGAAAAGAAGACGCCTCAGATGCCGGCGTACCACGCATAACCATTTTCCGGCTCGGCCGAGCCCAGACCTTTGCCGAAGCGTTTCATCGTGTCGGTGACCGTCAGACGGGTTACGTACTTAAGGCTCTTGTAGCCTAGTTGGCGGGGCACGCGCATGCGGAGCGGGCCGCCGAAGGACACGGGAAGATCGCCGTCGTTCATCCCCCACGTCAGGAACGTCTGGGGATGCAGGGCGTCGGCCATATCGATGCTTTCCCACCAGTCCTTGTCGATGGAGAAGTATGCGACATAGCGCGCCTGCGGCAAGAGCCCAACGGCGTTCAGGACCTCAATCAGAGGCGTTCCAATCCACTCGGCGATATAAGACCAGCCCTCCTCGCACGTTACCTCAGTGATTTGGCTGTGGACGGGAAAACTCTTTAGGTCGGACAGCGAAAGCGATGCAGGCCGGGCGACCATTCCGTCAACCGAAAGCCGCCAGTCCGAGAACCCGCTGGCCTGAAGGTGCTTGAAGGCATCGTTAGGAGGTGAGGTTTCGTTGGCGAAAGGCGACTTTGAAATCATGCTGCGAGAAAACTCGCGGGCAAGCGAGTGCGTCGTCAGAAGCCGTTGGGCGGCGTAGGTCAGCGTCTCGCCGGGACCGTAGATTCCACCGTGATCGGGCGGGATCAGTCCATAACGCTCGGCCAGGCGGGTGGCCGCGGTCAGACCCGCCAAGCCCGCGGTGGCGGCAAGACCGGTGGTCATGAGCTTGCGGCGTGAGATGGGCCTCATGTGCGCTCCAATGTGCGCTCTCGGGGTACGATGGCGCGACCGGTGATCATCGCCCGCATGCGGCTCCTGAATCCTGCAAGAACAACCATGGCAACGTGGACCACGAGGAAGAGCAGGAGAGATCCGGAGACGAAGAAATGCAGCGTGCGTGCGGATTGCCGGCCGCCCAGCGCGGTGACGGCGGCCGGAACCGCGGAGTCGAAGGCGGGAGACAGCGCGAGACCAGTCCAGATCACCAGGGGAAACAGGACGAAGATCACGATCAGATATGCGGTTCGCTGAATTACGTTGTATGAGTGGGCTTCCGCTTCATCCGGCGGCGCGCGGCGAAGATACTTCGCGATCACTTCCCGGAACGCCCGCCACGTCCTATCGGCCGGAGCCGGGAACAGGTTTTCCCGGAAGTGGCCGGTCCACAGACTTGAGATCGCGTAGCCCAGGCCGGTCAGCACCACAGCCCACGCGGCCTGAAAGTGGAGATACCGGCTCCAGCCATTCTGGTCGGGCAGCACGTAGCCGTAGCCAGTCGGAACCATATCCCTCGATGCGGGGATCGGCAGCGTGAACAGTGGACGAGTCAGCACATTGCCGACTTCACCCCAATAGAACCGCGGGTGAGAGATCACTATCTCAGCGCCGCTGATGAGCAAAGCAAAGAAGGAGATTACCGTGATCCAGTGCGTCACGCGGACGACCGCGGCATGACGGGGAGTTTCCGGATTGGGGAGCGAGCCAGCGGCTGACACACGCGCAGGATAGCACACGTCATTCACCGGCGTTGCCGACCCGCGGGATATGAAACGGGTTTGTTTCTTTCAGAAATGGCTCTTGCTGGATTCCAGGGAGCGGAAACGCAGGTGGAGCCAAGCCCCGATACGTCAGCTTAGAATCTGCTTACTCGAAACCTTTTGCGGGAGCGAGGTCATGAGTGTTTGGGATGGATAGCGATGTTTGTATGAGCCTTGAGGGAGGGACGAATGAACATTCCTGAAACCTACGATTACCTCGTTCGCGCCCGCCGGGACTTGTGGGCCACGCTGGAGGGCGTGCCGGACGAGCTTTTATCCCGCCCGTTGCTGGACGGTTCGCGGTTTCACCGCATCAAAGACCTCGTGTTTCACGTACCCGCCGTGGAGGACTCCTGGATTCACGAGGACATCCTGCGCGAACAGCCGGTGCGGAAAACCATTCCCGCCTTGAAGAACACCGCGGGCGGCCCTGTTTACGCGGGTTTCGTGCTCGAAACGCTGCTGGACTACTGGCGGGTTGTAGAGCAGAGCACCCTCACTTACCTCGCCACGCTGACGGACGACGAGTTGAAACGGCTTGTGATTTTGCACGACTCCCCAGCAGAGGAGCGGTTCACGGTGGATGGCCTGCTGTGGCACGTCATGATTCACGAGATGCGACACACGGCACAGATGGGCGTACTCCTGCGCACGCAGGGCATCAAGCCGCCTTTTCTTGACCTGTTGCATTACCTGCCATCCGCTTGACCATGTCACGCTGCTTCAGCGTGAGCCTCGTGCCGCTTTTACAAACACAGTTGCCGGCTCTACTTCCTGAAGAAATGCGTGTCGATGATGCATCTAACTGTGGAGATATTCAGTAAACAGAGGCGCATCGTGCCAGTCATTCGAACCTGTACGCATTGCAACCAAAAGAACCGTGTCACCGCCACTCATCTAGCCAGCACCGGTCGATGCGGCGCGTGCAAGGCCACGCTTGCTCCGATCGCGGAACCGTTGCCGGCCGATCCGGTTCTCTTCGACGAGATCATGAACAACGCTACGGTTCCCGTGCTGGTGGACTTCTGGGCGGCGTGGTGCGGGCCTTGCCGCTCAGCTGCGCCGGAGGTGGCGCGTACCGCACTCGATATGGCGGGAAAAGCAATCGTCCTCAAGGTCGACACGGAGGCGCATCCTGAATTAGCTGCGCGCTTTCGTGTGAGCGGGATCCCGAACTTCGTCGTTCTTTCAGGTGGCCGGCAGGTGTTTCAACAGGCAGGTCTCGTCGGCCATGAACAGATGGAGCAATGGCTTCGCTCCGCTGCGGCATAGGCGAAGTCTAAAGAAGGCCTCCAGCAGTGCTGAGCAAGCCTCAAGACCGTTCCGGTTACCCTTGAGTGATGAGCAACTTCTCGCCGTCCGATTACGCGGATCTTCAGGCCGCAGTCGCCAAGCTCGAAACCCAGAGTTTCGCGATGAAGATCGCATCGACGCTCGGCATGCCGATCGAGGCGCTTCTGCATAGACTCCCCGCCCCCGCCCAGTCGGCAATCCAGGCGGCCGTCGATAAAGCTCTTGAGCAATGTTTGCGCATCGCGGTCAAGGCCCACAGAGCGAAATCGCCCGCTGTGATGTACAAGCGCTCCCACACGGCTGCCGCTGCGATCACGGGCGCCATCGGCGGCTTCTTTGGGCTGCCCGGCCTGCTCGTCGAGCTTCCGATCACGACCACGGTGATGCTGCACTCCATTGTTGAGATTGCCCGCAGTCATGGTGAGGACTTCTCGAGCCCGGAAAGTGGGCTGGCTTGCCTGGAGGTCTTCGCCCTCGGCCCGCAAACCACTCATCGAGAGGCGAGAGAAAGCGCCTACTACGCAACCCGGACGGCGTTGGCGCAGGTCACGCGCGAGGCGGTGTCCTACGTCACGCAGAAAGGAATGGCAAAAGAGAGCGCGCCGGCCCTGATGTCATTCGTAGGCAAGATTGCTTCGAGATTTGGTCTTGAGGTCAGCGAGAAAGTGGCCGCGGAACTCGTCCCCATCGCTGGCGCAGTCGGCGGTCTCACGCTCAACGTTCTTTTTAGCCATCACTTTCAAAGCCTCGCTGAAGGGCATTTCATGGTCCGCCGCCTGGAGCGCAAATACGGCAGCAAAGCTGTTCGCCAGGCTTACGAATTTGCGCGTTCTCTCCCTTCTAGAACTTAAGCCTGCAATTCCTATTCGAATCGACTGAGAAGAAACAATCACTTCGCACGATAGCGCCCGTTCACCAACAGAATTGTCATCCCGACCGGAGCGAAGCGCAGTGGACCTGCGGTTCCGCCCGACCTGCAACAAAACCCCGTTTCAT
>PLZN01000372.1 GCA_003152195.1 Acidobacteriaceae bacterium
CCAAGACTCTGGACGCCGCCGACCGGCTCCTGGCGGCTGATCCGGGGAACCTGCGAGCACTGGCCATCTCGGTCTACGTCGAGAAATCTCAGGCCGCGGCCAAGAGTAGCCCAGCCGACGCTCAGCCGATTTTGGATAAAGCGGCCGCCCAGGCCCAGACTGGTCTCAGCGCCGTCAAGCCGGCCAGTATGTCGGATGCCGACTATCAGAAGCTGAAGACGGCGACCGCCCCCATCTTCGACAGCGCGATCGCTCAGGATGACGAAAACAAGAAAGATTTCGCCGGAGCCATCGCGGCCTTCACCAATGAGCTGAAAGCGTACCCGGAACCAGCGATGACGCAGTCGGGTCCCGGGCTCAATGACACCTATCTTCTGGGACAGGCTTATGCCCAGCAGACCCCGCCAGATCTCAAGAACGCGGCGTGGTTCCTGACCCGGGCGGCTCAATTCGCGCCTCCGCAGGCCAAGCCGCAGATCGAAAAGGCCGCCGAGTACTTCTACAACAAGTACCACGGCAACATGGACGGCTACCCTGCCATTCAGACCCTGGCCCAGGCCAACCTCTTTCCTCCAGCGGAATATAACCCGACTCCAGCACCGCCACCGCCTTCGCCACAAGATCTCGCGGCGCAGACAGTCGCTTCCACGCCGGACCTCAAGACGCTTAGTCTTTCCGATAAGGAATTCATCCTTTTCAATGGCAAGCCTGAAGATGCGCAGAAGGTTTGGGACACCATGAAGGGTACCCGTGTCGAGGTGCCGGGCATGGTTGTTTCGGCAACGGCTGAATCGGTCCAGGTCGCGGTCACGGAAGACAATAAGCAGAGCAAGAAAGCGGACTTCACGATCAACATGAAGACCCCGCTGAAGACTGTTCCCGCCATCGGTCTCAACGTCACCTACGACGCGACGTTCGATTCTTACGTCGCGAACCCGCCGATGATCACGCTCTCCGGCGGGGAGCCCCCAGCCAAGGCGCCGGCAGCCCACCGCCGGCCCGCACGCTAAGGGAGACCCCGGCAAACCGGGAGGGGCAGCCTGAGTAGCTGGGTTGCCCCTCCTGAGAACGCTTCGCCGGGCGACGGATGCCCACTTGCCCAACCGTTCGGCGGGACTGAGAGAAGTGCTCTATCGCTTTCCTGCCGGAGACCTATTCCGCTCAACTCGCATTCATGCTGCTCAGCATGCTCTGCTGGGGGTCCTGGGCGAACGCAATCAAGCTGACCCCGGGCTGGCCCATCCAGCTTTTCTACTGGGATTACGTCGCCGGCATCCTGCTGGCCAGCGTGGTCTGGGGCGTTACCCTGGGGGGCGGCGCCGGGGTTCTATTCGCAGCCATTGCCGGGGCTGACCATCGCCATCTTCTGTTTGCCGTGGCGGGCGGCGTCATCTTCAATGCGGCCAACCTTCTGCTGGTCGTCGCCATCGAGATTGCCGGCCTGGCCGTGGCCTTTCCTCTGGGAATCGGGTTAGCCCTGGTGATTGGGGTGCTGCTGAACTATGCTTTCTCGCCCGCCGGCAACGCATTTCTGCTCTTTGGTGGGGTCGGCCTGGTGGCCATCGCCATCGTGATCGACGCGATCGCATACCGCCGCCGCGAGCAGCATCGAACTCGGGTCACGGCAAGAGGTATCCTCCTCAGTTTGTTGGCAGGCGTGCTGATGGGATTGTTTTACCCGCTGGTCGCGCGGTCGATGCACGGAACCGGAGCCCTGGGTCCCTACAGTGTCGTCTCGGTTTTCGCCGTGGGTATTGCCTTATGTAGTATTCCGGCCAATCTTTGGCTGATGCGCCATCCGCTGCCCGAGCAAAGACCTCTCAGCATGAGGCAGTACTTTGCCGGCCGGCCGATCTGGCATCTATGGGGCTTGATTGGGGGCGCCGTCTGGTGCTCCGGAGCAGTGCTTAACTTTACCGCCTCCCAGGCGCGCTTTGTTGGTCCGGCGATCTCCTATGCGATCGGCCAGGGCGCGACCATGGTTTCGGCCGGCTGGGGAGTCTTCGTCTGGCATGAGTTTCGCGGAGCACCGGCGGGAGCACGGCGCCTTATCCCCTGGATGTTTCTCTTTTTCCTGCTCGGGCTGGCCGCTTTAGCGCTGGCGCCCACTTACTAGGCTGATGGCTCACCCCGGGTGGTGTGAAAGGTGTGAAGAAACCGCAGGTCCCTCCACTGCGCTCCCCCGGATTTCCTACTACGGCCGCGCAGCTCAGTAAGCTCCTACGCCCTTCACCACCAGGCCCGGCGTCGCCAGAATAATCTTGATGTCCAGCAGCAGCGACCACTCGCGAATGTATTGCAGATCGAACCGCACCATCTCTTCAAACGGCAGTTCGCTGCGGCCATTGACCTGCCGTAGTCCGGTAATGCCGGGATACACCAAAGACCGGCCTTCTGACCAGTCGGCGAATTCGACGCTCATGCCGTCCGGGCCCAGATCGCCGGCAGGCAACGGCCTGGGACCCACCAGGCTCATCTCGCCGCGCAGCACGTTGATCAACTGCGGCAATTCGTCCAGGCTATAGCGGCGAATGAACCGGCCGATCCGGGTCACCCGCGGATCATGTTTGATCTTGAATATGTGGCCTTCCTTTTCATTGGCGTGGGCCACATGCGCGCGATCCATTGCGGTATACATGGAGCGAAACTTGAGGAACATGAAATGCCGGCCGCCTCTGCCTACCCGCGGCGCTTTATAAAGGATCGGTCCCTCGGAAGTCCCCTTCACCACGGCCGCGATGACCAGCATGACCGGCCCCAGAAGGATGAGGACGATTGCCGCCGCCAGGATGTCAAAGCCGCGCTTGATGAAATGATGGCTTTTGGTAAACGATAAGGGCCGCAGCTCAACCAGCGGTAAACCATAATGATTGCTGACGTTGACGCGCCCCGGTTCGGGCGCGAAGTCCACCGTGCAATTGACGATCACACCCATCCGCTGGAACACTTTGCTGCATTCGTCCAGCTCTGCCCGCGAAATCGAGCCGTTCAGAAGGATGATGCGATTCAGGTGCTCGCGATTGATCACTGCCGCCAACTGTGCGGTCGTTCCCAGGATCGGCATGGGAAGCAGCGGGCCATCGATGGTGTGGCCTTCGGGGAGGATCAAGCCCTTGATTGCGTTGGACACGTTGGCCGAGCGCATGAGGTCGACCAGACGGCCGGCGTGTAAACGGTCTCCCAGGAGCGCGGCCCGGATGGGTGCCGGCCAGTGCCGTTCTGCCAGCATTGCGGCGAGAACGCTGATGCATCGGGCGATCCCTAAGGCGACAAAACTGAGGGGCGCAAAAATCATGAAGAACGAGCGGGATACCCCACCGCCAAAGTGGCGGGAGAAGAAGGTGACGAGAACGATGCTGCAGCTTGCCAACAGCGCGCCTTCGGCGGTGTTGAAAACGCTGCTCCACGGCCGGATAATGCCCTCACCGCGATAGAGGCCGAGACGCCAAGCCATGGAGATCCACAAGACAAGAACCAGGATCAACGAGGGCGCCCAGATGGAAACCGCGTTGGAGGTCACCCTTTGGGTGGCCAAGGGGTTTAACAGCACGCGAATCTGGATCGTACAGCTCCAGGCAACGGTCACCGCGAGCAGATCCAGAACGAATTGCATGGTCTGGTAAAAACGTAAATTCCGGACGTGCATGAGAGCAGATCCCCCATACGCTCCCCTGGGCAACTGCAAGGGAAACGTTGTTTTTCATTTCGCGGCGGGGGAACCGCGGATACGGGCTGCTCACGAAGATTAGCGCCGCTTCATGAGCCGAGCTCAGTATTGCTAGTCGCGTGTCGCGCCAGCGTAGCTGTTGTAACCGTTGACGTAGGACGGATCTTCCACACGAAGATCGCAGCCGTTGAGAATCGTGCCGATGACCGGAGTGCCATCGTCGGCCAGCCGCTGTCTGGCTTCTCCCAATTGCTCTGGACTGGTCTCCCCGGCGCGGCAGATCAGAATCACACCGTCCGCGTTGCGGCTCAGGAGCCGCGCATCGGCCATACCGATCATGGGCGGAGAGTCGATCAGAACGAAGTCATATTCCGAGCGCGCAGCTTCCACCAAAGTGTCCAGATACGTCGCGTGGAGCAGCTTGGAGATATTGGCCGGTTCCGATCCACCGGGCAACACATACAGTCCCGGCACGGTGCTGGCGCGAACCACTGAGTCCAGCGTGGTAATCCCGCTGCCTGCATCCAGAAGCACATCACTCAAGCCGGTGGCAAATTGCAAACCGAAGAGCTTACCCAGGCGAGGCCGCCTGAGATCGCCATCGATCAGCAGCACACGGCGTCCGATTTCCGCCAGGCTGATCCCAAGATTAGCCACGGTCGTGGTCTTGCCGGCCTTGGGGCGTGGGCTGGTCACCAGGATAACCCGCGGGCTGACCCCGTTAACCCGGCTTAGGAGAATGGATGTGATCGCGGACCGGTATGCATCCGCCATCATGGTTTCGTCCTGGCTCCACTGCACCATCTCCCGGTCCAACACTGCCGACTTGCCGCCCGCCAGCACGCCATTCTTGGCATCGAGCAGGTTGCTCACCCCGTTCAAGTTACGCAGCGTGAGCGGGATGCGCTCGCTGTTTCCTATGCGGGCTGAGGGAATGACTGCCAGTTCCGGCAGGTTGAGGTGCTTGACACTCTGCCCCGGGGTGCGGAGACTGGCGTCATTGCGCTCGCGCAGCAGGATGTAGCAGGTCGAAAAAGTCGCCCCAAGCAGCAGTCCCAGCGCCAGATTCAGCGGCAGACTCGGCCGATACGGCGATGTCGGCCGCAACGCCGGACTGACCACTCGTACGTCGCTCGACTTTAGGGCAGAAACGATGCTGGCCTCTTTCACCTTTTGCAACATGGATTGGTAAATGTCGCGGTTCGCATCCACTTCCTTCTTCAGAATGTTGTAGCGAACCTCTTTCGAAGACTGATCGGAAACCACGGCCAACTGTTGCTGATAGGCCGCGCTCAACAATTGCTTGCGCCGCGCGGTCTCGGAATTCTGCACTCCAAGGCGACGCATGATGTTGGTGCGCTGGTGAGAAGACTGTTGCTCCAGATCCGCGATCTGTGCTTGCAGCTGCTGAATTTTGTAGTTGGCGGGCGTGAGCGTCACGCTCAAATCGGCCAGCTGGCGGCGAAGGTCGGCCAGCCGGGCCCGATTATCGCGCAGCGTCGGATCGTCCAAAACCTGAGGCATCGATTCGACCGGACTGCTGTGCGCTACCTCTACCTGCGACTTTGTATCCGCCTCGTCTGCTTCCGCCTTGGCCAGGTCGGTTTGAATCTGCCGCAGCTTATCGGCCGCGACGCTCTCCTGGGACTCGCTGGGGATGACGATACCGGTCTGCCGAGCATAGGTTTGCAGATCATCTTCAGCATCCTGCAGCTTCTTACGTGCGTCCGAGAGCTGCACGGTGAGGAATTTGTCGGTGTTCCCCGCGGAATACATCCGGGCATCCTGAGCTTGTTCGATAAATTGTTGGGTTAATGTATTCGCGGTATCCGCAGTCAGCTGCGCCTCCGGACCGGTCACCGTCAAGGTAATCAGATCGGAAGATCCATCGACTTTGACCTTGGCGTCGTCCAGCATCTTCAACACCACTGCTTCGCCCTCCGCCGGGGTGGCCGCAGCGGGTTTGCCGGCCCATTTCCGAATCTTGCCGAACAGGCCCTGACCGGAAGCGATCGCAGCGGGAACTCTGGGACCTAGTACCTGTGCCGTCCGTTGCAGGACGGGCGGGCTTTTCAGCAATTTTGTTTGCGTCTCGATGTATGCGTCCCCGGTAAGCTGGGTGGACGTTGGATCGACTTCCTTGCTGTTCATGAAGTCCTGGTTGATCCCCATCACTTCAAGAATGGCTTCCGACTGGTAAACCTTGTGCTCAACAAGCGTATACAACCCGCTGAGCAGAAGCGCGCCGGCAACGATGACCGCTACCGCGGAACGATGGCGGCGAAGCAAGGCAGAGTAGTTCACAGCGGCTTCAGGCCGGGGCTGATTGCCCGCCGCCGGATGCGCAAGCTCAAGGGAACTGGCGCGTCCGGTGTGCCGGACATCCGGCAGGCGAGGTGCGGGAATGATCTGCTGGGTCGGGGTCATCTATTGTGGTCCTTTCGGATTGATCCAGTTCGCTTGGGACACAGTACGAGCCCCGCCTTCCAGGCGGGTCTCGCATGCGGCCATCTTGATACTTAGGATTGATAAGGCATCTTCAAAAACAGAGGGAAGCCGCGTAGATCGCAGAAACCGCAGGTCCCTCCACTGCGNNCCCCGGATTTCCTGTTGGGCTTGGTGGCGTTGACTGACTTCATGCGGCTTTCTTTAAGGAAAGCCGCACCTGATGCCACGGGTGATGCAACGTAGTAGGAAATCCGGGTACGCTTCGGCCGGGATGACAAATTTTTCGCTACCCCGGATTTCCTGCCGGGGTGGGGTTCTAGTGAAAGATGGCAATGCCTGACCCGACGGCGATGGCTGTTTCCAGCCCGCGCACTCCGACCGCTTTCCCTATGCTGTTGGGGATATATAAGATGTCGTCAGCGCGCAGCTGCAGGTCGGGCGCTTTGTTCTCCATGATTTTTTTTACATTCGCAGGGATCTGTTCCCGTTCTGCTCCGCCATCGGCGCGCAGAACCCTGGCATCCTTGAGCGCCGCAGTATGGTCCCATCCACCAGCTAAGGCAATCGCCTGGGTTATCGACATGGTCTCGTTGTCAGTCAGGACATAGCCGCCGGGCTTGGTCACGTTGCCCAGCACGTAGATCATGCGCGCACGGGGAATAGTAATGACATCGTGTGGCTTGATCGGGATATTGCCTTGCGGATCCTTGCCGCTCATGACCGCACGTATATCGATGTGCGCGACACTGTACTTGCCCGTGGGATCAGCAAAGGCGCCAGCTACCGGGATCGGGCCCTCGCTCAGGTAACGCGTGATCAGCGCGCTGTCGCCGGCATCGGCTTTCAGACCGCCGGCCATCCCAATCACTTCCATCAGGCTGCGATTTCCCCGCAACTGCACTACGCCTGGGGTGTTCACATTGCCGGCTACGGAGACCGGTTGGCTGCGGAAATCGATCACCTGCACGGTGACCTGCGGATCCTTGAAATACTTCTTATAAGCGGTCACCAATGCGGCCTGCAGTTGCTCGATGGTGAGGCCCGCGGCCTGCACCTGCCCGACCATGGGCAGGTTGACCGACCCATCGTTGGCGATCTGCGCCGGCCGATCAGGGATATCTTCCGCGGCAAAGACGTGGACCGTAATCTGATCTTCCGGGCCAAGTATGTAGTTGGTGGTATCGCCGGCAACTGCATTCGGTCCGATCGAAGTTGGCACATACGTTGCAGGGCTGTTCGCCGAAGCGCCCGAAACATCGGTTGTCGCGCGTCCGCTCTGGGCGGGAGCCGGGACGAGCAGCATGCCTTGAACGCAAACAGAACACAGAATCAATTTGGCTGGAGACTTACGCATAAATTCACACCATGTGTAACTGGATTTCCGCGGAGAAATACCTCCGGCGGGGAACGTGCTCCGAAGAGCGCTGTAGAGACAATGATTGAAGCAAAAGTTTGGGAGTGCTCACGAAGGGACCGCAGGGGGAACGTACGAGACCACGAGCGTACGATCCTACGGTGCTAACGGGAGAACCAGAGTATAAGGCATTTTCACTTTTACTTTGAGTGGGAGAGGTTCCCCCATTACAGCAAAAGTGAAAATGCTTTAGGTGAGACAGAAGGTAATCAAAGTCTTGCAGGCTTTGCCAGGAGAGCGAATTTGCTAGGCCATCATGCGCTCGGCCACCACGGGAGCATAGGGCGAGATCCAGTCAGGATGTACTTCGACCAGAACAGAGCGGCGAAGAAGATTTACCGAAAGGATCAACCGCTGTGACCGGCGGACCTCGACCAGGATGCCGGTCAGCCCCGCTAAGGGGCCACGGAGAATGGTAAACGAACCCGCATCGCCGGCTTCGGTGTAGGGCCAAGCTTCAAGCGGAACATCCACGCCGACCGTCTGCTGCAGCGCCTCAATCTCTGTCTTATCCGCGGACAAAGGTTGGTTACCTGCCCGCACCACGTCGATCACGCCGCTCGTCATCAGAATCGGCACAATCGCGGATCGGTTTGTGGAGCAAAAAATGTAGCCAGGAAAGAGCGGCATTTCTACGACTTTGGTTCGATCAGCCCATTGCCTCTTGGATTTGTATAGCGGCAAAAACTCGGTAAAGCCCTTCTCTCGAAGGGCCAGCGAAACCTGTTTCTCGTGCCGGGGACGGACCCGAAAGGCAAACCATTCGTTCGACTCGTTGGACCCTGGATTGCGATACATGAGCATCTCCGTTACAAAAGTGAGCTTGTTTGCTGCTGTTCCCGATGGGATCTCACTTTGCCTCGAGGGGGACGATGCGAAACTTTGATCTTTATCGTCCTCAAAGATCCTGAACGGAACCCAAACGGGCTCCCGCCATCTCAGTTACAGGACCAAATTGATCTCTTTGCCTTCAACAAAACCTGGGCCGTTCATCCAGCAGCGAAACTGCCCGTGTGCTGAACTCCACGGTCTGTCCAAATGGTGCAATAGGCCCGGACACGTGTCAACGAAATCTGCGCTCCAAGCGGCGTCAACTTACGACACGTTCTAATTTGGAACACAATCGAGGCCAAACTGTTTCAATTCAGCACTAAGGTTACCGGATTACTGGAGCTTCGCCATCTCAGTTACAGTGGCAGTGTCTCGAATTCTTCCGTAGCCGATTGACATGTAAAGAACGCCACTGCGGCGGATACAGTTCTTAGCGGCTGGCCTCTTGGCCTTGGCTGATCCAGCAGTGCCTACACCACGTAAGTTAGAGGACCCCATCTCTGGTGTCAACACTTTGTGCGCTTATGCCTTACACCAAGATGAGTTACTTTCCGCGGCCAAACACTGACTTCTGCCCCGCCCGGTGTATCCCCCGTCACACTCCTTCCGGGGTATATACCGCTTCGGTTGTATAAGTCATGGGGGAGGGCTCGAGATGAAACAATTCCTGGCGCACGGGGTAGCGAACCAAAGAAAGAGTAGGGCCGATAATCAAACCCAGCGTCAGGTAGAACGGAATGGCCCCCGAGGGCGTCTCCATGACGTTTCCGAAGAATGCTGAGAGCAGCGCGGCTGCCCAGAAGGCCAGCCCGAACGGCTGGCCAGTCAACCGATAGACTCGCCAGACCAGGCCGCCGACCGTTGCCTGCAGGGAAAAGAACAGAACCACGCCGGCCCAGCCGCTGTAGCCGAGAGCATAAAAGAAGACGTTATGCGGGGTGCGGATTTCGCCCAGGTCCTTGAGGTAGTTCACCAGGTTGCGGAGCAGATATCCGTAACCGGGACCAATGAGCAGCATGGTGTAGTTCTCATTGGAATGCTCGCGGATGGCACGCCACCAAGTCTGCCGCCATTTGATGGTGCCGCCGTAGAAGCTGGTATTTTCAGAGCCCGTAAGGTCGCGCGCCAGTTCAGGACTGACTGCGGAAACGCCTCGGGCGACAATTTCCCGAGATGATATGGCGCCGCCGCGTTCTGCTGGTGAAGGAATGTTTACGTCTAACGCGAAGCCGATCGCCAGCAGCGCCAGCATCCCCGCGGAGATCATGGCAACGCGCGTCATCTTGCGTGCCAAGACACCCCAGATCATGAGCGCGAAGCCCATGCCCAACCACTCTGCGCGGACTTGGGCGGCTAAGAGCGCAATGCCGGCCATGGTCATCGGAAGCCAGAAGCGGCTCGGCTTGGGATCGAGACAGAGCAGCGCCAGGATAATGAATCCGCCGCCGGCAGCCTGGCCGAAAACGGTGATTCCATCCGATCCAGGCATTTGGATGTCCACGTTGTGCAGGAAGAGAAAATAGGCCGGTGCGTAAACGCAAAAACAGATGGCATAGAGCTGGAAGTATTTGAGCAGAAGCTCGGGGCGGCGCATCCCCACCCATATCCCGAGAAACAGGTAGAGCGGATAAATATTGAATACCAGATTTTCAATTGCGGTGATGGGCGAGAATCCCGCCAAAATGCCGCGGATTACTTCGAAAATGCCATAACCAACCGATGCCAGCAGCACCCAGGCAAATGGACCCAAGGGACCGCCCGTGGTAAGCGCCTTAATCCAGCGATCGAACAGTTTGCGCGGGCCGAGGAAGATAAATGCAGCCAGCGTCAGGTCGCCAATGAACAGTTTGGCCGGAGGGATGCCAAGATACGAGAAGCTGCGTCCTGTAATGGCGTAGCCTAGCAGCAAAAACAGAACCCATTTCGACCAGTTATCCCATTTTAGAAATTTGACGCTTTCAGGTGCCACGTCGGTTTGGTACATTCCCTAATCTCCAATCCCAGCAGCGCGACTACGCAGCTTCCATTCGTTTGGTTTGTACCGGCAGTGCAAAGGCCTCGCGATTTTGCCCCAGTTCGCTCAATCAGCGCGAGCGAAACGGAAATCGAACCGTCCTGCTCGCGGTTTTGGTGAGGAACGGGCCTCGCCGGTGAATCGTCAAAACGTTCCTGCCATGAAACATCGGATTTTTGCGGCGCGTCACGAGGAGAATGCCGGTCCGCAAAGGATTTTTTTTTTGCGCCTGGTTTTACGCGTAGCTTCGCCATCTCAGTCACAGGCGCTGCGACTTCAGAAACCGACGGGCATTTAGGGAAAGCCTCTGCGGGGGGTCGAGGGCTATTCAAGGGGCGGGCGGCTAGAGCATTTTTACTATCGCTGTGATCTGGAGGAATCGGCGAAGTGCGGGCCGGGGGCCCGGTTTCGGCGAATGACCGCGTTCAGTCCAGTTTCCTCGATTACACCAATAGCAAAAATGCTCTAACGCCTCATCCGGCACATGTCTTGCTGTGCCTGCTTCCCGTAATCTAGCGGGGCCGTTCCCCGGAGTCAACGTTACCGGCTGGTTTGACGACGCTAACTTGCGCCGCCAACGGTCACCACGGTAACCAGGTCCATTGGGGGCAGGCGGCGGCTGGAGGACATCCGCGCAAGTTCCCCATCCCCCATGCAGAGCGGCCAGGCGCCAGTCCGCTGCCCAGACGGGGCACGGGCAACGCCTGAGTGGCCCCCAAAAACCACTGGTAAGTTGCGGAGATACAAGGCGATAAGCAAGGTGGGGATAAACATCGCGGGCTCAACAATGATTGCTGCGGCCGCAAAACATCACTGTCGCCAGGAGTTTTTTCTTCTTCCCGCCATAGACACCCGGGGCGCTACCATGAGAGAGTCATCGGGTTGTTTCATTACCGGGTTTTGCACGCAGGTGTGCCTGCTCCATGATCCCGGCGACGATCTTGTTGCCCAGGCCCTCCACGCGGCCAGCTTTTTGCCGAAGCGTAGAGTGCCACGAAGCCAATGCCGGCTCAGTTGCCGAGAAATATCTCTTGCCTTTTGCCTGGAACGTGCCCTCTGCAAACCGGTGAACACGCCAAGTGAAGCTGCATTCCGGGCCCTGCAGTTCAATCGACGACTCTCATGCGCATCCTATGGGTGGATTGCGAATCCATCGACGTTGCAGCAGCAGCACGGGAAGAGCGATCGAATCATATCGGGACCACGAACAAGGAAGGAAAACCTATGAGCTTTCTGTCAGGAGGAATCGGTGATCTGCTCAAGCGGTACTCAGGAAACAACGCCACCAGTGGCAATGAGGAACAGCACTTCGGCCAGGTGGCGCAGGGGGTGCCCGCTTCCACTCTCGCCAGCGGGTTGGCCGAGGCATTTCGCTCCGGACAAACAGCGCCGTTTCCACAAATGGCCGCACAACTGTTCGCCAACGGGAATGGTCAACAACAAGCGGGTATGCTGAACACGCTGCTGGCCTCTGTTGGGCCTGCTGTGATCTCCAAATTCGCAGGCAGCGCTCCCAACTCTCCGCTCGCGGCGCTGTTGCAGTCCGGCCAGAAGTGGGTTACGCCTGAGCAGGCAGCAAGCGTGAACCCGGCGGATGTCGAAGCTCTCACCAATCACGTCCAGAACCAAGACCCGTCGATCATCGATCGCGTGAGCGCCGTCTATGCCCAGCATCCGACGCTCATCAAGAGCTTAGGCGCGGCGGCCATGGTAATTGCAATGAAGAAGATCGCGGACCAGCACGCCGCTTAAGCGCGGATTTTCTATTGCGCTGGACCACCGAGTGCATCTCATCGCGGCCTTTCTTGACGGAAAAGCCGCGCCACCCTTAGCGGCCTCGAGGTGCAGCTATCGGAAGCCCGCTTAGCTGCTTGGCCTGACCGCCGTTGTTAAACCCAATTCAACCGCGTGAAATAAATAAGGAGAAAAACGTTATGGCAGATCTCGACCAGTTGAAGCAGAAATACTCGCCCGTAATCCAGACCATCGAGGGATTCAGCGATGAGGGCGCAAAAGTGGACTCCGTAAGCCTGGATGGTGAAAAACTCTACCTGAAAGGTTCCGTGCCGTCCCAGGTGATCGCTAATCGTGTGTGGGATGTCATTAAGCAAGTCGACCCGCAGTACTCCGACCTACACCATGAGATCGTCACCACCGGCGGCGCGAATCAAAGCTACAGTGTCAAGAGCGGGGACACCCTGTCCAAGATAAGCAACCGCTTTTACGGGTCGCCAAACAAGTATTCCAACATCGCCCAGGCGAGCAATATCTCTGATCCAAATAAGATCCAAGCCGGCCAGCAAATCACGATTCCTGTACTTTCGTAGAAGCAGGTTACGGTAATTTGACCTAACCAAGTACTTCGTCCTGGGCTACTTTCAACCGTCCCGGCATTGCCGGGACTTTTTTTGTCTCTGGGTGGCGGAGCGTGCCGGCCCCGTGATGGGGCCCAGAGGTTCAACCTGTTTACGATCAGTTATTTACAACTTCTGTAATGCATCTTCGGTGTGATTGCCCTACACCTGCCATGCCTCGATAGTACACAAAGACAGAAAGTAAAACCCGAACAGGACAGCAGCTTTCGCCGACCGTGCGCAACGTGTCTCAAAGACGCGAACCAACGTTTATGGCTTTGAAATGGCCCTTTTCCCGGGACCTCGATGCTTCGAAATTCCGATTTTCACGAGGGGAATGTTTCGTCTCCAGCGCCACAGGTATGGCCGGGATTCCTGTGTGGTTTGCTGATTCTGATAGCAGGATGTAGTAATCCCTCGTCCCCGAGTCTAACCTTCCTGTCGATCACGGCAACGCCTGCAACCGTAAGTGTGGGTGGCGCGGTAATTCTGCATGCGATCGTGCATTTAAGCAATGGTTCAACACAGGATGTAACTTCAAATACCCAATGGACGCTCTCCAACCCCTCTCTCGCGACGATGGGCAATGGAGTACTAATCAGCAAAGCGCCCGGCGCGCTGACCGTGCAGGGGACCTATGTTGAGGCCGTTGCGGCCGGTCCATCCGCATCGCCGGCAGGTTCTACCTCGCAGAACTTGAGCTCGTCGGCACAGATCACAATGACCGCGGCGAGCACGAGCACCAACACTCCTTCCATTACATGGAATACACCGGCGGCGATCCAATACGGTCCAGCATTGGGCAATGCCCAACTGAATGCTACGGCGAACACGCCGGGAAGCTTTGCCTACACACCTGCTGCCGGGACAGTGCTGCAAGCTGGACCCCAGACACTCACGGCGATATTCATTCCGGCGAACAACACCAACTCTTCCGCCGCAATGGCCACGGTGCAGCTTACCGTTACCCAGGCCAGTCCGGTGATCACCTGGGCTCCGCCATCCGCTGTTGCGCAAGGGACCGCCCTCAGCACAGCGCAGTTGGACGCCACGGCGAATGTGCCAGGTACCTTCTCCTACAATCCAGCCGCGGGCACCGTTCTCCGGGCAGGCACACAACAACTGACGGCCACGTTTACACCATCCGACGCGACCGACTATGCATTGGCGGCGGCACACAACTCACTCACTGTCACCAGCTCCTCCGGATCTACCTTGACGGCAACCCAGATAACCGCCTCTTCCAACTCTGTAGCGGCAGGGAGTACGCTTCAACTCGCGGCTACCGGCACATACTCCGACAACAGCACACAGAACCTCACCAACATAGCAAGTTGGCAATCATCGAATACCTCCCTGGCGACGGTAAGCAGCGGCGGTACGGTCACCGGGGTGGGAGGAGGAACCGCACAGATCACCGCCAGTTCCGCCGGCGTGAGTAGCGCGCCCTATGCCGTCAACGTGACCACGGCTCCTACCGGAACAGTAGTCAACGTGAACCCCGGCATGAGCCAGAGTACACTGCAAAGCACGATTTCAGGAGCTCCCAGCGGTGCAACGGTCCTCTTCGCGGCCGGCACTTACAATATCAGCAGTACGCTGCATATCCCATGCTCGTCGAACCTCACGCTGACCGGACCTACTGCATCCCCGGCAACGGCTATCCTGGCAGCCACATTTACCGGCAGCGACATCTTCTACTTGACCGGATGCACCGGAATCACGATTGAATATCTGCACTTCGAGAACACGGGCGGTATCTATGTCTGGGTGCCGGCGAGTGGATCGAGCGGCATTACGATCACGCACAATCAATTCTCGGGATTGCCCGGCAATGACGAGGAAAGCGGAGCTGCGGCGTTCTTTGATAGCGGTGAGCCTGCAACAGGTGGGACCCTCTCGAACACATCCATCACCTGGAACAATTTTGGATCGGCCACAGATTGTGAAGGAGTGATGATCGAACAAACCGATCAGGACGGATACTGCGCTGGCGCCCTTTTTAACGCGTCGCTCAACAATATAACGGTAAGCAACAACACCTTTCTTCACCTGGAAGAGGGGTTTCATGTCCTTTGCGTCAATGGGACCGATTGCGACGGACCGCCATCGGGTAACACGTGGTCGAACTTCACCGCGGAGAACAACGACTTCTCCGGCATCCACCGTATCGGAATGGAGATGCAACCGCAGCCGTCTTCCAACATCCTCATCGAATATAACGACATGCACGATCTTACGAACCCATATACCTTATCGATGGGTATATCGAGCGCGTGCTGTAATACGGGCGCAACCACCCCTGGCACCATCGATTCCAATAACGTACTCATCGCCAATACGCCCGCACCGAATACTCCGCCACAATATATCGCCTATGCGATAGAATTCTGGGGAAAAAGCGCGCTGGCGCAAGACAACCTGATTCAGGGCTATTGGGCTAACGGCATCGCTTTCGGTTACGCACCCAATGCCATCATCACAAACAACAACATCTGCGGTCCTAACATGAGCGGGGGCGGAGGCGCCTATATCAAGAACGAGGAGAGTCAAGCGACACCCACGATCACTCCCAACACGACCGGCGCTACGTGCTCAGCGGTAACCAGTACGGCTCCGACAATCTCGCCCGCGCCGGGCGCCATCTCCGGCGCGACAACCATCACTCTGAATGATACCGGCACCAACCATTCTGTGTACTACACCGTGGACGGCAGCACTCNNAGAGTTACCCGGCAGGCTACGGCTATGTGCCGAGCGGTGTAATCAGTGCGGCGTACGTTGCCAGCGCCATCGCAAAGCCGGCTTCCGAAACACGAATCACCAGAGATGCGCGTGGGGCGGCGGCCTTGCCGGCAGCGGCGCCGACGGCGGCTAACTCCCCGCCCGGGAGCGGAGCAGTCCCGGCAGAGTTGGATTCGGTGACGATCGTTCCGTCTCAGCCTGTGCTGACCATCGGGGGTACGGCCCAGTTGAAGGCGATCGCTACCTTCAACGATGGTTCGGCCAGGGACGTCACCGCAGACTTTGGGTGGAAGTCCTCCGACACACGCACGGTCGGCGCAACTTCATCCGGTATGCTGGCGGGGCTCGCCAGTGGACAGGCGATCATCTCCGGTAGCTATCAGGGACGCCAAGCCTCGATCCCGGCATCGAGCGCAATTGGCGAGGTGCGGTGGAGCGGTCCGGTCGTCATCACGGAGGCCGGCACTTACTCCGGAAACTGGCAAAGCACGGATCCCAAGACGCCTGCGGTCACGGTGGCGACGACGGCTCCCGTCATTATTGAAAACTCGCACATTCGCAGTGTGGCGGGCTTGATCAAGGCGGGTGTCGCGGGCAGCGACTTAACGGTCCGCAATAGTATCGGTGTGGCGGTGAATCCGGCGGCAAAAGGCCTGCCTAACGGCATCTTCCTCGAGGTGTCCTCCCCCGCACGGCTCGACGTAGAGAATAATTACATTGAGAACGCACGGAGCGGCGTGCTGGTGCACGGATACTCAGGTGCTCGCGACCGAAACCAGACAATCGTGGTTCGCGCCAACCGCGCCCGTAACTTCAATGGTTTGCTCAGCGATGGGAACGGCGGCTATTTGCCTGGGGATGGCTCGACCCGCGGCTTGTCCCACTTCCTCGAGTTCGATAACGTGCAATCCGTGCCCGGCATCGATGTGGGCTGGAATGAGGTGATCAACTATCCCGGCCATAGCCTGGTTGCCGATATTATCGACATCTACCGGTCAGGTGGAACGCCGAACCGCCCGCTGGAAATCCACGACACCTACATCCAAGGTGCATATCCCTATCAGGCCGCAGAGGATGCTTATGACGGTGGCGGAATCAAGACGGATGGCGGCTCCGACGATACTGCGCAAAGCGCCTCCGCCTTCAACAGCATTCACGATAATCAAGTCGTCGGAACGGTGAACTATGGCATTGCGTTCGGCGCCGGACACGACAACATCGCAATGAACAACCGTGTTATCTCCAGCGGACTGCTGGCCGATGGGACAAAGATTACCGCGCAACACATAGGTATGGTTAGCGATGATATTCGTGGCACCAATCAGTCCAATGGCAGCATGTATAACAATACGATGCGCGACAACCTGATCGGCTGGACGTGCTGGAGATCCTCATGCTCGGAGGAGGGTTACCGTAAGGACCAATACTTCCCTGCCTCGCCCGGCGACTATACGAATAACTCCGTGTTACCAGCTACGCCGATCACGATTGACACGGAAGAGAACGAATACCAGGTGTGGGTAAATAAGATGATCTCTGCCGGTATCACGGTAGGCCCGGCTTTCTGATCAGCAACGAAGCTTGTAGCTCGTGTGGATGTGGAGAAATCCTCCTTGGAATTTTCCCGGTGCAAACGGATCTTGGGTGCCCCATATCTGACCCGTTTTTGGTCAGATGTGGGATTCCGCGAACCTCGACCGTTCGC
>PLZN01000090.1 GCA_003152195.1 Acidobacteriaceae bacterium
CGGCGAAGATGTGGCCTTCTTTTTCACTCTGAGCCTGAAGGATCTTGAAGATGAGGTCTTGCTTGCGGAGGCCGCTGGCACCCGGGATTTCTAGGGTGCGCGCAATGCGGCTGAGCTCCGTTATATTTTTTTCTTTTAACTCGGAAATGGTCATTGTCACCTACGGGTGGGAAGCTGTGGGGGGTTTACCGGGAAGGAAGCTTGCGGTGTATTCGGGTTCGAGTTTTGGGGGAGGGAAGGCCCAGAACAGGGCCGCGCTAAGCTGCGCGGCGCTGCTGGAGCTGAGATGTTTCCGGAGTAGAGGCGGGTGCCGCCGCCGGGCTCTCATGGTGGAACCGGACTAGAACCTCGTTGGTGGTGTCTTGCAGCCGGGTATTGGGCTTGTGCAGCTTACGCGTAGCCTTGGAAGCCAGCTGACAGAGTGTGTAGCGATTCTCGACGTGGGCAAGTGCCCCAAAGATAAGATCAGAGCGCATCTCGATTCTCCTTCATCTTTTGACCGTCCATTTGCGCATTTTCAGACTTCTGCATGTCTGCCTGGCGCAGCGTCGGTCGATTTTTCTATCTGTTAGACGCAAATGTTCGCTTGCGGGAACAATTTTTTCGTCTGGGTTTATTGTTGTCCAACCGGATACTGGTAATCATTCCCTGCGCCGCAAAGCCGGCGCTCCCGGCGGATTTCCTTCGCGCGGAACCCTCATGCAGAGACACTTTAAGCGCTTGGTCTCTGTCTCTCAGGTTGCGCATGCCGCAAAACCACGTGCATGTCGCGCTGCTGTGACCTCTGTAACCAATGAGTTACGTCTTCCGGACAACCGGCACGAAAGCTGGATACCCGACGTAGGACGCCAAGCTTCAAACCTGCCTGGTTTTCCGTATCTGATTTCCTTTGCCGGGAAGCGGGCCGCCAAACTGGTGATGGCGGAAGATTCATGGCCGAAAACGGCGTTCTCGCTAAGCCATGTAGAACTTAACGCGATCGAAAGTGGGGGTCAACACTTTTTTTCATAGAAATTACTCGAATGGTTCCCAAAAATGGAATACGGCGGAAAAAGCCTCATGGATCGGCGCCTGGGCTGCGAATGTGTGCTTTCGAGGGTGCCATAGGGGCCCGCACTTCGGCCTATGGCTGCCCCCCGGCACATTTCCGAGAGCGCTTTCACGATTCCTATGCCGATCCGAGCTTAGCGAAGTGGGGCTTTTTTGAGGAAAAAGCCCCGCGAAGGGCATTTTTCGCCTACGACACCCGTCGTGAAGCGCTCTAGGCAAGTTTTGGCCAACTGCGTACCATGAGCCAAGGCAGCCGTTATCCTGCCGCAATCACAATGTTTAAAAATCGAACCCCAGACGTTCCGATGCACAGCCCTGACGCCCCGGGTGAAGAGAACCCTGCCCTATCCCCAACCTCCCTGGCGAAGATAGAAAAAGGCTCAAACCGATCTATGTGGGAACTTCTACTCCAAATGCGTGTTCTGCTGCCCTACCTTGCCCGGCTGGTTCCGCTGCTCGATCGAGGCCTGCTCAAGGCTGCTCCGGACCTCACCGATCTTCGCGCGGGCATTGTAGAAATGCAGACCGGCACCCGTGATTTAGAAGTGCAGGCCCGGAATCAGGCGCTCCAGCTGGAACGAATCGAGCAGCAAATGGCTCGTCTGCGCGTGGTTCACGAGAACAGCATCGAGGAGACCCGCAGCCTCGCTGCTGGTATGAAGTCGCTGCGCCGCTGGATGCTCACCTTCGCTATCGCGATTGTCCTGCTGCTCTTGGCTTCGGTGGGGATGGCCGCCTTCATGGTCATCCATCCCTAGGTGATTCGGGCGGCTGCAGCCTTTCCCACCGCTTGTTGATGGAAATAAAAACTATTTCTCTGGCATCAACTTAATTTATAGAGCCGGCCTATTTCTAGCCTATCGCTCTGGCCTTTCTGTTGCCAGGTGTTCCAATCGGGGACTAGGATACGCGATAGTATCGGTGCAGTCCTCTTCTTGGACGTACCAGATCTCCCCTACGAAGTCGTTCCAGGCCTCAGGACAGCAAAGAAAGCTGACGACTTCCGTTGTCAGCGTACGTGGAGTGACTCTCTATGGCATGGTATGCCTATTGTATTAGTGAAAAGCAGGCGTTTCCTGAACTTAGCCGCCATCGAAAACCCATTCCCATGGAATCGGTGATGGGAATCTCAGGAAATCAAATCTTCCTCTATCCAGCCAGCGACCTAGCAGTTATTGTCAGTGAACATCATCCCTCAGAAAACCTAGACCAGAAAGCAGCCGTCGAACACGCACGCGTGATCAGCGATTGTTTCAAAGTGTCTACCGTTCTCCCTTTCCGCTTTGGCACGGTTTTTGCTGACGACGAAGCCCTGAGAAAGTCGATTCGCTCCAATCAGCGGCAGTTCCTTGCCAATGTAGACCGTTTGCGCGGTAAGGCGGAAATGCACCTCAAAGTGCTTCTGGATGACTGCTGCCGCGAACAGGGCACGCCGGTTGCGATGGACCGTGTAGGCAAAGAGTACCTATCGAGCCTGCGGGAGAATGCCACTCGCCAACGCGAACGCCAGACCAAGGCGCGTGCCGTTTCGGTGCAGATGCACCGCATGTTCAGCCCACTCGATGAAGAGATCAGTTGCCGCAGGATGGATTCCGGCAAGATGCTGCTCGACATCGCTCACTTGATCGAACACAAGGGTATAGAGCGCTATCAGAACAAGTATTCAAGCGCCAGTCAGCAATTGAAGGACTGCCGTATGCAGCTCTCCGGCCCGTGGCCGCCTTATCACTTCGTGCAGCGGCTGACTCGTTCGGCGCCGCATCCACAAACCCATGCGGTACCTGCGTAAGACGATGGTGTGAATTCAACCAAAACCCGGCTAGTCAGCCGGGTTTTTTGTTTGCAGGAACCGCATGGTATGCAGGAAAAGAAACCGACAGGTCCCACTTTACGTCGCCAAGAAACTGTCCTGAAAAACGGAAGAAAAGCCGCCGGCGCCGAGACTTTAGGCGCTTAGGGCGCTTAAAGTGCACACTTCCCCCCGCGCCGCGAATGCTCTCTAGGAAACTTTGTTCGCGGCAGGCATGTTCTTCTTGCTGCGGCTCAATACGAAACTGGCGCGGGAACGCCGGTTAGCGGCTGCGTGGTCGATCTTGCGCCAAAAGGCCACGAAGTAATCCACGGCGGAGATAATCGACACCAGCACCATGAAGTAGATGGCGGCGATCGCGATCCACTCCACCGGCAGGATAAACCAGCCGAAGTGCCATTCATACCAGCCGTGCGCCAGGATTACGGCGACGACCGACACGATCTGGATCACAGTCTTCAGCTTAGCCAGGTCGCTGGCCTCGATGGTGAACCCTTCCGAACTGGCGATGGAGCGCAGACCGCTGACGAGAAACTCACGGCCAATGACCAGCACCGCGATCCAGGCCTTCATGAGGTGGGGGTTGAACTGTACCAGGCAAATGTAGGCGGCGGTGATCATCAGCTTGTCGGCCAACGGATCGAGCAGCATGCCCATGGTGGTGATTTGACCGCGTTTGCGCGCCAGGTAGCCGTCGACGCCGTCGGTGATGGAGGCCAGGATGAATACCAGCGACGCGGCAATTTCCTGCTCGCCGTGGATGCTATGAAAGGGGAAGAAACTGGAGAGCATCCAGATGAGCAAGGGAATGCAGCAGATGCGGCTCATCGTGATGGAGTTCGGTAGATTCACGATCGACTCGGCTGGGTTGAGGAAAGGCCGGGGTTAGCCCTTCTGATCATTATGCACCAGCCGCCTGTGGTAACGGTCGGGGCGGGGACCGTAGGCCGGACCCCACCCCAGCGAATCACGCGATCAGGCGTAGATGCCACGTTGCTTGATGGTGAAGGCAACCCGGTCGATGGCCAGCATGTAGGCTGCGATGCGATTGTTCACCGCGTGCGCTTCCGCATAGCGAACTACGTCGCCGAAGCTCTCCGTCAGGATGCTTTCCAACTGCTCGTTAACCACCGCTTCCTTCCAGAAATAGCCCTGGCGGTCCTGCACCCATTCGAAGTAAGAGGCGGTGACGCCGCCGGCATTGGCCAGAATGTCGGGAATGATGAAAACCTTCTTATCGCCCAGAATCTCATCGGCAACGGCTGTGGTTGGCCCATTGGCGCCTTCGCAAACGATGCGGGCCTTGATGCGGTCGGCATTGCGGCTGGTGATGACGTTTTCCGTGGCGGCGGGGATGAGGATGTCACAATCGGCAACCAGCAAGTCGGAAGAATTCGCCGCTTCGGCGCCCTTGAAGCCCAGCACGGTGCCGTTGCGCTGCCGGTATTCGAGCAGCAGGTGGATGTCGATACCGTTGCTGTTGTAGAGGCCGCCATCATATTCCGCGACGCCAAGTATCTTGTAACCCTTTTCCATCATCAACTTGGCGGCATTGGAGCCCACGTTGCCGAAGCCCTGAATAATCACGCGGCAGCCTTCACGCTGCATATTCAGGTAACGCAGGGCTTCGTCGCACACCACAGCGATGCCGCGGCCCGTGGCTTCGCGGCGCCCCCGCGAGCCGCCGATGTTGAGCGGCTTTCCCGTAACCACGGCGGTCACAGTCTGCCGCATATGCATGGAGTAGGTGTCCATGATCCAGGCCATGACCTGCTCATTGGTGTTGATGTCCGGGGCGGGGACGTCCTTTTCCGGTCCGATAAACTCGATCAGCTCGGAGGTGTAGCGGCGAGTCATGCGCTCCAGCTCGCCGATGGACATCGCCTTGGGGTCGCAAATGACGCCCCCCTTGGCCCCCCCAAACGGGATGTTGACCACGGCGCACTTCCACGTCATCCAACTGGCCAGCGCGCGCACCTCGTCAAGGGTTACATCGGGGGAGTAGCGGATCCCGCCCTTGCCGGGACCGCGCGCAATCGAGTGTTGCACGCGGAAGCCGGTGAACACTTCGATGCTTCCGTTGTCCATCATCACCGGGATGTGCACGATGATTTCGCGCGAAGGATAGCGCAATACCTTCCATATTCCTTCATCCAGGTTGAGTTTCTGCGCAGCAAAGTCAAATCGGGCAGCCTGGGCTTCCCAGGGGTTAATCTCCTGCTCGAGGGATACAGTTTGCATAACCAATTCTCCAAACATGGACTGCGTTGGAAGTCCGCCAAGTCCCACCACGGTTGAGCCGCTCGCACCCGGGCGGGACGGCGCAGGCACTACGACGGGGCGAAACCGGGTGAAAGATTCTTGCCGATTTCCCGGATTTCCTGCCACACAGCACTGGACAGGGACGTTTGTGCGCCTTTCCGTGAAGAAAGGCGCATGAAGCTCATCAGAGCCACCAACTTCCACAGGAAATCCGGGTTTCCGCTCCCGGCGAGTCCTATGCGCCTATCGCGCCAGCTTGGCCGGGACCTGTTTCTTTGCCTACCCCAAACCTATCGAGTATAGGCGTCACAAAAAGCCCGGGCAAGCACTCCACGCCCGGGGGTTCAACGGTTTAGATGCCTTACTGCAAGAAATGCTCTACTCATTGCGTGCTTCCGGCTATGGCCATTTAGTATGAGCAGGAATGTCGGCAGACATCGCCATTTCGCCCCCTCGTGCTGAATTCCTCCGGTTGGCGGCAACGCATACCCTGGTCCCGGTCTACCGCACGCTCACGGCCGACCTCGAAACACCCGTTTCCGCCTTTCTGCGCCTCGCCTCCGATGAACCGCAGTCCTTTCTGCTTGAATCCGTGGAAGGCGGCGAAAAAGTCGGCCGCTATACCTTTATCGGCGTCCGGCCCTATCGCACCATCCTGGCCCGCGGACGTACCATAGTCATCAACGAGCGCGGGAAGAGCCGATCCTTGCAGGGAGACGTCTTCGCCCTGTTGAAGGAGATGCTGGCCGGACAGAAGCCGGCGCGCATTGCGGGGCTGCCGCCGTTTACAGCCGGCGCGGTCGGCTTCTTTGCCTATGACGTAGTGCGGCAGATTGAGCGTCTGCCTGAGCTGGCCGAAGACGATCTGGGCATCCCGGATGCCTGCCTGATGTTCTTCGATGAGGTGCTGGCCTTCGACCATGTGCGCAAGCAGATTCAGCTCATCGTAACCGCGGATCTCTCCCGCCAGAAGCCCACCGCCGCGTATGCCGATGCGAAGGAGCGGCTGGGACGGCTGGAAAAGCGCCTGGCCAGACCTATCCCCAAACCGCGGCGCGCTCCGCCCCGGGGCAAACTCTCCGTGACCAGCCACACACTCAAGAAGGACTTTCTGGCTTCCGTGGCCAGGATCAAGGAGTACATCGCCGCCGGCGACATCTTCCAGGCCGTGCTTTCGCAACGCTTTGAAGTGAAGCCGGGAGTCGATCCCTTCTCCATCTACCGGGCTCTGCGCATCGTCAATCCCTCCCCATACCTGTATTTCTTGCGCTTTGGCCTGGAAGACCAAATGGCGGAGATGGCCGGGAAAGTGGCGCCCCGGCGCAAGGCGGAGAAGTCTTCCACCTACCTGGTGGGCTCTTCGCCCGAATTGCTGGTGCGCGTGCAACAGCGCCATGTCGAGTACCGCCCCATCGCAGGAACGCGTCCGCGCTCTGCCAACGAGGAAGAGGATCTGCGCATCGAGCAGGAGCTGTTGGCGAATGAGAAGGAACGGGCGGAGCACGTGATGCTGGTCGACCTGGGACGCAATGATGTTGGCAAGGTATGCGAGTTCGGCACTGTCCGCGTCAAAAGCCTGATGCATGTCGAACGTTACTCCCACGTAATGCACCTGGTCAGCGCCCTTGAGGGCCAACTGAAGCAGGGCCTCTCGGCAGTTGACGCCTTTTGCTCCTGCTTCCCGGCCGGAACCCTGAGTGGCGCGCCCAAGATACGCGCGATGGAGATCATTGAAGAACTCGAGCCGACACGCCGGGGCATTTACGGCGGCAGCGTTTTCTACGCCGACTTTTCCGGAAATTTCGACTCCTGCATCGCCATCCGCAGCATGCTGCTCAAGGGAGACCAAGGCTATATCCAGGCAGGCGGCGGCATCGTGGCCGATTCGGTGCCGGAAGAAGAGTATGAGGAGTCGGTAAACAAGGCCAAGGCAGTGGTAAGGGCCGTCGAACGGGCGCGGGCCACGGCCTCGGAGCACGTCAGGAAGTAAGCCGCGCAAGCAACCGAAATTGAGGTCAGGAGAAGTGGAGCCGGTCCGAAGGCCCGCGGCTGGAGCTACACTGGAAGAAGTGGTGCGGCATGGTCTTCGTTCTCGACAACTACGACTCGTTTACCTANNCTCGATAACTACGACTCGTTTACCTACAACCTGGTGCAGTACATGGGCGAGCTGGGGGCCGAGATGACCATCTGCCGCAATGACCAGTTGACGGTCGAGCAGGTCGAGGATCTCAAGCCGGAGCGCATCGTCCTTTCTCCCGGACCTTGCACCCCGCAGGAAGCTGGCATCAGCATTCCGCTCATCCGCCATTTTGCCGGCAAGGTGCCCATTTTAGGCGTCTGCCTGGGCCACCAGGCGATCGGAGCCGCCTTCGGCGGAAATGTGGTGCGTGCAGCGCAGCTGATGCACGGCAAGACCAGCCCGGTGGAGCACGACGGCCGCAAACTCTTCGCCGGCCTGCCAAGCCCCATGACCTGCACGCGCTATCACTCACTGATCGTCGCCGAAGAGGGCTTGCCCGACGAGCTTGAGGTCACTGCTCGAGTCCAAAACGGCAACAGCAAAGGGACAATCATGGGTCTGCGGCATCGCCGCTTTCCCATTGAGGGCGTCCAGTTTCACCCCGAAAGCGTGCTCACGGTATACGGCAAGAGCCTGATCCGGAATTTCCTCTCGCTTTGAGAAGTATGGGGATAATGCTCCTCGACAAGCTACAGCCACTCTCGCCGGGCCGCTTCCTGCTCATCGCCTCTTTGACGGTTGGCGGACTGCCGCTGGCGGCCCAGCAGCCCATCGGACGTACCTCGGCAACCGAGGTGCAAGTCTCCGGCGCAGTAGACCTCTCCCATGGCGAGATGCTACTGGGCAATGGCAGCGAGATTACGGCTGGAAACCAAGCGGTGAAGATCACGTTGCAGCGCGGCGGGGAATTGCGCCTGTGCTCGACGAGCAGCGTTCACCTGGCGAAGGACCGCTCCGTTGCCGACCCGGCCAGCAGCGCGCTTATGATGGCGCTCGACCGCGGTGCAGTCGAGGCGAACTATGTGGTGGGCAAGTATTCCGATGTGTTGCTCACTCCCGACCTGCGCATCCTTATCTCCGGCCCAGGAGAGGCCGACCTGAGTATCCGCGTAAATACCAAGGGAGATACATGCGTGGACAATCACGGCGCCAACGCGCCGTATGTTACGGTCAGCAGCCAACTGGAAGGTGGAGCGTACCGGGTGCTGCCGGATCAGCGCGTCACCTTCGAACATGGCAGCCTGCGGGAAGTGGTGGATCATGAGCCGGAGCCTTGCGGCTGCCCAGCAGCGCCGGTAACTTCCGTGGCGACTGCTAAGAATCCTGCAACCAACCCCGCGCCGGCCGGCCGGCCGGTTGGCGGCCCTTCCTCCACGCCTGCGGATACGGCTTTCCCGATTGCGGAGAGCGAAGGACTCGCCGCGCCTCCCGCGCCAAAAACTACGCCGGTGGTTCCTACCGGGGAAACGCACGCTCAAGTTACGGTTCCGCTGGCCTACGACGGAGAGAGTCCTCCTGCGATCCCGGCGGCCCCTCCCGCTCCCGTGCCAGCCCTTCCTGAGATCGCCTCGCCGCCTCCGGCTGGATCCCCTGCCACCGCACCTACCGTGCCTACCCCGGCTCCTGTGCCTACCCCAGCTCCCATGCCCGCCCCGCCTCCCGCGTCGGCCGAGGCAGCGGTTCCACAGACAACAGCACCACCGGCAGTCGCAACTGCGCCGGAAAGACCATCAACCAACGGGAAGGGTCTCTTCCATCGGATCGGCCACTTCTTTTCCAAAATCTTCGGCAAATAGAGCGTTTTGGGGACAGCGCTCAGCCCAGGCGTTCCATCAAGGGAGGCGCTACAATCGGTTGTTGGGGCGATCGCGTTCTGCCTCAAGCATTCCAGCGAAGGATGAAGGAGTTCCCCCAATTATGGCGATTCCCGCCACACAGATGCGCCCGGGCATGATCATCAAGCACAATAACGAGCTGCACACGGTCTTCAGCGTCGAGCATCGGACCCCCGGAAACCTGCGCGCATTCATCCAGGCCAANNACTTCATGAACACCGAAAACTACGAACAGACGAACCTGAAGGGCAACACGCTGGGCGATGCCATCGAGTATTTGATCCCTAATCTTCAGATCAAGGTCTCGTTTTTCGATGGCGTGGCGGTGGGCATTGAGTTGCCGCAGACGGTGGAAATGACCGTGGTAGAAACTGAACCCGGCCTGAAATCGGCGACCGCCTCTTCGGTAACCAAGCCGGCCAAGCTCGAGACGG
>PLZN01000303.1 GCA_003152195.1 Acidobacteriaceae bacterium
GTTCGCCAACGCCACCAAACTCTACAGAAAATCCGGGGTAGCGGAGTGGAGGACCTGCGGTTCCTCTAAACCCCAAGCCGAACCCACGCTATCTGCCCTTTAGCGCAGGAAGCGGGCGCTTAACTGGCGAGGGACAGCCGAGCCGCTGAGTTGCAGGGATGCCCCGGCGACGGCCAGCCACACCGCTGTGCCTGCGGCGAGGACGATAACATCAGCGATTCGGCCGGTGACCGGCAGCAGATGGCGCACACCGAAGAGAGCCGTCAGGCTTACCAGGGTCGCGAGCACAGCACGACCCAGTTCCGCGTGTTCCAGCCCGGAGAGGCGAACCATCTTGCGGTGATGGAGCATGATGGCGAGTGCTCCCGTCTGCAGCAGGATGGCGATGTCGGACGCAAAGGAGAGGCCGATGGCTCCGGCAGCATGGTAGAGCAGCCAGTAGACCGGCAGCGACGCCAGGGTGACAATTACCCCCGCGGCCATGGGTGCGAAGGTGTTGCCGGCGGCATAGAAGGCACGCGCATAGATAGCCTGTGCGGTCCAAAGAAAAAGTGAGACGGCAAAGATAGTGAAGTAGCGCGCGGTTTCGACTGCATCGCCGTGATGGAAAGATCCACCTCGGAAGACGAGGTCCACTGCGGGATAACCCAAGCCGATCATCCACGCAGAGAGAAGGAAAGAGAAGGCGACGATGCGCGAGACCGAGCCATTGACGGCCGCGGCAAAGTCGGCGAGACGGCCCTGGCTGAATAGCGAAGCGAAGAAGGGCAGCGACGCGGCGCCAGCTGCCTGACCAAGGACTGCCATGGGAGCGGTGAAGAGACTCTTGGCATAAGTCAAACGCGAGATCTGGCCGTGGGTGCCGGACGCGAAGTAGTTGAGGATCCATTTGTCGGCAGTGACCACCGTGACGCCCAACATGAGGGGAAGCGAAAGCCGAATCCATTCGCGCAGTCCCGGGTGCGCAAGATTGAAGCTGAGACGAAAACGCATTCCGACGCGGTGCGCGCCCCAAAAATTCAGCGCCAGGTACCCCAGGAAGGCTCCGGCTACCACGCCTACCGCCAAAGAAGAAACGCCCATCGACTTGGCCAGAAAAACCCCGCCAAGAATGATCGCCACGTTGTAGACCAGGGGAGAAATCGCCTGGTAGGTAAACACCTTCCGGACCAGCAGGACCGACCCGAAGACGCCTCCAACAAAGAAGAAGAGCGGTTGGGGAAGCATGATGCGCGTCATGCGAACGCAGAGCGCAGCCTCCTCCGGTGTGAACTTGGGCATGAAAATCCGCACGTACCACGGCGCGAATATTGCCCCAAGCACCATCGCCAAACCCAGAACGCAAACCATCACCGTGAGGATGACCGACAGGGCGCGCTCCCCTTCGGCCTCATTGCCGCTTTCGCGATAGCGGCTCAGGATGGCAATAAAGGCGATCGACGCAGTGCCGCCGACCAGAAAGTAAGCGATCATGTCCGGCAACTGGAAGGCCGCATTGTAAGCGTCGGTAGCCACGCTCGCGCCGAAGAGATATGCAATATATTTGGAGCGCACCAGCCCGATGACGCCAGAGACAAAGGTGGAAACCATCAGCAGGATGGTTGCCGAGAAGACGGAATGGCGATGCGTGGGGCGCAACAACGCCAAGGCCCGCTTCCACACGGGCCTGCTCGCCGCTGGTGTTGCGGCCGGCGGTACGGCCAGAGGCTGATCCAAGTCCTTCATCTGCTGGCCTGATTTTAGATGCTTCACCCGCAAGCAGCCTGAATGGCGCGCTCGTAACTGGAGCGATCGTCCATAGGACGGCAACCCTCGTCCGGTAGAATTGACCCAGGCATGATCCTTCCTTTCGTCCGCGAGCTGCTTACGGACCTGGAACACTGTGAACCGTTTGAGCGCGTACGAAGGCACCTGGCCTTTGCTGCGGGGCGCAAGCGTGTCTCCGGACTCACCGCTACAGCACGCGCCCTCTATTTGCCGCTCTTCGCTCGGGCTGCGCAATCACCCGTGGTGGTGATCGTCGCCGACAACAAGGCCGCTGACGCGCTGCAGCTGACGCTGCGCGCTGCCTGTGAGTTAACAGGAGCGATCGACTCCGACCGCGTGCTCCGTCTGCCGGCCCACGATGTGTTGCCCTTCGAAAACCTATCGCCCCACCCGGACGTGCAGGAGCAGCGCGCGTCTGTGCTCTGGAAGATCGCGACCGGTGCGGCTTCGATCGTGATTGTTCCCGTGGAGGCGGCCAGCATGCGCGTCTTTCCCGCGGACTACTATGCGCAGCTTGGGCGGGTACTGCGGCGCGAAGAAGAGATCGACATGGACGAGCTCACCACCCATCTGGCGAGCGTGGGCTACAGTCCCATGGACATCGTCGAAATGCCGGGCCAGTTTACCCGCCGCGGCGGCATCTTCGATGTCTATTCTCCGGAAGCCGACCGGCCGGTACGCATGGAGCTATTCGGCGACGAGATTGAATCGATCCGCAAATTCGAGCCGGACTCCCAACGCTCATCCGGCGCTATCGACGAAACCTGGCTGTTGCCGCTGACCGAAACCCCCGTCTCGGAAGATCTGCTGGCCGCGGTGCACCGGCGCCTGAGTGGCAGCCGTCTCGATGCCGGAGATGACCCGGAGCTGCTGAGCCGTGCCCTTGTCGCCGGTGGCGTCACCGTCTTCCCCGGCTGGGAGTTTTACGCTCCCGNNGGTGGAATAAGGTCGAGCAGCGGCATGAACGCAGCGGCATCGGCTCGCTGATCACCCCTGCCGACATCTATCTTTCGCCGCTCGAACTACAAGCCAAGATCTCCTCTCTGCCTGGCCTCGATATGGATCAACTGGGCGCCGTGGATGTTCTGGACGAAGACGTCAACCCGATGGACGAGGTCAGCTTTTCGTCCCGTCCAACGTTGCGCTTCCACGGTTCGATTCCAGCGTTTCTGCAGCAGATCAAATCTCTGGCGGAGCAACAAACACGCATGCTGCTGGTGGCGCCGAACCATGGCGAGGTGGAACGGCTGGCCGGGCTGCTGCGGGAGTACGGCCAACCCTACCGCTTGGGCAGCCGTGCGCAGCAGGCGGGCAGTGAGCATCCCTACGACGAATCCAGCCACCTGGCAGGCGATTTTCGCGTGCCCGTCCTGGTACACAGCGCCATTTCCAGCGGCGTGAGCCTTCCGGAGAGCAACCTGGTGCTCTTTGGCGCCAATGACTTCTCTGACGAGGCCGATGTAGCGGCTCGTCCGATGCCCAGGAAGGCGAAGTCCAAGACCGCAGCCTTTGTCTCCGACTTTCGCGACCTGACGGTCGGCGACTACGTAGTGCACGTGGAGCA
>PLZN01000034.1 GCA_003152195.1 Acidobacteriaceae bacterium
GATCGCCTACCTATGTCGATTCCATGGCCTACTTTGGAGTGGGCGTTCGAAAATCGAAGTTGCCGTAACGCCTTTTCGGGGAACAACGACGGCGAGTGATTTGTTGGTGGCAGGATTACGGTCGCGATAGGGACGATCATGCTAACGATTGCCTAATTGGATACGTGCGTACGTGCGTACGTGCGTACGCGCGTGTCTAGCTGTTCTGCATACCGCGAACATCAATCATCTCGAATCTATTCCTCAATCCTTCCGCCAGAAGGACTGATCCCGTGTTGTTGAGATTGGGAACAAATCCGACGACCGCAGCCCAAAAGCAGGCCTGACCACAACCCTGGCTCCGTAGGGGGGCCAGGGTCAAGTAACTCAACGAGGACGGTCACGACCGCAGCGAGCGCTACGGTAGAAGATGATTCTGTTCTCTCATGCTTCGTGGCTTGGCGATCCGCCAGCTTTTGCCGCAAGCGCGAAAAAGAAAGTCGCGCCTCTGTCCACCTCAGCCTTCGCCCAGATCTCGCCGCCGTGCTTCTTGACTATGCGTTGCACGGTGGAAAGTCCTACGCCAGTTCCCTCAAATTCGTCGGCGCCGTGAAGGCGCTCGAACACACCGAACAGTCTACTGGAGTATCGCTGGTCAAATCCCGCGCCATTGTCTCGAACGAAGAACACGGGCACTCCCTCCTGGGCAATCCGACCCACTTCGATAACGGCGACTTCGCGGCCCCGACTATATTTGACGGCATTCGAAAGCAGGTTTGTGAACACTTGTTTCACCAGGCCAGGATCGCACTCAATGGAAGGCAGCTCTCCAATCTTCCAATCGATTTGACGGCCGTCGTACTCCGGCTGCATGGCCACGAGCACATCTTTTAGCAACGAGTCCAGGTCTGTGGCAATACATACAAGTTCTTTTCGTCCAATCTGCGCCAACTTCAGCAAGGCGTCGACGAGGGCAGCCATATTCTTTGCCCCATCCTGGATTCGCTGCAGATAATGCTGGGCGTCGCGATCCATCTTCTGGCCGTACTCCTCACTCAAGATCCGGGAAAAAGCGCTGATGTGGCGCAACGGAGCCCGCAAATCGTGGGAGACAGAATAGGAAAAGCTCTCGAGATCCGCGTTGGCGGCATTGAGCTGCGCCGTGCGCTCTTGCACTCGTTGTTCCAGACTGTCCTGGACTGCTCGCAACGCAGTATCATGCGCTTGCATATGGCCCAACATTTCATTAAACGTGCCAATCAGAATGGACAGCTCATCGTGATTGCGGGTAGGGCGCACTCGGACCGAATAAGTCTTCTCCCGCGAGACGATTCGAGCAACCTCCGCCAAATGCAGGATGGGCTTAGCGACCACTTGGCGGATCAGAGATGACATCAGCACAGCCGCCACCAGGGAGGTGAGGAATACGACACCGACGATGACCGCGTACTGCTTCAGGTGGCTAATCAACTCCTGAACATCAGATCGGATGTACACGACGCCAGTAGTCTTTCCCTGGAAGACGATTGGACTCTGCACCACGATCTCCCCATCTTTGAACCAGTGAAATCGTGTTTGGGGGACAGTCGTTTTGGGCAGGGGGGACAGCCTCTGATCTCCGTTGTCGCGGCTATAGGCAGCGAACGGCCGGCCGTCTGGTCTGGCAATGGCGGCGTATGTGACGTTGGGCGCGGACCTTAAGGCCGCGAGGGTCTTCTCCGCCGATTGAGGATCGTTGAACAATAGCGCAGAAGAGCTGTTGGACCCAATGATCTGGGCTTGGATCGAAAGGTTGTGAACCATGGCTTCCCGGAGGCTGATCAGGCCGAATGTCATGAATGCGGTACAAGCCAACCCGAGAGCAACACTACTGACCAGCGTGTTCATCCAGGTCAGCTTCGTGGGGATCGAATAATCGCGAACACTAAGCATTCGGGTCAATCTCCACGTGGAGCGGTTCTTCTCACGTTGATCGCCACTTTGAGTAGTTCGGAACTCAGAGTCAGGCTGGCGCGCTCCGCGGCGGCCAGGTTAACCTCGAAACGTACTCGATCGCCTACCAAGAGGAACTGAACCATACCTCCGTGCTGCGTGAACTCGGGCAGATCGCTGACCGTCAGGACACTTGCAACCCCGAGGGTCGTGAGAATCTGCTTCAGTCGACCGCTCTCCGACGAACTTATAAATAGAACCCGGCAATTCACCGCCTCTTGCGCGGTGGGGATTTGCTTTGCAACTGCACTCTTGCCGCCGATGGTTTCATTGGCAAGGATGGTCTTGAGCGTCGAGCCAAACGGATCCTGACCGAGTACGCAAATGTTGAAAGAGTCTGCGACGGCGGTAGAGTTGGCCGGCCACACGACAAATTGGCTAAAGTTGTAGAGATAAGTGGCCTCGACTTGATATTCGGTAGGCTTTTGTTGTGCGTGGACGCTGAACACGGCGAAGAACGGAATGACCACCATGGTGCGCCAAAACAGAAGGCGCCAAAGACGGTCATGCTCGCGCAATAACCTGCGATGCGCTTGGAAAGCGGCTGTTTGATTCGCGCGCTTCATCTTCATGGGCGTTGGTTCGCTACCTGGTTCGCGTATTCCGTCGGCTTGGTGGAACAAACTCTGTCCGGTCAAGGAAAATCCGAAGCTTTAGGCTCGTGGGTTACGCGAGCCTCACGTCTGCTGTGGCGCGAGGGAGAGCTGGAGACGCTCTTATGGGTGTCAATTTCCACTCAGTCGCCATACGATTTTCGCGTAGGCGCCTCTCCTGATTTGAACCAGCCCGCCGGGATCTCCCCCGAACTGGGCGTAGTGCGGCTGCAACAGGTTTTGGCCGACTACGGACAGTTGCAATTGCTGGGTAAGGTGCCAGCCTAATGTTGCGTCGGCCGTTTCGTAGCTTCTAATCATCTGGGCGGGCAGGGCCTCGACGTAACGAAAAGTCGGGTCAAACTCCAGTTTCTTTGGCAGGCGCACGAAAGATTGAATCACTATCTGGTTGCGCGGGGACGATCCTTCATCACCAGCGACGCTCGAGGGGTCGTTGCTCCATGGCTTCGTTTTCAAGTCCATATTCAAATAGGAATAGGAGGCTCTCAGCTCCCACCATCTCACCGGCCTCCAGTCGGGCGCCACTTCGAATCCGCTGGCGGCGCCATGGATTCCGTTGCTGGTGAGCACGGGAAGAATCGCATGCACTGGCGAGGGTGACGCTTCCAGGAATGGCGCCTCCACCTGAAAGCTGTAAAGATCGTTGTACTGGTTATAAAAGACCGCGACATCGACATACCAAGAGTGCGTGACCAAGGTGCGGAAACCGGCTTCATAAGCGATCAATTTTTCGGAATGGAACTGGCGACTGCCGCTAACGCGCAAGAAGATGGGCAGCGTCGTCGTCTCCACGTAGTCCGTGAGTTGAATGTCCTCGTCGAGACGGGAGGGAGTGCGGACCGCCCGAGTAACGGCGGCCCAAAAGGCCCGTCGAGGAGTGCTGTTCCAAAGCAGGCGTACGCTCGGCTGAACCTCGAAACCAGTGTAGCTGTTATGTTCCAATTTCGACCCCATGGTCAGGAAGAGCCGGTGATTCAAGAAAGGAATAGTGTCCTGCACGAACCCGCTGTAGATCTGGTCAGTCAGGTGGTGTGGCAGAAAGTCGATGGTGGGGACGCGTTGAACAAAATCGCCCGGACTCACGCGGGCTCCCAGCCCCCAGAGGAAGTTTTGCTGGCCCGGCAGGGTCAAATGGTCGAGGACATCGAGGTCGAGCGTGTTACGAGTCTCTCCGTATTCAGGCTCGAAATGCGACGTGCGGTCGAAGTACGCCTGGATCTGGAAGTCTGACCGGTCGCTCTGCACGCGCTTCCAACGGGCTACCAGATTGCCCCCGCGCACGTCGGCGTTCCCATTCACCGCGACCTGGGAGGGTGGAGAAAACAGGGAATAAGTGGTCGTTTCGCCGGCAACCTCACGGTAAATGTCGCCTTGAAGGGTAAAGTTATCCCGAGGGTCTCTTCCCCAGTCTGTGCGGAACCCGGCCTGGCCCATTTGCCAATCATCGAAGTTGGCGCCGCCGGAATGAAACTCAGGACCGACGGAAAACCCCATGACGTAGGCACGGTAGTTGAACCCCCGGCTGTTCGCGCCCCCGTAGCGGACGACGCCGGTACCCTGGTCAATATTGCCGCCGCCCGCGGACAGCATCGCCCGTTGTGTATCTTTGGAACTCTTGGTGATGATATTGATAATCCCGTCGACCGCATTCGCTCCCCAAATGGTGCCGCCCGGCCCCCGAATGACCTCAATACGCTCAATATCCTGGAGCGGAGTTGCTTGCGCCTGCCAATAGACGCCAGCGTAAAGCGGCGTATAAACGCTCCTTCCGTCGATCAGAACGAGCAGTTTGTTGGCTAACTCGGCTGCAAATCCGCGAATGCTCACGGACCAGTGATCCGAGTCGACTTGGGCCACTTCGACCCCCGGCGCCAAGCGCAAGATATCTGGTAAGTTGGTGGCCCCGGAACGCCGGATATCTTCTTGCGTAATCACGTAAACTGCGGCGGGTGTTTTCCAAACCTCTTCCGGCTCTTTCGACGCTGTCGTTACTTCGACGTTGCCCAGTTGGGCTAGGCTCAATTGCTTGAGGGGCACGCCGCTGTTTGGGTCGGCTTCATGGGCATCCGCCAAGCTCGCACTAGCCAAGCCCGCGACCAACAGCAACCACGACATTCTCTCTAGACAGGCTCTAGTAGCAGCGAAATAGCGTGGCCTGTTCACGGGTAGTATTGGCGTAATGACTTCCTCAAATCCAGGGGCTGGGATCCTGATCGTTGGGCCCATTTCATGTCTCCACGTTCTCTACTCGTGCACTCGACGCCAGTCGCGAATTCGACAAATCCACCACGTCCCGCGTTTCAGGTTCCGCTTGGTCGGTTAGGGCAAAGAGCTTTCAGGCATCCGGAGTTTGGTTCACGAGCAACCAGTAGAGGCCGAGTTGCTGCACAACTTGCTGGAATTGGTCGAAATCCACCGGTTTCTGAATATAGCTGTTGACGTGTAGTTTGTAGCTGTTCAGGATGTCCTTCTGTTCGTTGGAGGAAGTCAGCACCACGACGGGAATCATGGCGGTTCGTTCGTTCTCTCGAATTGCTTGCAGCAACTCGAGGCCGTCGATTTTGGGTAACTTCATATCGAGCAGGACCAATTTGGGGGCAACAGAGGCACGGTTAGCATGAAGCCCATGGCAGAAGAGAAAATCCAGGGCTTCCACGCCGTCGCGGGCGATGTGAACCCGGTTGGCGATTCTACTCCGGCGTAAGGCGACCAGCGTCAACTCCACATCGGCAGCGGTGTCTTCCACATACAGAATCTCGACTTCATCGTGCATCATGAATCACCCGAGGTAGCAGATCTTGTTCCATTAGCGGCACTTGGCGGCTGGCCGTCAGAGTAAAGAAGAAAGTCGCGCCTTTGTCCACCTCACCTTCCGCCCAAATGCGCCCGCCGTGTCTTAGGACAATGCGCTGAACCGTGGCGAGCCCTATTCCTGTACCTTCGAATTCTTCCGCGGTGTGTAGACGTTGGAATATGCCGAATAATTTGTGCGCGTAGCGCTGGTCAAACCCCGCGCCGTTATCGCGTATGAAGATTGTGGGTGCTCCATCCCTCGTAACCCGGCCAACCTCGATTACGGCCTCTTCGCGAGACCGCGTATATTTCACGGCATTCGAGAGCAGATTCGCAAACACTTGTCTCATCAAAACGGGATCGCACTCGACCGAAGGCAATTGCCCGATCCGCCAATCAATCTGGCGGCCTTCGTATTCCGGCCGGAGGTTTTGCAAGGCTCCTGTTACAAGCAACTTCAAGTCTGTTGGCTTGCACACTAAGTCTTGACGGCCGATTCGTTCCATCTTCAATAAATCGTCCATAAGTTGGCCCATGCTTTTTGCGCCGTCGCAGATGAACCCCAAGTAGTCTCGAGCTGCGGCCTCCAGTGTGGCGCTGTAGGTGTCCTGTAGGATCTTGGAAAAACTGCTGATGTGACGCAGGGGAGCGCGCAAATCGTGGCCAACGGAATAGGAGAAAACTTCCAATTCCTTGTTTGCGAGGTCGAGCTGTCCAGTGCGTTCCGCTACGCGGAGTTCGAGCTCTGCGTTACGTTTGTTGACTTCTTCTTCTGCCCGCTTGCGCTCCCTGAGCTCATTTGCGAGTTCCAGGTTAGCCGCTTCGGCCTGCCTCTTCCGGCGGCTTGCGATGGCAGCGAAAAGAACCGCAGCCGCCAACAAAACGGTCAGGAGCATCACCAAAATGCCCAACCACCCTACGGTGAGATTCTTCGCAGCATTCAGCGTGATCGTGGCGCCTACGTTTGCCAGAGGTTGTTGGTCCGCGACAGATCCGCGCAGATTGGGGCTGGTCTGGGCTGCGAGAGCCCCGGGTCGCCCAGCCATTGTGGGACAGAGGAGCGCAAAGAGAATCAACCGGCAAGGCCCCGGCGGGCAACGAATCCGCGCGTATTGATCAGTGAATGCCGCCTGGCACCGACACATGATGTAGCCCTCATCGGCTGAAGCCAGCTCCACCTTCAGTATTTGGCTGAGATGAAGCTCTCACTACCACCCTCAGGTAACATCGAGCGCAAGGAACGAACACCGGTACCGCAGACCGGGGGAAAGGACGGGTTCAAGGATGGGGCACCCCTTTTTGCCTCACTACCTACCGTGCGCAACCGAGACTACTGCCCACTCGGCAGCAGCTTCAGTAATGGCCGTCCCTACCGCGACAACTATCCCCTAGTGCCTAAGAAGGGGCTCGTACGAGCAAACACACGGTTGACGGTAGGGGGGCTATGAGACAGGCAGATTCTGTTTTGCAGCCCATGCATTGGGCGTGAGTCCGGCCAGTTGCTGAATGGAGAGGTTGCTGAGACCTGGCAGCACCGCGGCGAGATATTTGCGCACCGGGATCTTCAATCGGCGGCAGCTCTCTACGACGGAGAAGATCGCCGCGACCTTGGGACCGGCTTGCGCGCTGCCGATATGGATCCAGTTCCGTCTGCCAATCGCGATGGGGCGCATGGAGTTCTCGGCAAGATTGTTGTAGAGCATCATCAACTACAGCTGATCCTAAGGATGAGAGTGGCTGGTTCACAATAACCCATCCTTTCCATCCGTTGCGCGGGACGCGCTATGAGTTCCTTGAGCGTCGTAAGACATGGAGCGCGGATCGGGTGTTCTATTTCGACGGTAATGGAACACAGCGCTCTTTTGCGACCAATTTGACCGATGTGCTGCCTCCCGATGCCTTCCTGGAAGCGTCGGCGGGCCGCGCGCCGTTTCGCCTGGCCGATCTGCTGGAGCTTCGAGAACGGCTGGATCGTCATTCGGCCAAGAAGGTAGGTATTGATCATGTGTAAAGAGAATTCTGCCGCGCATGTAACAATAAATATGCCTTATAGGGATGCAAACAAACAGAAGGCTCTGCTGTCTTATGGGTATATTGTAGCGGGATGTATACGCAATATATCGATAGTTCCATCGATTATGTTATTGACTCTCAGACTAAAGCGGCGTATATATAGTTACATATTTCTGAGCAAGGAACTCGATGTCCAAGCGCCGGAAGGTCGATGCCAAGACAGCGGAACTGGACCGCAGCGGAACACTCAACCCCCACCCCGAAGCGATCGTCGATCCGCTCTTCCAGAACAACCCTTTCTTCGACGCACGGGATCTTCTGCAAACCCGCTACGAGATGCTGCGTCGGCATCGCATCGAAGGTCGCTCGATCGTGGAGGCGACACTCGCCTTCGGCGTTTCTCGCCCGACGTTCTATCACGCACAGACCGCGTTCACCGAGCAGGGTCTCGCCGGCTTGCTACCGCGGCTGCGCGGCCCGAAGGGCCGGCACAAGCTTTCCGGCGAAGTTCTCCACCACATTCTCGCGGCGAAGACCGCGGACCCAAATCTCACGACCGCGCAGTGCGTGCAGGAGATTCAACATCGCTTTGGTATCAGCGTGCATCGTCGCAGTCTCGAACGCGCCCTGCAGAGCAAAAAAAAACGGCGCGATCCACCGTCACCCATTTGATCCCCGCACGCGCCGGCGAGGATTACGAGGTATTGCGGGAGCAGCTGTTCGGGATCGAACGACCTGGTGTGCCTGCCGCCGGATTCAGCGTGTTGCTTCGACGCGGCCTCGCCGCGTGGGCGCTGGGTAGACGCGATCTTGCCGCGCTGCCTCCTCATGCACCGTTGGCGTCGGTCCCGACACCGGCCGAGCACGTGACCGCCGGTTCATTGCTGGTGAAGCTCATTGCCAACTTGATTCTCAGTCTCCGCCAGGAGGCGCCCCCATGCCGGACATAAAGGTCACCAGTGCGCATCTCGAACGGGATGCCTACCTCTACATTCGCCAGTCCACTGCACGCCAAGTCATCGAGAACACGGAGAGCACGCTGCGCCAGTACGCCCTGCGCGAGCGTGCCGTGACTTACGGCTGGCCTCTGGAACGCATTCATGTCATCGACAACGATCTGGGAAAGTCCGGCGCCAGCGCGCAGCATCGCGACGGCTTTCAGGAACTCGTGAGCGAGGTGGCCCTCGGTAAAGCCGGGATCGTGATGGGTCTGGAGGTGTCGCGTCTGGCGCGCAACTCCGCGGATTGGCACCGGCTGCTGGAGCTGTGCGCGATGGCCGGAACGCTGATCCTGGACCAGGACGGCACCTATGATCCAACCTGCTTCAACGATCGGTTGGTGCTCGGGTTGAAGGGCACGATGAGTGAAGCGGAGCTACATATTCTAAAGGCGCGGATGCGTGGGGGTGTACTCAACAAAGCCCGCCGCGGCGAACTCGAGATGATGCCGCCCGTTGGTCTCGTGTATCAAGACAATGGCGTGCTGGGCCTTGACCCCGATGCATCGGTNNACAAGCGGCCGTGCGGCTCGTGTTCGACACTTTTGAGCACACTGGATCAGCTTTCCAGGCGGTGCGCAGGATGGTCGATGACGGCCTTCGTTTTCCGTGCCGCCAACGCGTGGGTGAGAAGAAGGGTGATTTGACGTGGGCGGTCCCGACCCACTGCCGTGTTCTTCAAGTATTGCGCAACCCACGATATGCCGGCGCCTTTGTCTACGGCCGCAGTCGTGGCCGCCCGCAACCAAACGGTCGGGTCAACGTGAAGAGGTTGCCCTTGGCCGAGTGGCAGTTCGTCTTTCCGGAGAGCCACATCGGATACATTACCTGGGATCAGTACCTCGCCAATCAGCAGCGGCTGACGGATAACTCGATGGCATTCGGCAAGCAGCGATCGTCCGGACCGGTGCGCGAAGGCCCCGCATTGCTGCAGGGCCGTGTGCTCTGCGGTATCTGCGGCGCGCACATGACGATGCAATACAATCATGTTCGAGAGAAGCTGTTGCCGATCTACATGTGTCAGGAAGACTCGGTGCGCCGCGGTCGCAGTATCTGCCAACAGATCCGCGGCGTCGCGCTCGATCAGGCCATCAGCGCGTTGCTCATCGAGCTGATGACGCCGATGACTGTGGACATTGCACTCGCCGTTCAGCAGGAGATCGAGGCGCGGATCGGTGAGACGGATGAGCTGCGTCGCACGCAACTCGAGCGCGCCCGCTACGAGGCGGAACTGGCACGGCGTCGATACATGAAGGCGGATCCTGATAATCGGCTCGTCGTCAACAACCTGGAAGCGGGATGGAATGACAAGCTGCGCCTGCATCTCGCGGCGCAGGAAGATTACGAACAGCAGACCGAGAAGGAACGGCGCCTCATCGACACACATACGCGCCAGCAGTTGCTGTCGTTGGTCGATGATTTTCCTCGGGTCTGGAACGATCCCACCGTCGAGCCGCGCGAGCGTAAGCGCATCGTGCGGCTGCTTATCGAAGACGTCACCTTGATTAAGGCCGACGTCATCACTGCACAGGTGCGACTTCGTGGCGGCGCGACGCGCACTCTCACGGTACCCGTTGGATTGCCGGCCTGGATGTTGCGCAAAACTCCTGCGGCCATCGTCTCTACGATCGATGAGCTTCTCGACACGCACTCCGAAGTTGAGATCACGGCGATTCTGAACGAACGCGGGCACCGCACTTACCGGCTAATCCCCTACACCCTCGATAGAATCGTCTGGCTACGCGACACCTATAAGCTCAAGAGCCGCCGGCAGCGATTGCAGGAACAAGGCTTCGGGACCACCGAGCAACTTCGGCGCCGCCTCGGGGTCTCGCAAAGTACGATCAAGCGTTGGCGTAAAGAAGGCCTGTTGTCTCGCAGATATCATGGCAACCAAAGCCGCTGCCTTTACGGACCGCCCGAAAACATTGACATGTTGAGAGCCAACCTCCGTCAATCAACATACGCTCGAAACACCAGCCCAACTCAAACCCCACAATGAGGTGCAGTATGAAACCATCGCCTTGGATAACTCCAGTTCGGGGTATT
>PLZN01000348.1 GCA_003152195.1 Acidobacteriaceae bacterium
CTACTTACTCCACGGGCTGCTAGCCGTCATCGCAGTTCGCGGTATTTTGCCCATCGAATTTACGTGGGGGGACAATAGCTTGTAACAAGGCAACCAATCGAACAAACTGAACCATTTTATTTAGACAATCGCTTGTCTAGACGGTATTCCGCCTATAATATCTGTAGTAACCGCAAGCTCGATGAGGTCGCAGCAGCAACATGGGCAGGCCTAAACGCGACGGTAGCATCGCTGGACCCATTAGTCTCAAGACTCTCGCGGCTTACCTCAACCTCGATCCGGCCACGGTTTCAGTTGTCTTAAATAAGGTGCCTGGACGCTCCATTCCTGAACCTACACGGGAACGTATCCGCGCTGCGGCGCTCAAGTTTAATTACCAGCCCAGTTTTCTTGCCCGATCGTTGCGAAACCGCCGCACCATGACGATTGGCATCCTGGTTCCGGTGCTCGCCGACGGCTACCACGCAGAGGTGATGAGCGGAATCGGGGACCGCCTTCTCGAAGAGGACTTTTTTTACTTCATCGCCCATCACCGGCACCGTGCTGATCTTATCGAGCAGTATCCCCACATGTTGATGAGGCGCGGCGCAGAGGGACTGATTGCGATCGATACCCGGTTGGCGCATGCGCTCCCGCTCCCGGTCGTTGCGGTAGCGGGCCACAGGCCTATCAACGGGGTCAAGAATGTAACCCTCGATCATTACCGGGCGGCGGAACTATCGCTTGGTCATCTTTACGATCTAGGGCACCGAACCATTGCTTTTATGCGCGGTCAGCCTTACAGCTCGGATTCCGACGAGAGGTGGCAGGCCATTGTTAAAGTGGCAAGGAAGCTTGGGCTATCCATTCGGCCCGAGTTGACCATCCAGCTGGACAAGGATCTGACATCGCCTGAACTGGGATATCCAGTCATCGAGCAACTGCTGGCTCACCAGCGCAGCTTCACCGCGGTTCTTTCCTTCAACGATATTGCCGCGTTTGGCGCCATTCGCGCACTTCATGATGCACAACTGCGGGTTCCTCAGGATGTGTCTGTGGTTGGTTTCGACGACATCAAAGAAGCGGCATTCCAGACACCGAGACTCACCACGATTCGGCAGCCCCTTCATCATATGGGCGAGTTAGCCGTTCAGATACTGCTCGAGCAGCTCCGGCCTTCCGGCGCCACCAAGACTCCTCAGGAGGTCGCTGTAGAACCGGAACTAATCGTCCGCGAATCTACCGGCCCCGCAAGAAAGACAGCAGGCAAGAACCGACTCGATCGACCATGCTGAGTGTCTAGAGCGCTTTCACGATTGCTGTGCGATCTATTTATTCAGACTATAGGCGTAGAGGCTGTCACCGGCGCCGACGAGGATCCATTGTTTGCCGTCGAGCATGTAAGTGATCGGCCCATCTGACTGGTTCGCAGTCACTCCGTGGTGCCAAAGCACATCACCTTTGTCGGCGCTGTAGATGATCAGATTCTTCTGATCGTCGCCGGTGATGAGCAGATTGGCCGCGGTGGTAAGGATACTTGGACCCACAGTGACCGGCGCATTGTTCAGATTCGGATACTCGTGTGTCCAGACAGAGTGGCCGGTGAGCGGATCTATCGCCTTCAGGACACGCCTGGAAAGCCCGATCGTCGCTCCCGTGCCACTGTAGCCGGAGGGATGGGCGCTATCGTCGGTCAAATAATAAATTGCCAATCCTTCGACCGAGTTTACATAGAATAGACCGGTGCGGCGATTGTACGCGGGTGCCTCCCAATTGGTGGCGTTCACGATATTAATCGACCCGCCGACGCTGGGATCCTTGTCCGGGATCGGGATGGGCTCGCCTTGCGGCGACAGGCCCGAGTAATAATCCAGCGGGACGAAGGGCTTGACTACCAGATATTCGCCAGTAACGCGGTCAAGCGTCACGAAGAAGCCATTGCGCGCCGCTTGCGACACCAACTTGCGTGGCTTTCCGTCAATCACCCTGTCGAACAGGATCGGCGCGGTCGTATTGTCGAAGTCGTGCGTGTCATGGGGTGAGACCTGGAAATACCATTTCAGCTTGCCGGAGTCGGCATCGAGGGCGACGATAGATTCCGTCCATAGATTGGCGCCGGGACGTCCCTGACCTGCGAACACAGGATTCGTGTTGCCCGTCGGCCAAAATAGTAGATTGAGCTCGGGATCATAGGTGCCCGGCATCCAGGTCATCCCGCCGCCATGTTCGGAAGTGGCTTCGTTGGGCCAGGTCTTGAGCACCGGATCACCCGTGCGCGGCGTAGACCACCAGGTCCATTGCAGATTGCCGGTGACCGGATCAAAGGAATCGAGGAAGCCGGGCATATCCATCGCGTCGCCGCCAACACCGACAATCACATGGTCTTTCACGACCAGCGGCGCCGAGGTCGAGAAATATTGCTTACGCGCGTCGGCGAAATTCTTCCTCCACAGCTCTTTGCCGGTGGTGGCGTCAAGGGCGATTAGCCAATTGTCGGGGGCGAGGAAGTAAACCGTGGTCTTCCAGATCCCGACGCCACGCTGGCCGATCAGGTGGCCGCCATGATCGGCCCAGTCGTAATGCCACAATTCCTTGCCGGTGCGTGCATCGAGCGCAAACAAATGGTCCGGGATGGTGATGTAGAGAACGCCGTTGACCAGAAGCGGTGTGCATTTGATCACGGGCTTCGCGCCGCGTTGGGGACCCAGGTTGGTAATTTTGTAAACCCATTGCTGGGCGATTTGGTTCACATTGGCGGGCGTGATCTGGATCAGCGTGCTGTAGCGTTGGCCGGTGTAATCGCCATTGAAAGTGGTCCAGTTGTCGATCGGCGGTTTTCCGATCGCGTTCGGGCCGAGCGAGACGTTGGGTGCGGCAAGCGCCGGCCCCGCCAGAGCTACGACAGCCGCGCAAAGCGCAGAGGCAAGTCTCATTTGAGCGTCTCCAGATAAGCAGTGACGTTGTGCAAGTCGTCATTCTTGAGGGTCATGATCATCGCTTGGTGCGGCGCGAGCGGATCCTTCATCTGGACATCCACCGCGGGTGTCCGGTCAATGACGTGGGTTTGGCCGTCGCTGTCCACTAGAGTGATACGGAAATCGCTGACCTGGGTGACGCGGCCGGAGATCGTGGCGCCGTCCGCCGTGTTCACCTTCGCTGTGATGGCGAGCGAATTGTCGGCGGGACGCGTCGGCCACACCCAGCCGCGCTGGAGCTGGTCAGGGGAGCGGAACTTGCTCGCGAAATGGACGAAGGCGCCGGCGGTATGGCACGACATGCATTTGGCCGCGACATACGTTTGTCCCTTGGCGGCATCGCCGACCAGAATGTTCAGCACATGATAGGTGCCGCGGTTGGCGACATCCTCGACCTGCAGATGGAGGAATTCGGCAATGTCTTTGAGCTGATCATCGGGTAAGCCGGCAAAGGATGGCATGCCCTTTTCCGGGCGGCCGCTTTTCAGGAACCCCACCAGATGCTCGCCATGCTCGTCGCCGAGCACGACGTCCGAGGTGATCAGGCTGGGGCCTTCCGCGCCGTGAGCCTGAGATCCGTGGCAGAAGGCGCAGTTCTGCTGGAAGATCGGCGCGCCGCGTGCCGCTGCAGCCTTGTCCGGCTCGGAACCAAGACCGAGAAAGACGCGGGTCGCAGCGGCCCGTTGTTCCGGCGTGCCGTTGAAGCCGGCGCGGCTCCCGCCAGCCGGCGTGGTGTTCGTCCTCGGCGCGTTGCTGGGCGCAGCGGCGTTTTGCGTTTCCTGGCTAATCGCTATTGCCGCAAGAAGCGCTAAACCACCGGCGGAAATCGCAATGAGAAGTGGATGGCGCATGCAAAAAATCCTTTTGAGATCGATAACCAAATTTGATATCTGGCAAAAGACGACGGGCTGTAACGAAGGCAGGTCGCATACTCAAGCAAGCCAGGAAACCGCCAGGTTGTTTCTTGCCCAAACCAAAGAGCGTCGATTGTTGTCTTCCTCGCGTGCCAACAACTCGTCCTGGGACAAGTTGTCGGTCCGCGGCATTTCCTGTGAGGCGTACTCGTTCACGAGCTTTAGAATAGCCGGCAGAACGGTCGCGCGACGGTCTGGAAAAGTGACCCAATATACATCGGTCTCCACTGGAACCTTCAAAACATGGCCCGGTAATCATCTCCAGATTGATGTGAACCTTGGGATTCGAACGGCGGCACCGGGTGACCATGCCCTTCAGGTCTAAGAAGCCTCTCCCGCAGACCACCTCGGAAAGCAGAAAGCCCTGATCGTATCGCTTCACCGCCATGTCTTTGAGATGCATGCTTTTCACATAGGGCGCCAGCTTGCTGACCACACTCATGGGCTCCTCACATAGAGCGATATTATTGCCAAAATCGATCAACGATCCGTAGTACTCACTGGATATCTGCTTCAATAACGCCGCAAACTCATCCGCGGTGCGGTCCTTATGATTCTCCATTGCCAGGATGACCCTGTGTTTCTCGGCGAGGGGCACGATCTTTTCGACGACTGCGGTACTGCGGTTCTTCCAATCCTGGTAATCCGCCATTGCCGTAAAAAACTCGTAGCGTCGATGGGTGGTGCTGACGACACGCATGCAAGTTGCGCCGACCGCCTTGGCGTCTTCGAGAGACTTCTCGAAGACATACAGATCGTCATCCGGGCGTTCGGGCAGCCTGGCCTCATACTCAATGAACATATTGAGGTTTTCGGCTCGTTGACGAAATTTGGCCAGATCGCCCTTGACCTCCATCTGAACACCGATGGCGCCGAGGCTGTGGCAATACTCCAGATAAGCGATGGAATTGTCTCGCAGCGGCCCCGCCGGATGGCGATGAATAACCAGGCTGGTGGAAGATATACCCATTCCACCGCTGGTCCAAGGATCGCCGGTTGGAGAGTTGTTGTCAGCGGGAGAATTGTCTTGTGCCAAGGCCAGCGATCGAGCCTCACCGGTTGCCGCGACACAGCCAAGCAAGGACCCGACCTTGACAAAGCTTCTTCTTGTTATCACAGGCCGCTCCTNNCCACTCCGCTCCCCAGGATTTCCTGTCGGGGTTGGTGAATCAGCGAACTTCCTGCGGCTTTCCTTAAAGAAAGCCGCACACGGGGCCATAGATAGTGCCGCCCGGTAGGAAATCCGGGTTCGCTCCGGCCGGGATGACAAAATATGTGCACGAATTAACAAATCAGGACACTCGTCCGGATTTCTCACCACCCAACAAAAGAGTTGGGAGATATGGGTCACCCCTGTTCGCGGGCGCTACCTACCGTGCCGAACAAAACGCTGTCGTTCCTCCCCACAACTCGGGTGAGAAATGCAGGCTAGGATCGCACCGCAAGTAGGCCGCCGTCTGGAGCAGCTCGTAGTTGCGGAATCGCGTCGGCATCGTCTCCTTGAAAAGGTAGCATCACGCCAAGGTTGCCACGGGCATAGACATTCCATGGATCGAGCGCAACGATTCATCGTCGCCAATGATATCGCCGAATTTGCATGCTCTGCCGGCAATAAAGAAGGACGGCGGATGCCGCCGTCCTTCTGGTTTTCAGAAACGCCCTTCTACTGATCCTCCTAGAAGGAGAATCTGCCGTAGGCCTGCATGGTGCGGCCGTTGTTGGTGGTGGATGTAATCGAGGCTACGCTTGGATTCGCGATGCCCGATGCAAGAGCCGCCGCGCTGAGTTGGTTATTCGGGCTATTAAAGCTTGGATGGTTTATGAAATTCGTGGCATCCATCCGAATCTCAAAGTGCGCCGATTCCCACTTTGGGATACCGAAGGTCTTGCCTATAGATAAATCAATGTCGGTGAGATCCGGTCCATAGAGCGTGTTTCGTCCGTTGTTGCCAAATGTATTATTCGCTGGGGTCGCATACGCGAGCTGATTGAACCATTGACTAATCGATGGATTCGACACGTGGGGATTGCCTACACGATTTGGGTACCATTCCCCATCCAGAGCGCCGTCATTGCTCGCAGAGGACATGATCGGGGTGAATGGAGTACCCGACTGGGCCATGAACATAGACGAAGCCTTCCAGCCGCCTAGCAGAGCATCCCCGATTCCGTGGTTCAGGAGCTGATGCCCACCTCCAACCGGCAGCATATACACCAGGTAGCCCTTGAACATCTTCGGCGTATTAAAATTAGAGGGCCCGTAGTTCGCTGATGGATTAAAAGCATCCTGATAGTACGCGTTACCGTAGTGGCTGCCCCAACCCGACGTATCCTGGTCGTCCAGCATCTTGCTATAGGTGAAATTGACATTGGCCAGCAGCCCGAAACCCATCTGCTTCTGGAGCGTCAGCTGCAACGCGTTGTAATTGGAAATATTGTTGTACGTCCCGGTCAGGGCACCGGGGACCGAGGGGCCGATGCCTAGATACTGGGCAAATGGCCGTGCGTTCTGACCGCCTCCAAGTTTATTCGCAGGCACCTGGTTGATATCCGATTGAAACTGTAGCCCGGATCCGCGGCTGCCGACGTAAGCCGCTTCCGCCGTCATATTCAGAGGAAGCCGGCGCTCGACACCCAGCGACCATTGCCAAATTTTGCCAACCGGGGTGTGCTCGGGCATGTACGGTATGTTTCCGCCCCCCTGGCCGTTGTAGGCGCCAGGATTCTTGTTTGGCCCGACGATATAGGGCAGGTTTGTACCAGTACCCGAAAGCTGTACCACCGGGGGCGTGCCGATATTAGAGGAGATACTCCCGGTGCTGGCGTCGCCGAAGCCGATTGGGGAACCGTCGACGTCCATGCTCCACAAGGTTGCGAATTGGCCGACGCCTCCCCGCACAGCCCAGTCGGGCCTCGGTGCCCAGGCAAACCCAATTCGGGGCAGAACGTTCTCGTAGACTGTCGTGAAAGCCTGGGTCCGTCCCTGGTCGCCCGCAAACCAAATAGATCCCGGAGTATTGGTGATGGGGTTAATGAGCGTTGGATCAAAGCTGCCCGCCTTGTTATTCTGCTCGCTAAACCCGCCGTGGACCTCCCACCGCAGCCCGAGGTTCACCGTGAGACTCGGTAGAAGCTTGATATCGTCCTGAACAAACACCGCTGGGAGTTTGGATCGCATTCCCGCGGATGGCTGGTCCAGAGCGGACCACTGCTGTACGTCACCCAGCAAAAAGTCCGAATAGCCGATATTGGCATTGGCGGAGGTGTATTGGCCAGTGAAGGTCAGGCTCGCCCCGTTGAGGTTTCCCCACGGTGTCGAGTTATCCTGTTGCAACAGGAGGTCAGCACCGAAGTGCAGTACGTGTTTGCCACGAACCATGGTTACGACATCTGACAGATCAAAGGCGTTCTCGATATAGATTGCGTTTGTTTGTGGGCTGAGCGTGGTGTTGTTACCTCCGATTCCATCGATGGTGACGGTCGGGAACATATCCACTTTTGCATACTGCAAGCCGATCTTGGCCGGATAACCCTTGTTCAAGCTGCCGGGAAGAAACCAGTTGCCCTGCCTGACAAATGAATATCGCGCTTCGTTTACTAGTTTCGGGCCAAAGGTGTGCACGTCTGAAATCTGGGCTGAAACCCCGTCGCCTGCATTGGTTTGAGTATCGATCGGATCTATGGTGTTCAGGGTGCTATGCAGCGGGGCTGCGTGCACGAGTATCGTGAAGTTGATCCGGTTCTTATCCGTCAGGTTGTAGTCCAGTCGTCCAAACGTGATTCGCGAAGGATTGCTGGAAGTTTGCAGGTAGCGGTAGTTGTTGGCGACGAGCCCCGGGATGTTCGGCGCCTGGTAAAACTTCTGAATGGCGACAGCCACTGGATCAAAACGGGCGGCTGGAATCTGGTTGCCCGGAAACGGCAGGCCGGTGGTGGGATCAGTTATGACCCCGAAGACCGCAGGATCGAAATACCCCGATTCCATGGCGGCGGTCGGTACGGTGGTGACCTCCGTCGATTGGGTGGGGTTTATGATTTGGTCGTAATCGAAGTAAAAGAACAACTTGTCTTTCAGGATCGGCATCGGGCCGCCGAACGATCCGCCGAAGTTGTTGAACCGAACTCTCGCCTTCGCCCCCGAATTGAAGTAATTTCTCGCATCAAGGTCGTCATTCTGGAAGTACTCGTAAGCGACGC
>PLZN01000331.1 GCA_003152195.1 Acidobacteriaceae bacterium
GGCCGGAACTTCACCTCACTGCTTTCGCTCACTCCAGGTGTGGTGCCCATCATGACCGGGCAGAGCGCAGGAATGCAAAACGGCGGCGGCTTTGGGGCTGCCGTTGCCATTGGTTCGGACTACTCCTTTCCCGCCATCAATGGGCAGACCAACCGCAGCGACTTCTTTCTGATGGACGGATTGTACGATTACGGCGCGCTGGAAAGTACGTATGCCGTTGCCCCGATCATCGATGCCATCCAGGAATTCAAGGTGGTTTCGCACACCGACGACGCGGAATTCGGCTCCGTGCTGGGCGGCGTGGTGAATGTGGTCACCAAGACAGGCACCAACAGTCTGCACGGTGCGGCCTGGGAGTATCTCCGCAATACCGTCTTCGACGCGCGCAACTACTTTCTGCCTGTGGGGCAAGCCAAGCCTGCTTATCATCAGAACCAGTTTGGCGGTTCCGTAGGCGGTCCTGTCCTGATTCCGAAGCTATACAACGGCAGGAACAAGACCTTCTTCTTCGGCGCCTATCAGGGCTTCCGGTACTCGAAGCCATCGGATACCGATTTGCTGGTGCCTACTGCGACGGAGTTGAGCGGCAACGAGGCTGACAATGCGCAACCGCAAATCTACAATCCCTTCGCCACAACGGCAGTCGGCAACAGCTTCACCCGACCGGCATTTCCCGGCAATCAGATTCCCGCAGCCCTGATTGACCAAAGAATGGTTGCTTACGCAAAGTTTGTCTTTCCCGCGGCAGGTCCCTTTTTCGGCACCCCGAACACCAGTGGTGCGTACCCGGCCAACGCCCTCGACACCACCCCGTTGACGCAAGTCCAGAATGAGTTCGATGTCCGCGTAGACCAGAACTTCGGGTCGAAGGATTCGGCATGGTTCCGCTACAGCTTCATCAACAGCACGGTGAACTCGTCGGGAGGCCTTCCCAATCTGCTTACGCATCATCCAATCCAGGCCCGCAACTGGGGAGGCAGCTACGTCCATGTTTTCAGCCCCACCCAGATTGTGCAGGGGCAATATGCGCGCACCACGGTCTCTGACAATTCAACCACGCGCTTTACCGCCTCGACAGCGGAAATTCTCTCTGCCGTTGGATTTTCCACGGCATTTGCCGGGAACTTTGCCGGCGCCAATGGGGGTTCTCTGCTCCCATCTCCCGGCATCAGCGGCTTTGGGAACGGAGGTGAGAGCATCGACGACACGCCCAAGGCTACTGACAGCCAGGAATTTCGCGGCACCTATACGCGCATCATCGGAAGCCACGAAGTGAAGTTTGGTTTGGGATTCGACACCGCTAACTTTGCCAGTCCGCTGTCCCAGATTTCCCTGGGTTTTAGTGCTCCGCAAACAGCTGCTCCCCAGTTTCCGAATGTAGCCACGGGCGACCCCTTCTCCTCTTTTCTGCTGAACGTTCCCTCGGGTGCGAATCGCCGCAACGTGGATGAGGTAGAAAGGCCAGGCGGCCTGCTGAGCGCCTTCCTCCAGGATTCCTGGAAGGCCACGCCACGGCTCACCCTGAACTATGGACTGCGCTACGACTACCCCTTCCTGCCCGCGTATGGAACCAATGCGACCATCGGCAAGCAGGGTGGGATTGAATCCGGCGATATGGATTTCGGAAATGGCACTTTTATCGTGCAGGTGCTGCCGCCCCCGTGCACCGTTCGCGGCTTTGCACCCTGCATCCCGGGCAACGGAACTCTGCCCGCTCATGTCGTGGTAAGTCCCAACCGGAAGATCACCCACAACGTCCACACCAACTACGGGCCGCGATTCGGCTTCTCCTTCAAACTGGACGACAAAACAGTGGTCCACGGCGCCTTCGGCATCGTCTTCGATGACTGGGCGGCAGTTACCCAGATGGCCCAGAACTTCGAGGGCGCATGGCCTGATATCGGCCAGCAGATTCTGGCTTCCACTGCGAATCAACCCACCACCGCCTCGCCGGCACCGACGATAACCTCCCAGGATCCCTTTGGCGGCGCCGGCGGAGGCGGACTCTTCCCGCCTGCCACACCGTTCACGAATAACCAGTGGTTCTTCGACCCGCACATCAAGAACCCCTACTCGGAGCAGTTCAACTTTGGCGTGCAGCGGCAGTTGAGCAATTCATTGGCCTTGAGGGTGGATTACGTCGGCTCCTCGTCGCATCGCACCAACGTCGGCGGCGAATACAACACCGCTCTCACACCGGGTCCCGGCGATACGCAACCAAGGGCGCTTTATCCCTACAGCGTTCCAACCTTTTATGACCGTAGCGTCGGCACTGGCAACTACAACGCCCTTCAGGTGCAACTGGACAAGCGCTATACCAATGGCTTCACCTACCAGGTAGCCTACACCTGGTCCAAAGCCCAGGCGGTAGACGACGGCTGGTTCGGCGTGGAAGGGACAGTGGTGCAGAATCCGTACGATCCCGGAGCTTCCCGCGGGAATTCCGGGACCAACGTTCCCAACGTACTCTCCGCGAACGCTCTCTATGAACTCCCGATCGGAGCTGGCAAGAGATTTTCCACCGGCAACCGCTTTAGTGACTACGTCCTGGGTAATTGGCAAATCAACAGTATTTTCACCTTTCGCAACGGACAGCCTTTCACCGTGACCACCGGCGCGGATATCGCCAACATCGGAAACACTGGCTACGAACGCGCCAACCTGGTGGGCAGCCCCCATCTTGGGAATAAGACGAAAGCGGAATGGTTCAACACCGCAGCCTACGCGATTCCTGCGCAATACACGTACGGGAACGGGGGCCGCAACACTCTGCAAGCTCAAAGGTGGATCGATGTTACGGCATCTGTCATTCGCTCGTTCCCCCTCAAGGAACAGATGCGATTCGAATTCCGTGCTGAGGCCTTTAACATGCTCAACCACCCGATCTTCGGCGCGCCAGGCTCCGATCTGAACAGCCCGAGCTCCTTTGGGGCGATCGGCACCAACCAGGCAAACCTTAACCGAATATTACAGATGAGCGGCAAGTTCGTTTTCTGAGAGGCGGGGCCGGAGCACTCCGGTCACAACAGACAATTCTGCGCGGTCGAAGCCTTCATGGATCGGTCGCGCTCATTTCATCGGAGAGGCCAGACAATACCTCTGCACAGCCCGCCGAATGTTGTGCCTGGCCAGCGTTGTTGTTGCCTTATGCGGCTCTGACGCTTGAGGAAACGTGCAAAGCTACAACACTGGAAAATTCTTAGCCCGCCAGAGCGCCGCTCTAGGCGGGTTCTTGCTCGCGCTGCTGGCTCTCATCGGATTCCTGCCCAGAACGCAGGCGCAGCAGGCAGCGGCCGCGCAGGAAGTCGAGTTGGGCGTCCTGATCACCGCCAGGGCCGAAGATGCCGACGCGATCCTGAAGCAGCTCAAGGCAGGCGCGGACTTCGGCGTGCTGGCCAAGGAAAAATCCATCGACACGACCGCCGGCGATGGCGGATATCTGGGGCGGTTGAGCCCCGCGAGTCTTCGGCCCGAGTTAGGAGACGCCTTGCGCGGAATCAGTGCCGGGCAGTTTACGAACGTCGTCCCCATACCACCATCGGGGTTCGCCATCCTTACCATCTTGCCGGCCGCCCCCCGCGCGCCGGATCTGGGTCCCGAGCGAATCCGTTCCCTTCTCGATTCTGGAGCCATTCTCGGGGATCTCAACGCTTCGGGCATGATCACAGCGGAGTCAGCCTTGCTGGNNGATGCCGATCCAGACAAAGTCTCCCCCTCCGACCGCTTTTACAGCCATGGGGCCCTGGCGCAGCTCAAGGCATACATGGGAGACATGGACAGCGCGATCCGCGAATGGACGATTCAGTATCAGATCGCTCAATCCAGCCTTCCCGATGCGGTGACCTATATGCAGGAAACCTTGGGAGTCGCCTACCTGCACAAGTCTGAGATGGAAAACGGCGTGTACCGCGATTCGGGCAGCCAGGACATCTTCCCCCCATTGCATCCCGGCGCGCACTACGCCAAGCGGGAGGATTCCGAGCTGGCCGTTCAGTACCTTCTCCAATCCCTGGAGCGGGCGCCGAACAATCTGGCTGTTAAGTGGCTGTTGAACCTGGCGTATATGACGCTGGGCGAGTACCCGGCCAAGGTTCCACCGAAATACCTGATCCCGTTGAGTGTCTTCGAATCGAAGGAGAGTGTGGGGCGCTTTACCGATGTCGCTCCCGCCGCCGGATTGAATGTCTTCGCCGGAGCCGGCGGCCTCGTCGTGGACGATTTCGACAACGATGGCCGGCTCGATGTCGTCACGTCGAGCACGGATATGTGCGACAGCATGCACTACTTCCACAACAACGGAGACGGAACCTTTACCGATCGCAGCGTCCAGGCTGGCCTCTCGAACCAGTTGGGTGGACTCAACATGGTCGCGGCCGATTACAACAACGATGGGTGCATGGATCTGCTCGTCCTGCGCGGCGGGTGGGAATCCCCCATGCGGAGATCCCTGCTGCGCAACAACTGCGATGGAACCTTCACCGACGTAACCCAGGAGAGCGGTCTGGGCGAACCCGTGACCGCCTCGCAAACCGCGGTCTTTGCAGACGTGGACAACGACGGCTACCTCGATCTATTTATCGGCAACGAAAATACACCCAGCCAGTTGTTCCGCAACAAGGGAGACGGGACCTTCGAGGATATCTCGCACGCGGCCGGGGTGGATCAAACAGCGTTCACCAAGGCAGTCGTCGCCGCGGACTACGACAACGACGGATATGTCGACTTCTACGTCTCCAACACCGTGGGCGCAAATTTTCTCTACCACAACAACCATGACCGCACCTTTACCGAGATCGCCAAACAGGCGGGCGTGCAGACGCCCTACTACAGCTTCGCCACCTGGTTTTTCGACTACGACAACGATGGCTGGCCCGATCTGTTCGTCGACGACTACCTCCCCTCCGTTGACCAGGTCATGCGCAGCTATCTCGGCCTTCCCTATCAAGCGGAGACCGTCAAGCTCTACCGCAATCTGCACAACGGCGCTTTTCAGGACGTGACCGCGCAAGTGGGTCTGGACAAAGTCTTCATGCCCATGGGCGCGAATTTTGGCGACGTCGACAACGACGGCTTTCTCGATATCTATCTCGGCATGGGCACGCCGTCGTTTGCCTCGCTGATGCCACACGTCCTCCTGCGCAACAAGGAGGGCAAGAGCTTCGTCGACATCACGGCCTCCTCGGGCACGGGCGAATTGCATAAGGGGCACGGAGTAGTCTTCGCCGATCTGGAGCGAACAGGTCATGAAGACATCCTTGCGCAGACGGGTGGCGCCGTGCCCTCCGATAAACACACGATGCGCGTCTTCCAGAACCCGGGCAATGACAACGACTGGATCAACGTACGGCTGGCGGGTGTGAAGAGCAACCGATCTGCGGTCGGGGCGCAGATCAAGATCACGGTTGAGAATGACGGAGGTGCTGCCCGGTTCATCTACCGTACGGTGGGCGACACGAGTTCCTTTGGCGTAAACCCGCTGGAGCAACACATCGGACTGGGACACGGTGCGCGCATCCTCGGCCTGGATGTGTGGTGGCCGGCGACGAATACCAGGCAGCGGTTTGCCCAGGTACACAAGAACCAATTCATCGCCATCCAGGAATTTGCAACCGGGTATACCAAGCTCAAGCGGCAGCCCGCTCGATTGGGTGAAAATAAGACAGCCGCCGTGGCGAAGTGATTCGTGGAGGTAAGCGAAACGATGAAGATCGCGGCGATTTTGCTATCGGTAGCGTTGCTGGGAGGGCCTCGGGTCCTGGCTCTGGAGGAGCATCCTGCAAAAGGAATCGTGCTCAAGGTGGACGTGGCGCAACGCTCGCTCGTCGTCTCCTGCGATGCCATCCCCGGCTACATGGACGCCATGGAGATGCCCTTCGTGGTGCCCGACTCCAAGGCGTTGCCGGCGTTGAAGCCGGGCGAAACTGTTCGCTTTACCATGGTCGAGCGTGAAAAGGTGTTCTACGCGGAAAACATCCAGGCGGGTACGGCAGCAAACTTCGAACCGGAGCCGGTGGAGGCCGGCGAGCTATCGGCGCTACACCGGGTCATGGATCCATCGGTCGTCGCAAAGATCGTGACTGTGGGGCAACAGGTGCCAGACTTCGCGCTGACCGATCAGGCGCAAGCGCAAATCCATCTCTCCCAACTGGAAGGTAAGGTCGTCGCGCTCACCTTTGGTTACTCGCGCTGCCCCAATCCGAACTATTGCTTCCGTCTCTCCAATAACCTGTCCACCGTCGAACGGCGTTTTCACGACCGCGCCGGACGCGATCTGGTTCTGCTGACCATCATGATCGATCCCGACCATGACCAGGGCGCCACCTTGACCCGGTATGCCGGCGTCTTCAAGGCCAATCCCGAGGTCTGGCATTTTCTCACCGGGCCGCTGCCGCAGATAAGGCAGGTCGCCGGGATGTTCGGCATGAACTTCTGGAGCGAGGAGAGCCTACTCACCCACACGCTGCATACCGTCGTCATCGATCGCCAGGGGCGCCTGGCAACCAACATCGAGGGCAACCAGTTCACCGCAAAACAGCTTGGCGATCTGGTGCAGACGGTGATGGATCGCCCGCAATGACTGTGCCATGCAGCCGCAGTGTAAATGTCAGACCGCCATCCATACCGAGCAGGCGCACCGCACTTACCTTGCGTGCGCACAACGCAAGCAGGGGGCAGCTTGAAATGCTTTGCAACTTTGAGACTGGAGTTTAAATGCGCTCTCGTTTGACATTAAATTTTACCGATCGCGCTCATGCCTCCGGCATGAGCCTGGAGTTTCTACATT